>CALKIF010000113.1:0-22978 GCA_937988715.1 uncultured Alphaproteobacteria bacterium | reverse complement strand
ATGGATTCTGAAACAAGGCGGCGGGCAAAAGCGATTAATTTCGGAATTATCTATGGCATTTCAGGCTTTGGTCTGGCCAGACAATTGTCGGTACCGCAAGGCGAAGCACGAGACTATATCAAAGCCTATCTGGACCGCTTTCCAGGCATAAAATCCTATATGGATGACGCCAAACAATTTGCCCGTGACCACCAGTTTGTGGAAACGCTGTTCGGCAGGCGCATTCATATTCCCCAAATCGCTGAAAAGGCCCCGGCCATGCGCGGCTTTGCTGAACGCCAGGCGATTAATGCGCCTATTCAAGGCAGTGCGGCTGATATCATCAAGCGGGCGATGTGCCGCCTGCCGGCTGCTCTTGATGCTGAACATCTGGAGGCGGTGATGCTGCTTCAGGTTCATGATGAGCTGATTTTTGAGGTCCCTGATGAGCAGGCAGACAGGGCAGTGGCTGTGATCACTTCTGTTATGGAACAGGCAGCTGATCCTGTGGTCAGCCTGAAGGTGCCGCTGATTGCTGAAGCCGGTATCGCGGCAAGCTGGTCTGACGCGCATTAGGCTCTAGGCGTTTTGCGGTCTGCCTTATTTTTGCCTTGTAAAGGCCGCAGTTTGAGCGCGAACGTCAGCAGAATGCAAACAGTCAGTAATCAAACGCAAGACCAGAATGTAAAGAGGATGGCATGGTAACAAGACTGGCTTTGGTCGATGATGACCAGAACATCTTAACCTCTGTTGCCCTGATGCTTGAGGCAGAGGGCTATGAAGTTGACACTTATTTTGACAGTGAACAGGCGTTAAGCGGGTTATTGCGCCGCCCGCCTGCGCTGGCGGTTCTGGATATCAAAATGCCGCGCATGGATGGCACAGAATTGCTGGGCAAATTGCGCCAGCGTTCATCCTTGCCGGTGATTTTCCTGACCAGTAAGGATGATGAACTTGACGAAGCGTTAGGGCTGGGCATGGGGGCTGATGATTATATCACCAAGCCGTTTTCCCAGCGTCTTCTTCTTGCCAGGATCAAAGCTGTGTTGCGCCGGTCCGGTTTGGAAGACAGCGATGCCTCTTCCGGGTCTGTTGTCTCACAAGGGGATCTGGTGCTGGATCCTGATAAGCATCTTTGTTCCTGGAAAGGCCGTGAGGTAAAGCTGACGGTCACAGAATTTTTACTGCTTCAGGCTCTGGCCATGCGACCCGGGCATGTGAAGAACCGGGACCAGCTGATGGATGCGGCCTATGGTGATGCGGTGTTCTTGGAAGACCGGACCATCGACAGTCATATCAAGCGGATCAGACGGAAATTCAGAGTGTCTGACCCAGAATTTGACAGAATTGAGACGCTGTACGGAATCGGGTATAAATATAAAGCAGACTGACAGCAGCACAGCAGGTCCGGGGGTCAGCCAGTGGTTCGGGCTGCTGACACAAAAACCTTATCGCTATCTGATGGACAGGCAGGAGACGCTTCGTTGTGGCAGAAAAATTCCGGTTCTGGCCGTCTTTTATAAGCCCGTTATCCGCCCGCATTCTGGCGATTATGCTGTTTCCGCTGGCGCTGTTTTTTATCGGCCTGTTTTCGATTGACCAATACCGGTCTGTTCTGGTGCAGGCAGAATTCGAAGCTCTTGAACGTCAGGGCCGGATATTGGCCCGTTCACTGGCTCTTGAAGACACACGCGAACGCCCTTTCGGTGTGAGAGGGCTGGCCCCGCAAACAATGCGTCATTTACTTCCGCTGGTCGGTTACGGCACACAGCTTCGCGCGCGTGTCTTTCAGCCCTCTGGCCAGATTATGGCTGATACCAACAAGCGCGGGGCCACCCGCAGTCGGATCAGAATTAAAAAACGGATGCCAGAGCCGATGCAGGAACAGGTTCGGTATGAAATTGTCCAGATGATGAACGGGTTTGCAGATTTGATCAGCAACAGAACACCTGTGCCCGTGATGAATATGCGCGGCCTGCGGCATGCAGATGGCTTTCCTGATGTAAAACGGGCCCTGGCTGGTGAGGTCATGCGCAGCATGTGGCGCAACCCGCGCGGTCAGCTGGTTTTGTCGGTCAGCTTGCCGATTCA
Source organism: uncultured Alphaproteobacteria bacterium (assembly GCA_937988715.1). Taxonomy (GTDB): domain Bacteria; phylum Pseudomonadota; class Alphaproteobacteria; order Puniceispirillales; family Puniceispirillaceae; genus JADHLI01. The sequence continues at coordinate 20,908 of CALKIF010000113.1, read as the reverse complement.
GGATCTGCGGATTGTGAAAGGGGCGTTATTGATGACCAGCACAGGCGGCACAATTGAAAGTGAAATTGAAAATGTGCAATGGGCCTTTGTTCAGCTGTTCGCCGGGATTTTGTTTGTCACCATACTTCTGGGTTTATATCTTGCCCGCTCAATCACCCGGCCGATTGTGTTTCTGGCCGCCTCAGCAGACAGGCTGAGACAGACAGCAGACACAACCGCCCCGCTGAAAGGATTGCCAGCACGCAAAGACGAGATTGGCCAGCTGTCTCAAGCTCTTGTTGATATGACAGCAGAATTACAACGCCGGATTCAGGCAACTGCCGGATTTGCGGCTGATGTTGCGCATGAGATCAAAAACCCGCTAACCTCTCTTCGCTCAGCTGTTGAAACCGTCTCCCGTATTGATAATCCTGAACAGCAGCGGAAATTGATGGATATCATTTTGGCTGATGTTCAGCGTCTGGACAGGCTTATCTCTGATATTTCTCAGGCCAGCCGTGTTGATGCTGAATTATCGCTTCAGCCTGCAGAACTTCACGATATTCTTGAACTTCTTGAAAGCTGGTCAACTGTATTCATACAAAGACACGGCCCGCAAAGCCTGGTATTCACAGGGCCCAAACGGCCGGTCCGTGCCGCAATTCACACCACCCGGATTATCCAGATTCTTGATAATCTCATCGCCAATGCCATGACCTTCCATAAAGGCGAGCAGCCGATTGAAGTCGGGCTGAAACGTGAAAAGGGCTTTGCTGTGATCACTGTTGCTGACAGAGGCAAAGGCCTGCCGGAAGGCAAAGAAGAGAAGATTTTTCAAAGATTCTACACAGAACGCCCTACTGAAGAAGGGTTCGGCCAGCATTCCGGTCTGGGCTTGTCTATTGCCAGGCAGATTGCCAATGCCCATGGCGGCAGCCTGACAGCGGCAAACCGGCCTGATGGTGGGGCTGTCTTTACGCTTCGTCTGCCACTGGTTCGCTAGCCAGAACTTTGCTAGATTGGTTGCATGACGTCTTTGACCCGTAATGACAAGACCAGCGTTGCTGGTGGTGATGATGTTTCTGCTGCTGATGAGGCGGTGCAGCTGGTCATTGTTATCGGCCAGTCTGGTTCTGGCCATTCAACCGCCCTTGATATTCTTGAAGATGCTGAATTTACAGCTGTGGATAATCTGCCGCTGGCGCTGGTTGACCAGCTTGTTGCGCTGTCTGTTGAGACAGAAAAAACAAGACTTGCAATCGGGGTTGATCTGCGCACGGCCGGGTTTGACCCGGACACCATTGTCAGGCTGGTGACAAATCTGAAATCCTCTATGCAGGACCGCTGTCAGGTGGTGTTAATTGAGGCAACAACAGAAGAATTACTGCGCAGATATAAAGCCACCAGACGGCGTCACCCCATGGCAGAGCAGACAGACAGCCTGGAGCAGGCAATAGAGCTGGACAGGTCTTCTCTGGCAGCGGTAACGCATTTGGCGGATATCCACATAGACAGTACCGGACGTGCCCCGGCAGATTTCCGGCGTGAATTGCTGGCCCGTCTTGGTCTTGGTGATGAAGATAAGGTTCAGCTGACAGCGCAGAGCTTCTCCTATAAAAAGGGGCTGCCTGAATCTGCTGATTATGTTTTTGATATGCGGTTCTTACATAACCCGCATTGGCAGTTTGAGCTGAGGGCCAAAACAGGTCTTGATCAGGATGTGCAGGCGTTTGTCGCGGCAGATCCGCGCTTTCAGCCCTTTATGGACAAGATGACAGAAATGATCGCTAGCACCTTGCCGTCTCAGACAGGAGATGGCCGCCCGCACCTGACGATCGCGTTTGGCTGTACTGGCGGCAAGCACCGATCTGTTGTTTGTGCTGAATGGTTTGCCAGTTGGGCAAAGGCGCACAATCTTTCTGTGTCTGTTTTTCACCGTGAAATTCGTTAGGTTTTGCTATTGTGCTGGAATTTTGCTAGGCACAGTCACAGGTTTTCATAAATATACAGCCGCAGATGAGTTTGGAGCGTTGAAATGAGTCATGATTATGTAATTGCCGATGCCGGGTTGGCAGAATGGGGCCGTCGTGAAATATCGATTGCTGAAAATGAAATGCCTGGCCTGATGGCGTTGCGTGACGAATATAAAGGCAAACAGCCCTTGAAAGGGGCACGCATTGCCGGGTGTTTGCATATGACCATTCAGACCGCTGTTCTTATTGAAACGCTGGCTGAGCTGGGGGCCGAATTACGCTGGTCGTCCTGTAATATTTTTTCAACACAAGATCAGGCCGCCGCGGCAATCGCTGAAGCCGGCATTCCGGTGTTTGCGGTCAAAGGGGAAACCTTGGAAGATTACTGGGCCTATGTTGATAAGATTTTCGACTGGTCTGATGGCGAACCTGCGAATCTCATCCTTGATGATGGTGGTGATGCAACCATGTATATTCTGCTTGGCGCCCGTCTGGAAGCTGGCGAAGATGTGCTGGCCCAGCCCGCATCTGAAGAAGAAGAATATCTCAAAGCCCAGCTTCATAAACGTCATGCCACCAGCCCTGGCTGGTTCACCCGCCAGAAAGACGCCATTCTGGGTGTGTCTGAAGAAACCACAACAGGGGTCTTGAGGCTGTATCAGATGGCAGAGAAAAATCAGCTGCCGTTCCCGGCGATTAATGTGAATGATTCTGTCACCAAATCCAAATTTGATAATCTGTATGGCTGCCGTGAATCTCTGGTTGACGGTATCCGCCGGGCAACTGATGTGATGCTGGCAGGCAAGGTTGCTGTGGTGTGTGGATATGGTGATGTGGGCAAGGGGTCTGCGGCCTCCCTGCGTCAGGGCGGGGCACGTGTGATGGTGACCGAAATTGACCCTATTTGCGCGCTTCAGGCCGCAATGGAAGGGTATGAGGTGGTCACGATGGAACAGGCTGCCGAAAAAGCGGATATCTTTGTGACCGCCACAGGCAATAAAGACGTCATCACGCTTGATCATATGCGGGAGATGAAAGATCGGGCCATCGTTTGTAACATCGGCCATTTTGATAATGAAATTCAGGTCTCGTCTCTGTCAAACATGACCTGGCGTGAGGTAAAGCCACAGGTTGATGAGATCGAATTCCCAGATGGCAAGCGTATGATTCTCCTGGCCAAAGGCCGCCTTGTTAATCTGGGCTGTGCGACAGGTCACCCGTCATTTGTGATGTCAGCTTCTTTCACCAATCAGGTTCTGGCCCAGATTGAGCTGTGGACCAGCCATGCTGACTATAACAACACCGTATATACCTTGCCGCGGCATCTGGATGAAAAAGTTGCTGCCCTGCATCTGGAGAAAGTCGGGGCCACGCTGACGACCCTGCGTGAGGAACAGGCTGATTATATCGGTGTCGACCAGCAAGGACCGTTCAAGACTGAACAATACAGATACTAAAGATATGTGGGTTAGCGGGCTGTCTTTTGGGCGAACCATCTTCTTATAAAGGTGTAACCATGCTGGACAGCCTCGCCCTCACGCTTCCTGATCTTTCAGCCACCCGGGCGTTTGCAGGGGCATTGTCCCGCTTGATTACGCCTGGCCGTGTGTTTTGCCTGTCCGGGCCATTGGGGGCAGGCAAGTCTGAGATAGCACGGGCAATGATCACGGCCTCTTGCGGGCCGCAGGATGATATCCCCAGCCCGACATTTACCCTGGTACAGCCCTATCAGGCCAGTGGCGGGTTTGAGGTGTGGCATATGGATCTCTATCGCCTTGAAACCGCTGAGCAAGTTCTGGCCTTGGGTGTGGAAGAGGCGTTTTTTGAATGTTGTTGTCTGATTGAATGGTCAGACAAAATTAAAGACTTGCTGCCGGCTGATCAGGTCAGGATTGATCTGGCGATGGGACCCGATGAGGACAGCCGCGTGGCAGCGGTGGCCGCCTCACCTGAGCTTATCAACATCTTCAAACAGGATTTTTTCGCCTAGCCTGAACATCTGCCTTCTGAAGCGGTCTGTTTTGGACTGTCTGTGCAGATGAAACTGGACTATACTGCCGGATATGGTTGCGGACAAAAACACCTTATTTTCTTTTGCTGATTTCGCGCGTCCGGGTGTGTTTACGATTCCGGCTGGCCGGCCTTTTGCACAAGACCTTGCCAGCGGGATTCTGGCCGCCGTTCACCGCCCGGAAGAGCTGGCGAAATTTAAAATTCTGTTGCCGTCCCGCCGGGCCGCACAGGCACTGAAAACAGCCTTTATCCAGCAATCTGACGGCCAGGCGTTGTTTCTGCCAGACATGCAGCCTATTGGCGATGTGGATGAGCTTGACCCGGAATTTTTATCCCTAACCTTAACCGCAGATGAGCTAGGTGAATTGCCGCCATCTGCCAGCATGACAGACAGGCATATTGTGCTGGCCCGCCTGATCCAGAGCCGTCCTATAGGCGGGCAGAGGCTGTCTCCGGCACAGTCATTTCAACTGGCGGCCAGCCTGGCCCGGTTTTTGGATCAGGTTTATCAGTCTGGCGGAAGTGTCGAGGCCTTAGATGAGGCGGTGATCCCGTCTGAATTCGCCAAACATTGGGCTGATATCCTGACCTTTTTAAGCATTATTCTGCAAAACTGGCCTGATATCACTCAGGAAAGAGGGGTCATGGACCCTTCTGCCCGCCGCCTTGCCGTGCTGGACAGACAGCTCAGGCAATGGGCAGACCGGCCGCCACAAACACCGGTTCTTCTTGCCGGTTCCACAGGCAGTTTGCCGAAAACAGTTGAAGTGATGCGGGCTATCTGTCAGTTGCCGAAAGGGGTTCTGGTGTTTCCCGGTCATGATGGGGAAGCGGTGAGTGATGAGGATCATAAAGCTATTCTTGGTGATGTTGGTCATCCGATGCATCAATTGTTCACAACATTTTCTAAACTTGATCTGGCCCCGGATAAGGTGACGCTCTGGCCTGTTTGTGACCGGCCCCCGGCTGAGGTTGCCCGCACCGCGCTGATGAAACAGGTTTTTTTGCCAGCTGAGCAAACCGCACGGTGGCGGCAAATTGGCAGAGACCATCCTGAAATTACAGCAGAAGGCTTGTCCGGTTTGCGGCTGATTGAGGCTGATGACACCCATCATGAAGCAGATATCATTGCCTGTCTGATGAGACAAACCCTGGACACACCAAAACAGACCGCCATGCTGGTTACCCCGGACAGACAGCTTGCCCGCCAGGTCAGGGCGGCATTGATGAAGTGGGAATTGGATGTAGATGACAGCGCAGGCATACCCTTGCCGCTGAGCCGAACAGGTCATTATCTGCAGCTGATCGCAGAATGGGCCCAACAGGACGGGTCTGCACAGGCGCTTCTGGCGCTCATCAAACATCCTCTGGCCAGTGGCGGGCTGGCCCCGGCACGGTTCAGACAATTGGGCCGCCAGCTGGAAAAGCAGGTCCTCAGAGGGTATCTGAACCAAAGCGACAGGACCGGCATCACCATGATGCTGCAGGCTGAACCGGCTTTGCGTCCGTTACTGGAATTTTATGAAACACATATTCTTAGACCCTTATTGCCCCTGACAGAGGCGTTCACAAACAAAAATGCCACTTTGGATGAGCTGGCAGAAGCCCATGGCCGGGCAGCAGAACAGCTGGCGCAAACAGATATTGAAAATCAGGCCGTGCAGGCATTATGGAGCCGTGATGACGGGGTTGTGGCGGCCCGTTTGCTGGGGGAACTGGCGGCCTCAGGCAGCAGTCTTCCTGTGCAGACAAAAGATTATGCAGATTTGTTTCATGTTCTGGCCAGCCAGCAGATTGTGCGGTCTGTATGGCGGTCTCATCCGCGCCTGGCCATTCTGGGTACTGTTGAAGCCCGTATGCAGACAGCTGATCATATTATTCTTGCCGGCGTGAATGAGGGCAGCTGGCCCCCTGCACAAGATTTTGATCCCTGGACCAACCAGCCGATACGGACAGCGTTAAGCTTGCCAGACCGGCGTTGGCGTGTCGGCTTGTCTGCTCATGATTTTCTGATGCAGGTCTGCACATCGCGTGTGACCATCACCCGGGCCAGACGAGCTGATGACAGCCCGACCACACCAAGCCGGTGGCTTGAGCGGCTGAAGGCTGTGCTGGCGGCAGCGAAACTGACTGAACGGCTGGAGAGCGGTATTCCAGAAGATATCACAGCTGCTCTTTATCATCATCTCACCCAACCGGTCATGCCTGTCGATATGCCTTCACCCCGGCCAGAGATAGCGGCGCGTCCGCGCCAGTTTTCAGCAACTGAATTCGACAGCTGGATTTCAGATCCCTACTTTATCTATGCGAAAAAAATCCTCAAGCTCAGGCCTTTACAGCCTGTTGACAAACGACCGGATGCCGCCTTGCGAGGGACGTTAACTCATCAAGCGCTGGCCGAATTCACTGAACAATTTCCATCAGGAGACCTGCCAGACAACGCAGCAGAGACACTTTACCGTATTGGCGAGGAGACGTTTGCGCCTTATTTCTGGCATCCGCCAATCAAGGCGTTCTGGCTGACCAGATTCCGGGTGATTGCGGACTGGTTTATTCAACATGAACACAGCATCCGCTCAGAACTGGTCAAAACACTGGCTGAGCAAAAAGGTCAAATCAGCCTTGATGCCCCGCATGGGCCGGTCAATGTTACCGCCACAGCTGACAGGCTGGATATCCATGCTGATGGCAGGCTGAGCATTATTGATTATAAAACCGGGGCCACACCCAGCAAGACAAAGGTTGAAAACCGCCGGGCGACCCAGCTTCTGATTGAAGCTGTGATTGCCCAGAGCGGCGGTTTTGCTGTTGGCGAAACCTTCACGCCGAACGGCTTCCGGGCCCTTGAATACTGGCAGTTGTCTGGCAGCCTGGAGCGGGCCGCTCGTGTCACGCCGGTTCTTCCCTCAGGCTTTGATGCAGAACAGGACCGCCAATATCTGCTGGATCTGATTTGTAAATATGATGATGCGGATCAGCCTTATCTGCCTGAGCCCAATCCGCATGACAGACCAGCTTACTCTGATTACCGGCATCTGTCCCGGGTGCGTGAATGGCGGCCGCAAGAGGTGGATGATGACTGAGCCGATTGTTGACCATCAGGCTGGCAAGGCAGCCACTTTGCTGCAAATCGCTGCGTCTGATCCTGAACGGTCGGTGTTTGTTTCTGCCAATGCCGGAACCGGAAAAACACAGGTTCTGACAATGCGCGTGCTGCGGCTGCTACTGAGCGGTGTAGCCCCGGATACGATTTTATGTGTGACCTACACCAAAGCCGCGGCAGCAGAAATGAAAAGCCGGCTATATGAAAAGCTGTCCAGCTGGGCGATTTGCGAGCAAGTTGATCTGATCGAAGAGATGAAAAAGCTGGGTGAGCACAGACCCAGCCAAACACAGATTCAGACAGCCCGCAGCCTGTTTGCACATATCCTTGATCATGAAGACGGCCCCCGTATTGAAACTGTTCATTCATTTTGTCAGGCGGTGCTGAAACGCTTTCCGATTGAAGCCAATGTGCCGCCTGATTTCCAGCTGCTGAGCGAGATGGACAGTGAACGGTTGCTGACAGATTGTTTCTTCGGCTTGTTGGAACAGGCCGGCCGGATTCAGGATATAAAGCTGGCTGAAGCTCTGTCTGTTCTCACCCAGCAGACAGATGAAACACAGGCCATAAAACATATAAAAAGCCATATGCGGAACCGGCGCCAGATTGACAAGCTTGCTGATGATCCGCTGGGTTTTTCTGTCTATGAGACAGAGCTGCGACAAACATTAGAGATTGAAGGCCCGGTTGATCTTGAAACTGAAGAACAGAAACTGGCTGAGGATATCCAGCAGATGCCGCTCGCCAGAATTGCAGAAGCGTTGCAGCAGGGCAGCTCAACCCAGGCGGGCCGGGGCCAGAGACTTCAGCTTTGGCTTGAGCAGAATAACGGATCCCTGCCTGTTGATCTTACCGGCCTGCTGGCTTTGTTTACGACGTCGACTGGTGCCCGCCTGAAACGTATGACAGACAAGCAGGTGGACAAGCATGACCCAGATTGTGCTGTTCTGCAAAATCAGGTCGCCGACAGATTGCAGTTTTATTTTGAGACAAAATCTGCAGAACGCTGTGTTCAGCTCAGCCTGTCTCTTGCCCGGGTCAGTGTAGCTGTTTACCGCCAGTTCCAGGCTCGCAAGCTGGCTTCTGGCAGGCTTGATTATGAAGATTTGATCTTTTTCACAGAAACGCTTCTGGCACAGGATCAGATGATGGCCTGGGTCCGCTGGAAGCTGGATCAGGGCATTAATCATCTGCTGATTGATGAGGCTCAGGACACCAGCCCGGCGCAATGGTCTTTGCTGAACAAATTGTCTGAACCGTTTTTTGACGGGGATGAGGAATCAAAAGACCGTACCGTGTTTGCGGTAGGGGATTTCAAACAATCTATTTACAGCTTTCAGGGCGCCAACCCACAGACATTTGCTGACTCACAAACTCGGTTCACCACAAGAGCAGGAGCGGTGCAAAAACTGTTTGATGTGATTGACTTTTCATTGTCCTTCCGGTCAAGCCGGGCGGTACTGGAATTTGTGGACAGTGTCATGACCGCAGATGAGGTGAGCGGCCTTGGCAATACGCCTTATCAGCCCCATGATGTGTTCCGTACAGGCATGGCAGGTCTGGTTGAGGTTTGGCCGGTACAGGCCGGCGCAAAAAAAGCTGAACTGCCGATGTTTGATGCCCCTGATCTGTTGGTTGAAGAAGACAGTGACACCCGTCATGCACGGGAAGTTGTTGCCCATATAAAGGCGCTTCTGGGCGGTGCAGAAACAGATCTGTTCGGCCGTGCCATCCGGCCTCAGGATATTTTAATTCTGCTGCGCAGACGCGACAGCTTTTTTGCTTTGCTGCGGGCAGAACTTGAACGTGCAAATATTCCTGTGGCCGGGGCTGACCGCATTGTGCTGAATAACCAGATCGAAATTCTTGATTTGCTCGCTCTTGGTGATGTGTGTCTGCTGCCAGATGATGATTTGCAACTGGCCTGTCTGCTGAAATCACCGCTTATCGGTCTTGATGAGGACGAGCTGTTTGAGCTGGCTGTTTACCGCGGGGACGCCAGCCTGTTTGACGCATTGGCTGAAGCGGCCACAATTTCTGAACGTTTCAGCGATGCGGCAGATAAGCTGAATAGGTGGCTGGGTCTTGCTGACCAGTTACCGGTATTTGAATTTTTCAGTGTGGTGCTGACCGAAGGCGGACGGCAGGCGTTTCACCGGCGTCTGGGCCCGGCGGTTGATGACAGTTTAAATGCGTTTCTTCTTCAGGCCCGTGAACATGGCCAGCAGGGCCAGGGCGGCCTGAGCCATTTTCTGACGTTTTTCAGGCAGGGCGGCAGCGAGATCAAACGTGATATGGATATGCAGGATGCTGGCCAGGTCAGGGTGATGAGCGTGCATGGGGCTAAAGGTCTTGAAGCCCCAATTGTCTATTTGCCGGATATGCTGCGGGCAACCCAACCATCAGACAGTCTGGTACAGGCGGCATCAGGCCTGTTCTGGCCGTCTGGTCAGGCCGCCCCGCTTGCGCTGATTGATCAGCTGAAACAGCATAACAAACAGGTCAGACAAGAAGAGGATTTCCGGCTTTTATATGTTGCGCTGACCCGTGCACGCCAGGCCTTGTTCATCTCAGGCTGGGAAAAACCCCGGCAACGTATGCTGGAAGATAGCTGGTATCATCTTCTCAGCCGCCAAATTGCAAATTGTGACGGGGCCGTTCAGACAGATACCGGTATCTGGCGGCTGGAAACACCGGGTGAGGATGCCCCTCAGGATGATCAGCAAGACAGATCTGACAAACGGGCTGAAGGCGCTTTACCGCAGTGGTATATAAACAAGCCACCGGCGGAGCCAACACCTGCCTATCCTCTGGTGCCGTCTGATCTGGGGGCAGCAGATCAAGCCGTTCTGTTTACAGCAGAAGACCGGCAGGCCGCCTTACTGCGTGGCCAGTTTGTCCATAAATTATTTGAAGTTCTGCCTGAAATGAGCCCGGAATCATGGTCTCAGGCCGCCGAAACAATCGCGGCATCAATGATAGCGGGTGTGCCTTCAGCAAAACGCCCGCACACCAAAAGCGCCATCCTGACAGACCAGCTGGTTCAGCAGGCCATCTCTGTGATGACAGACCCCAGACTGGCGGCGTTGTTCGGGCCGGACAGCCTGGCTGAGCTGTCTTTGTCCGGCATGGTGGGTGACCGCATTGTGCAAGGGCAGGTGGACCGGCTAATGGTGGGTGAGGATGAGGTTCTGCTGGCTGATTTCAAAACCGGCACACCGCCGGCAGATGAAGACAGCATTCCTGACAGATATATCCGCCAGATGGCGGTATATGCAGATATTCTGCGCCAGATCTATCCGGATAAAGCCATTATTTGCTGGGTGGTCTGGACACAGACAGTCCAGATTTCCTGTATTGCTGAAGCAGAGCGTAAGGCCGCTTTGCGTGAGCTTTTGGCCCCCTCATGATATTCGGGCTGTTCTGTGCGAGCCTGTTAATCATCTTGATTTGACTTGCGCCGTTCCGTACACTGCGAGCAGGGCTGTGTGATGACAGCGTCCAGATAAGAAGGAGCAAGGGGTTTATGCCGACAATCAAGACAACAGATGCCGATTTTCAGACTGATGTTCTGGGTTCAGACAAGCCTGTGCTTGTTGATTTCTGGGCTGAATGGTGCGGCCCCTGCAAGGCAATTGGCCCGGCTCTGGAAGAAATCGCAGATTCTCATGCCGGACAGATCACCATTGCCAAGCTGAATATCGATGAAAATCCTGAAACACCTCAGGCCTATAATGTGCGCGGCATTCCGACTCTGTTGATCTTCAAAAATGGAGAGATGGTCGCTGAAAAAATTGGGGCGATGCCAAAATCAGCTCTGGAACAGTGGGTCGCAGATAATCTGTAAGCTTTAATCAGGCAGGGTGTTGTTCGCGCGCAGAACCTCACCAGCCAGATACAAAGATCCGCAAATAATCACTGGCTTGTTCTTATGTGCTGGCTTGTCAGCTATAGCTCTGCACGCAGCTTCAAGACTGTCTGATGTCTCAGCGTTAAGCCCGATAGTGGTGGCGATTCCGGCCAGCTCTTCTGCATTCAGGGCCGCGGGTTGATCAGGAATGGTGAGACAATAAATATGATCTGCAACAGGTTTGATGACAGATAAGAATTCATCAGCCGGGCGGGTGTTCAGCGCGCCAAAAATCACTGTCCATTTGCGTGTATCCAGTTCCTGAAGGCAGGTTTTCAGCGCATCTGCGCCATGGACATTATGTGCCCCATCCAGCCAGATGGGCTGACCGGTAAGCTGGGTTAACGCCCCGTCCGTTAATTTCTGAACCCGGGCTGGCCATTTGGTCGTGCCTGCCCCTGTTGCCGCCCTGCCAAGATCAGGGACCAGATTGCTGACTTTCAGTGCCATCAGTGCCAAAGCCGCATTCTGGGTCTGATGCGCCCCATATAGGCTGAGCGGCGGCGTGCTGATCTGCTCATCAGCTGTAGTCAGAATAAGCCCGCCCGCTTCTGTTCGTGACAGCTGAAAGGCTTGGTTCTGTTCATGCACGTCACCGCCAAGCGGTTCGGCTATGCGGGCCAGTTCTGCGCGCGCAAGCGGGTGCTGTTCAGCCCAGACAGACGGGCGTCCTTTGCGCATGATGCCGGCCTTCTGGCGGGCAATTGTGGCAATGTCGCGGCCCAAGAACTGTTCATGGTCAAAAGCGATCGGCGTGATAATGCTGCAGGCGGTATCCTCAATAATATTGGTTGAATCAAAAACCCCGCCCAGGCCTGTTTCCAGAATCAGAAGATCAGCCGGATGGCGCGAGAAGGCCAGAAACGCCGCAACAGTGGTCGATTCAAAAAAGGTGATAGGACGACCCGCATTGACCTTTTCAATCTCGCTTAGCACATCAACAAGCTCAGCATCAGAAATCAAAGTCCCGTTCAGCCGGATGCGCTCATTAAAGCGACACAGATGAGGCGAGTTATACACATGAACAGACAGGCCTGCCGCTTCAGCCATGCTGCGCAAGAATGCGGAAACAGAGCCTTTGCCATTGGTGCCGGCAATATGAATAACAGGTGGCAGTTTTTTATGAGGGGCTCCGCAGGCCTCGCTCAGCTGAATGGTCCGCTCCAGCCCAAGATCAATCAGCTTGGGATGCAGTTTTGTTAATCTGTCCAGCAGATCTGCGGTGGAGTCAGATGGCACAGGCATCACAGAAAATTACAAAAGGCCGTTCAGCTGGCTTGTGCAGCAGGTTTATTCATCAGCATAGCCAGAACAGAGCCCAGCTTTTCGTGCTGTTCACTGCGCGGAACCACCATATCGATCATACCATGATCTTCCAGATATTCAGCTGTCTGGAAATCATCAGGCAGTTTTTCGCGCACAGTCTCTTCGATCACGCGCCGCCCCGCAAAGCCAATAATCGCCCCAGGTTCAGCCAGCTGGATATCACCCAGCATCGCGAATGAGGCTGTTACGCCGCCTGTTGTGGGGTGAGTCAGCAGAACAATGTAAGGCAATCCGGCGGCTTTGAGCTGATCAACCGCAATGATTGAACGCGGCAGTTGCATCAGTGACAAGATACCTTCCTGCATCCGGGCACCGCCTGATGAGGGCACCACGATCAGTGCCGCCGCCTCAGCGACAGCGGTTTCAGCAGCTTTCAGCAGACCGTCTCCGACTGTCCGGCCCATCGACCCGCCCATAAACCTGAAATCAAAGGCAGCGACAACAGTTTTGATGCCCTGGATTGTGCCCATCGCCACAGCAATTGCATCTTGTGTGCCTGTTTTGGCGCGGGTTGTCTTCAGCCGATCTGGATAGCGTTTGCTGTCTTTAAACTTCAGCGGGTCATCAGCAGACACCTCAACATCAATCTGCTGGTAGCTGTCTGCATCAAATAACAGCTTGAAGCGCAGTTCTGGCGGCAAAGGGGCGTGATGTCCGCATGTTGAACAGCAGTGAAAGGCTTGCTCATAATCCTGATGGAACAGCATCTGGTTACAGGACGAGCATTTTACCCATAAGTTATCCGGCACGTCATTTGACTGCACCAGAGCCTTAATCTTCGGCAATACAGAATTTGTGATCCAGTTCATGTCTTTGCCCTCATTTATCGTCAGTCTTATAGGGGTAGTTTATGACCGCTTCATCGCCTCTGACAAGCTGCGGCAATAATCGCCAACCGCCGCTGCCAGCGTGTCTGCATCCGGGGTCTGGTCAGCACAGGCCTGTTCAATGATAGAGACCACAGCCGATCCGACCACAACCCCATCTGAAATCTTTGCCACTTCGGCAGCTTGTTCTGGTGTTCTGATGCCAAACCCAGTAACAGCCGGCAGATCTGTTTCTTCACGAATCCGTTTGAAGGCAGCCTCAATTGTATCTGTTGCCGCGCTCTTGGTGCCGGTAATGCCGGCGATCGCAACGTAATACACAAACCCACCTGCTTTTTCCAACACCACAGGCAGACGGTCGCCCAGGGTCGTCGGGGTGACAAGACGAATGAAATCCAGACCCGCAGCACGGGCACCATCACATAATTCGCCATCTTCTTCAGGGGGCAGATCGACAATGATCAGACCGTCAACACCTGCTTCCAACGCGGCGGTGATAAAGGCGTCTGTGCCGTACATATAGATAGGATTATAATAGCCCATCAGAATCAGCGGCGTATCGGGATGACGGGTCCTGAAGGCGGCCGCCATATCCAGCGTGCCTTGTAATGTCATGCCTTGCTTGATTGCGCGCAGGCTGGCTGCCTGAATAGCCGGACCATCTGCCATCGGATCTGAAAACGGCATACCCAGCTCGATGAAATCAGCCCCGTTTTCGACCAGACTGTCCAGAATGGCTGTGGAGGCCTGTTCTGTCGGGTCACCAGCAGATACAAAAATCCCCAGAACAGCCCTGTCGGCTTGTTTGGCGCGGTCAAAACATTGTGAAATACGATTGCTCATGCTTACAACATAGTCCTGTTACTTACAGCTTTATAATTTGCCTCTGGCGTCCAGCATTGGCAGCACGGCCTCTAAATCTTTATCGCCCCGTCCGCACATATTCAGCACGACAATCTTGTCTTTGCTCAAGTTGGGCAGGAATGTAGAGGCAAAGGCAAGGGCATGAGATGGTTCTAATGCCGGAATAATGCCTTCAAGGCGTGAGCATAGATGGAACATCTCCAGCGCTTCTTCGTCTGTTGCGCTGACATAATTCACCCGGCCAATATCATGCAGCCAGGCATGTTCAGGACCGATGCCTGGATAATCAAGTCCAGCTGAAATCGAATGGGCGTCTTTGATCTGACCTTCATCTGTTTGCAGAAGATAGGTTCTGTTGCCATGCAGAACACCAGGGCGCCCACCGGTCAGGCTGGCGGCATGTTCGCCTGTGTCAATCCCGTGACCAGCGGCTTCAACGCCATAAATATCGACCCCCTCATCATCAAGGAACGGATGAAACAGGCCCATCGCGTTTGACCCGCCGCCGATACAAGCAATAAGCGCGTCAGGCAGACGTCCCTCTGCTTCATGGATCTGCTCTTTGGTCTCATTGCCGATCACAGACTGGAAATCACGAACCATCTCTGGATAGGGATGCGGGCCAGCCACTGTGCCGATGATATAAAAATGCGTTTCCGGATTCGCAACCCAGTATCGCAACGCCTCGTTCATGGCGTCTTTCAGCGTGGATGTGCCTGATGTGACCGGATGGACTTTCGCGCCAAGCAGGCGCATGCGGTCAACATTTGGTTTTTGCCGGCGCACATCTTCTGCCCCCATAAACACTTCGCATTCCAGATTAAACAACGCACAGGCTGTGGCAGTGGCAACCCCATGCTGGCCTGCACCGGTCTCAGCAATGATTTTTGTCTTGCCCATGCGCTTTGCCAGTAAGGCCTGGCCCAGCACATTATTGATTTTATGCGCACCGGTATGATTCAGCTCATCTCGCTTCAGATACAGCTTTGCCCCGCCAAAATGTTCCGTCAGGCGAGAGGCGAAATATAAAGGGGACGGCCGGCCGATATAATGTTTTTGATAATACAGCAATTCTGAGAGGAAGCTGGGATCTGATTTGGCCGTGTAATAGGCCTTTTCCACCTCCAGGATCAGAGGCATCAGCGTTTCAGCAACAAATCGTCCGCCATGAATGCCAAAGCGGCCAGCTTCATCTGGCAGGGTTTTATATGAATTGGGTGCAGTCTCGCCCATAATGTCTCTCTATTGTCTGTGGTGCCTTTTGGGGGCACGAATTCCGGCTGCCGGTACCAATGACCGCCACTTTACCCGAATTTTGCTGCTTTCACAAAGGCAGAGATGGCTGATTTGCTCTTTTCGCCGCGGTTTTTTTCCACCCCTGAAGAAACATCAACACATGGTGCACCCGTTAAAGAGATCGCCTCAGCAACATTGTCTGCTGTTAGCCCCCCTGCCAGCATGAAGGGCAGCGGCAAATCGGCTTCTGCCAGATAGCGCCAGTCAAAAGATTTTCCCATGCCGCCGGGAAGAACAGGTTCATCAGCTGTGCCGGCGGCATGCGGGGCCGCATCAAACAAGATCCAGTCTGCACAATCTGCGAATGCTGCTGCTTGGCTGATATCATCTTTACTGGCCACTTTGATCACAGGCATGACGGGAAGTGAAAATTTCGACTTGATCTCTTGTACCCGTTCGGCTGTCTCGCTGCCATGTAACTGCAACATATGTGGCCGGGCCGCATCAATGATATCTGCAAGTTCATCATCGCTGGCATCAACACACAGCGCGACACGCCGTGGGCGGGTCTGCGCATCAATCTGGTCATCTGCCTGTTCAGCCAGCTGGCGCGCCTGCACAAGGGACAGATGACGCGGTGAGGCAGGGAAAAAGACAAACCCGACCCAGTCAACACCCAGCCCGGCGCAGAGCTGGTAACTGTCAAAGGTGCTTATGCCGCAGATTTTTACCGCTGGTATCATGTTTTATCTGGCTCAATTCTGTTAGCTGTCATCTGCGCCACCTCTGCAAAAAAAGAAAGGCGAATCATGGCGTCTGTTCAGGCGGCTCAACCATACCGCTCAGGCAGGCTGTTGTCATCATCACTTTGTGCAGATGCTTCAATGCGGGCGTTCAGCTCGGCGATCTGGCGTGTGCTGGACCAGAGGCGGGCCTTCAGGCGCAGGCCGTGCAGCCAAAAAATCATCGCGCCAATAACCATCCCCAGTCCAAACGCGCCCAGCACAAACACCCACACCTCACCTTCAGCTGTCGCCTGAGCAGGCCAGAACTGAAGCGCTATCTGTGTGTGATTATGTGTGACGAACCCCGCCAGAAACACAATGGTAATGATAAGGAAAAATAACCAGCCTAGACGGGAGATGAAGCGCATCATAACGCTCCTTAACAGGTTGGCAGAGCAGAGTTACTTGTTCAGACGTTCCCGCATGCCTTTTCCCATTTTGAAAAAGGGCATGCGCTTTGCCTCAACATTTACCGCCTCTCCGGTGCGGGGGTTGCGGCCCATTCTGGCTTGTCGTTCACGCACTGAAAATGCGCCAAACCCTCTGAGTTCCACGCGGTCACCATTTTCCAGAGCTTGTGTAATCGTCTCAAAGACGGTGTTTACCAAGTGTTCAAGATCACGGTGGTACAGGGACGGGTTTTGTTCTGCCAGTCGGGCGATCAACTCAGATTTAGTCATGCGCACTAACCTTATAAATCCTGTAATCTGATAAAATCATGACTGTTTCTTAATGCAGCGTCAAGCTATCTGTCTGTAATCACATAAAAGCAACGCCCCGACTGACCGGAGCCAGACGGGGCGTTGTATATATTTGTCCGCTAAATGGCAGATGCGGTGACAGGCTTAGCTGTCAGAATCTGAAGAGCCTTCATCTTCTCTTTTTGCCAGAGCCGCCCCAAGGATATCCCCTAAGCTGGCGCCACTGTCTGATGAGCCATAATCAGCCATCGCACGCTTTTCTTCTTCAATCTCGCGCGCTTTGATAGACAAGGTCAGGTTCCGTGTTTTCTTGTCGAACTGTGTGACCAGAGCGTCAATTTTCTCGTCAACCGCAAAGCGTTCTGTTCTCTGCTCGCTGCGTTCACGTGACAGATCAGATTTGCGGATGAAGCCTGGCAGGTTATCCCCAACCCGAACCTCTAGCCCGCCATCTGTTACCGCGGTGATGGTACAGGTCACAACAGTGCCTTTTTTCACCTTGTCAACTTCACCAGCATAAGGATCATCACTCAACTGCTTGATGCCCAGAGAGATACGTTCTTTTTCAAGGTCAATTTCCAAAATTTTGGCTTTGATCTTATCACCTTTGTTGTAGCCTTCCAGTGCGGCTTCGCCTGTTTCTTCCCAAGAGATGTCAGACATGTGAACCAGCCCATCAATCTCTTCTGTCAGGCCGACAAAGATACCGAACTCAGTGATGTTTCTGATTTCGCCTTCGATTTCGGCACCAGCCTGGAAGGTGTCTTTAAACTCTTCCCATGGGTTGGCAGTGCACTGTTTCAGGCCAAGCGAAATCCGGCGTTTGACCAGATCCACATCCAGAACCATGACTTCGATTTGCTGGCTGGTCGATACAATCTTGCCAGGGTGAACATTTTTCTTGGTCCAGCTCATTTCTGATACGTGAACAAGGCCTTCAACACCTTCGTCCAATTCAACAAAGGCGCCATAGTCAGTGATGTTGGTGACACGGCCGGTCAGCTTGGAGCCAATGACAAATTTTTCAGCAGCATCTGCCCATGGGTCAGACAGCAACTGTTTCATGCCCAGGGAAATCCGCTGGGTTTCAGCGTTGAACCGGATGACCTGAACATCAACAGTCTGGCCAACCTGAAGGGCTTCTGATGGGTGGTTGATCCGCTTCCAGGCAATGTCAGTGACATGCAGCAGACCGTCAACACCGCCCAGATCAACGAAAGCGCCGTAGTCAGTGATATTTTTAACCACACCTTGCAGGACCTGACCTTCTTGCAGGTTAGAGACCAGCTCAGAGCGGGCTTCAGCACGTGATTCTTCCAGAACGGCCCGTCTGGAGACAACGATGTTACCACGGCGTCTGTCGATTTTCAGAATCTGGAACGGCTGCGGTGTGCCCATCAATGGGCCGATATCATGGATTGGACGGATGTCGACCTGGCTGCCAGGCAGAAACGCGGTGGCGCCGGACAAATCAACAGTGAAGCCGCCCTTGACCCGGCCAAAGATGACGCCAGTGACGCGTTCCTGAGCTTCAAAGGCGTTTTCAAGCAGGATCCATGCTTCTTCGCGGCGGGCTTTTTCCCGGCTAAGCATAGCCGCGCCATCGCGGTCTTCCATACGTTCAACATAAACTTCAACGCTGTCACCAGTTTTGATTTCAGCATCCTGACCAGGGGCAGCGAATTCGCGAAGCGGCACGCGCCCTTCTGATTTCAGGCCGACATCGATGGTCACATAATCATCAGTGACATCGACAACCTGACCTTTGACGACACTGCCCTCAATGGCGGTGTCTTCAGCAAAGCTTTCTGCCAGAAGATCGGCAAAATTTTCCATAGTAGCATCTGCGGCTGTTGAATTTGACAAGTGTTTTCTCCGTGAGAGCGTCAGTCTGGTCATTTTGACCGGATAAGATGAAGCTTTTTGAGCAAAAGCTTTGTGTCATCTAAGTCCTGTGCTGGTAACAGGGAAAATAGCTCTGAATCCATGCGCAGGCAGATGGCCTGAACATGCTATTTTTAACGGGTTGCCTGACGCGACATATATCCCAGCGTTAATTGTTTTCAAAAAGACAGGCCTCTGTTCAGAGGCAGGACCTGTCAGACCAGCTTGGCCTCCTGCAAACAGGAAAGCACAAGTTCCAACACTTCTTCTGCATTCTTTGTTGAAGAGTCAATAAAAAACGCATCATCAGCGGCAATTAAAGGCGCGACTGTGCGGTTTTTGTCACGGCAGTCTCTTTTGATCAGATCAGACAGGACTTCCGGGAACTCTATCGCCTCACCTGCGGCGACCAGCTCCAGATGACGTCTGTTGGCGCGTATGTCGGCGGCTGCATCAATATAGAATTTCGCATCCGCATCAGGCAGCACAACTGTGCCGATATCCCGGCCGTCAAGAACAGCACCTTTCCCATGTGGCGGATGTTCAGCAAATTCCCGCTGCTTTCGCAGCAAGGCCTGTCTGACCTCAGCCAGTGCAGCTACTTTTGAGGCCGCCTCGCCAACATCGGTTGTCCGCAATTCTGAGGTGAACGGCTGGGACAGATCAAGGTTTGTGGCGATTTCCGCAATAGCTGTCGGATCGCTTGCATCAATATCGACCCCTGATGTCAGCGCAGCATGGCCAACCGCCCGATACAGTTTACCTGTATCCAAATAATCAAGGTCAAGCCGCATAGCCAGGGTTCGGCCCAATGTGCCTTTGCCTGAGGCGGCTGTGCCATCAATGGCAATAATCATATATCATACCTCTTTTCGGCAACGGCCCCTGTTATGGGCTCTGTCGCCTATTGTGTGAATTTCACGTATTTTACAGACTTATCTATCCTTGCGCGTCCGGCGCATATATATGTGCTCCGGCGCTGTTCATCAAACGGGCAAATCCCGGAAAACTGGTGGCTATTGTTGCTGTGTCAACCACGGTGACAGGGGTCTGGCTGACCATACCCAGAACAAGAAATGACATGGCGATACGGTGATCATGCTGTGAGGCGATACAGGCCCCGCCGGTTATCGCCGATGCACCAGTGACGGTCAGGCTGTCCGGGGTTTCAGTGACAGAAACACCGCAGGCTTTCAGCCCTTCTGCCATTACTGCGATTCTGTCTGTCTCTTTCACGCGCAATTCGGAAACGCCTGGCATGAAGGTGCGCCCTTCGGCACAGGCCGCCGCCACGGATAAAATCGGATATTCATCGATCATTGACGCGGCTCTTTCAGCCGGAACCTCTATACCTGTCAACTGGCTTGACCGGACACGGATATCGCCAACAGGCTCACCACCTTCTAAGCGTTCATTTGTGATGACGATATCTGCGCCCATTTCACTTAATGTTGTGATCAGGCCTGTACGCTGGGGGTTCAGGCCAACAGCAGGCAAGGTGATATCGCTGTCTGGTGTAATCAGGGCAGCAACCATGGCAAAAGCCGCAGAAGAGGGATCACGGGGAACCAAAATATCTTTAGCGGTTAAGGTGGCTTCTCCGCCAAGAGTGACCTGATGACGCCCGTCTGGCAGGATATCCTGCTGAACATCAACACCGAAATGGCGCAGCATGCTTTCTGTATGGTCGCGCGAGATATGAGGTTCTGTGATCACAGTATTTCCTCTTGCGTTCAGACCAGCCAGCATAATTGCTGATTTAATCTGTGCAGAGGCAACACGCGGCGCATAAGCAAGAGGCAATACAGGGTTTGCCCCAGTTATTGTTACAGGCAGCAGGCCCTTTTCATCATTTTCAGGCTGATAGCCAATTTGCGCACCCATTTGGGCCAGCGGGTCTGTGATCCGCCGCATTGGCCGTGCAGATAATGATTCATCACCAGTAAAGATGGCGGTTATGGGTTGTCCGGCAACTGCCCCCATAATCAACCTGACGCCGGTGCCGGCGTTGCCCAGGTCAAGCGGGGCTTCAGGTGAGATGAAACCGCCTGTTCCCACACCATCAACGCTGACGCTGTCAGTATCGGCATCGTCAATAATCGTTACGCCCAGCTGCTGCATTGCCCTCAGCGTGGACAGCACATCCTCACCGCGCAGCAACCCTTTGATGTTTGTGCGGCCGACAGCCATACCGGCCAGAATAAGAGACCGGTGAGAAATGGACTTGTCACCTGGCACATCCATCTGGCCGTTCAGGCCGCCAGCGGCAGAAGACACTAATATCTGCTTGTCTGCTTGATGCGCTTG
>CALKIF010000112.1:0-1353 GCA_937988715.1 uncultured Alphaproteobacteria bacterium | reverse complement strand
ATTAGCCCCACAGCGACCTCAACGCTGCGCGTCTACCAATTCCGCCACAGCCGCATACCCATATGGTCTGGCCGTCCTTATCCCATGAAATGCGGTCCAAGGCAAGACAAGAAAGCAAGACAGCATGAGCGCAGATATGCTAGGCTGGCGGACATGAAAGAGGTTCAAAATAATGCCCCGGCCTGGCAGGTGATCCCCGCCCCGTCACTCTATGAAGGCGCGGTGGCGCAGATGGAAGCCCATGCCCAGGCCGTGGCGGCGGGCACGGCGCAAGAGGCGGTGTTCATGACCAGCCATGCGGGCGTCTATACCGCCGGAACATCCGCAAAGAGTGAAGAATTGCTCAACCCCGCTGGGCTGCCGGTGGTCCAGACCGGGCGCGGCGGGCAATGGACCTGGCACGGGCCGGGCCAGCTGGTGCTTTGGCCAGTGTTGGATTTGAACCAACGCCGCCGTGATGTGCGCGCCTATATTTTTGCGCTTGAAGGCTGGATGATTGATGTTCTGGCCTGTTTCGGGGTGAGTGGCGAGCGGCGTGAGGGCCTGCCCGGTATCTGGGTCAGGCGCGGCGATACCGGCCAGCCAGACCGGCTGGATAAAATTGTGGCGGTGGGTGTGCGCATATCAAAATGGGTGACGATGCATGGTGTCGCCCTGAACCATGAGCCGGACCTTACTCAATATAACGGGATTATCCCCTGCGGGGTCACAGATGGCGGGGTGACCAGCCTGGCTGATCTGGGGCTGATGATCTCCCCAGAAGAGTTGGAAGTGGCGGTCAAAGACTGCTTCGGTACCTGGTTCGGCAACGGCGCAACCATGGGGCGGGACATCACATTTGCGTGAGCAAGGCCGTTAACAGCAGGCGCTGGCGCACGTCCACCGACAGACGGGCGATCATGATGATGAGCATAGCTGAATTCACAAGCTGGTGTCAGAAGAGATTTCCTTAAACCCTACCCCCACCGTTCCAGATTTTCCAGAACTGGCAGGAGCGCCGCGATCGCCTGTTCGGCGTTGGTTTTCAGAACCGCGGCATCATCGCCCGCACCAGACAGACCGGCCACAGGGCCTTCATAATGAACCAACGCGTTGCGGCGGGCGCGCAAGGCCTCCAGACGCCGTCTTTCGCCAGCCGATAAATAAGACAGGCCAAACGGCCCCTCGCCGTCATCAAAGCCATCTCCGTCAAACACATCAAAAGCCACATCAAACTGGCCGGCCTCATGAACCGCGACATCCACCAGCGTGGCACTGAGTATAATCACACTCACCCACATTTCGCCTTTAGCGGCGGCGATCAGTTCTGTCAGCAGCCGGCGTCCATGCGGGCCGAGGGCCAGACGCGGCTGG
>CALKIF010000111.1:0-12052 GCA_937988715.1 uncultured Alphaproteobacteria bacterium | reverse complement strand
GCCGGTTACCGGCTCAGCAGTGATTATTTCTTTGATACGGTGCATATCCACACCGAACAGGCAGATGATCTGATCGCCTCTGCTGTGCAGGCGGGCTTTAATCTGCGCCGCACCCCGGCCGGGGTCAGCCTGTCTTTTGACGAGACCTGTGATGAGGCGGTGGTCACAGCCTTATGGCAGGTGTTTGGGGTTGATGCGGATTTTGATGTGCTGGACGGCAAATCGCACGGCTCTGTGCCGTTGCCGCTGAACCGCCTGTCAGATTATCTCACCCATCCGGTGTTTCACAACTATCGTTCTGAAACGGAAATGATGCGGTATTTGCGCAGCCTGGCGGATAAGGATCTGGCGCTGGACAGAACCATGATCCCGCTGGGCTCCTGTACAATGAAACTGAACGCGGCTGCTGAAATGATGCCGGTAAGCTGGCCTGAATTTGCCGATATTCATCCCTTCTGCCCGCCTGATCAGGCCGCAGGCTATACCGCGCTGATTGACGGTTTATGTGCCGATTTATGCGAAATTACCGGTTATGATGCGGTGTCGATGCAGCCCAATTCCGGGGCCCAGGGTGAATATGCGGGCCTGTTGGCGATTCGCGGTTATCTGGCGGCTTCAGGGCAGGGCCAGCGCGATATCTGTCTGATCGCCTCCTCAGCTCATGGCACCAACCCTGCCTCTGCCCAGATGGCCGGATTCACGGTTGTGGTGGTCGCCTGTGATGATGACGGCAATATTGACCTTGGTGATCTGAAAGACAAAATCGCCCAGCATGAAGACAGGCTGGCCGCGATTATGGTGACCTATCCGTCAACACATGGCGTCTTTGAAGCGGCTATTGCGGATATCTGCGCGATGGTGCATGACGCCGGCGGTCAGGTCTATCTGGATGGGGCCAATCTGAATGCCCAGGTCGGCCTGGCCCGGCCCGGCAAATATGGGGCTGATGTCAGCCATCTGAATCTGCACAAAACCTTTTGTATTCCGCATGGCGGCGGCGGCCCGGGCATGGGCCCGATTGGGGTGCGCGCACATCTTGCCCCGTTTCTGCCTGAACATGTATCTGCAACCGGCACAGAACAGGCACATCGCCAGGTGGCGGCGGCCCCGTTTGGCTCCCCTCTGATTCTGCCGATTTCCTATGGCTATATCCGGATGATGGGGCCGGACGGGCTGAAACAGGCCAGCCAGCTGGCCATTTTAAGTGCGAATTATATTGCGGCCTCACTGGACCGGGCCTATCCGATTTTATATCGCGGTGCGGGCGGCTATGTGGCGCATGAAGTGATTATCGATATCCGGCCCTTTAAACAGACCGCCGGCATTGATGCAGAAGATATTGCCAAACGCCTGATTGATTTCGGGTTTCATGCCCCGACGATGAGCTTTCCTGTCCCCGGAACCCTGATGATCGAACCGACCGAAAGCGAATCCAAAGCAGAGCTGGACCGGTTTATTGACGCGATGCTGGCGATACGCGAAGAAATCCGCCAGGTTGAGGATGGCCGCTGGCCGGCAGAGGATAACCCTCTGGTGAACGCCCCGCATACCGCTTCTATGGCTGTTTCGGACAAATGGGATCATCCCTACAGCCGCAAGACAGGCTGTCTGCCGGCCACTGCTCAGGCCGGGCTGAAATACTGGCCGCCTGTTGGCCGGGTTGATAACGCTTATGGGGATCGCAATCTTATCTGCACCTGCCCGCCTGTCTCCTCATATGATGAGGTTGCTGAATAGGCTGTTAAAAAAGGCATTTTGGTTGGCGGAACGCCTCAAGTTCTGGCTTTACATCTGGCTGTCACCTGTGGGAAGAAAGCCGCATGACTGACAGTTCTCAGACAGATTTTGCGCGCGCGCCTCTTATTCTTGCCAGCAGGAAATCTCAGCTGGCCCTTGCCCAGACTGAACAGGTGCGCCGCGCTCTTGTGGATATTCCGACCGAGATTCTGGGCTTGTCGACAACAGGTGATGAGGTGCTGGACCGGCCTTTGGTTGAGGTGGGCGGCAAGGGCGTGTTTATCAAAACATTAGAGGCTGCCTTGCTGGATGGCCGGGCGGATGCGGCTGTTCATTCTTTAAAAGATATGGAAACTCAGCTGGCCTCAGGCACAGAAATCGCGGTTGTTCTGCCACGCGAAGATCGCGGCGATGCGCTGGTCGGGCCTTATCCGTCTCTGGATGATCTGCCGGACGGGGCACATATCGGCACAGCCTCTGTCAGGCGGGCAGCCTTGTTGCGGCATTACCGCCCGGATCTGAACATCGGTCTTCTGCGCGGCAATGTGAACAGCCGCCTGCGCCGACTTGAGGCCGGAGAGTTTGACGCGATTATTCTGGCTGTGGCGGGGCTGAAGCGGCTGCAGCTGGACTGCGCGTACACACCTCTGGATGAACAGATTATGCCGGCCGCCGCGGCGCAAGGCGCAATCGCTGTCCAGATGGCCCTTGGCGGCGACCGGGCAGCAGCGGTTCAGACAGTCTTATCTGCTCTTCATTGTGTGGATACAGCTGACTGTGTCACCGCAGAACGGGCGGTTCTGGCGGCCCTTGACGGGTCCTGCCGCACCCCCATCTCGGCCATGGCGGATATTGACAAGGCAGGAGGGCTGCATCTGAAGGCTGCGGTTTTGTCTGCAGATGGCCAGCAGAAATTCACTGCTGAGGCTGAGGGCAGCCGGGCAGAGGCTTCTGCTCTGGGCACAGCCCTTGGTGAGAAGCTGCTGCAGGATTGCGGGGGCCGCGCATTTCTGGCCTGATCGGTGTGACGCTGGAGAGAGAGACGAGATGATCCTTTGCCTGCGCCCTGAGCCTGACGGCTCAGAAGATGTCACAGAACTGACCCGGCTGGGTATAGAGGCCCTGCCTCTGCCGATGCTGACCATCAGCTATACCGGCGGGCAGGATGAACAGCTGTGCCGCCCGGATATCGCTGATTTTTATCAGGGGCTTGTGATCACCAGCAAACAAGCCAGCCGGTTTCTGTCTGCACAGACAGAAACGCGGCCTCAGCTGGCCCGCCTCCCGGTCTGGTGTGTGGGCAGGGGCAGTGCAGAGATTTTGCGCCAGAGCGGCTATCAGCTTGCCTATACAGGCAGCGGTACCGCACGTGATCTGGCCACCGCGATCAGCCAGCAGGCTTTGGCTGAGGACGGCCCGTTTTTGTGGCTGTCCGGCCGGGATATTCATGTTGATATCGGGGCGTGTCTTGCAGATACACAAATTTCGGTTGACCGGCTGGTTATCTATCAGGCGGATGCGGCCACCCCGGATCGCGAAGCTGTTTATGACTATCTGACCTCTGGCGGGCCTGTCGCGGCGGTGGTGTTTTCTGCCCGCACCCTGATGCGGTTTGACAGCTGGCTTGATGAGCAGGCACCGCTGGCGAACAAACAACAGATCACCATTCTGGCCGCCAGCCCGGCTTTGGCTGAACAGGCGCGCCAGGCCGGTTTTGCTGTCCGGCAGGCGGCCCGCCCTGACCGGCAGACGGTCTTGCAGCTCTGTCAGGACTGGTCTGACCAGCAGATAAACAAGACCCTGTCATGAAAACTTAAAGTGTAGAAATTGACCTGAGCTGTGTCTGCAGGAATAATCAGATGACGTCATAGTTCAATTCATCTGTTTGGAGATGTGCTGCCCGGATGGCCAAGACCCGCTCAACAAAACAAAACAAATCGTCTGCAGACACGCCCGCAGCAGAGGCGGTGATTGACGGCCAGCTGGCCGGCTCCAGTCTGGCCTCGCGCTTGCGCCAGATATCACCGCTTACAGCCGGGCTTGTCGGGGCCGTGCTGATCGCTCTTGGCCTGTCTGTCTGGCCCTATATGGCCCCTTATCTGGTCTCGCCATCAGATGATCCCTGGCAGCAGGCGGTGGATCAGGAGCTGGCAGAGCTGCGGGCCGGTCTGGGGGTGGTCAGTGATCAGCAGGAAAGGCTGGCCGCACAGCTCCAGACTCTGCAAGCTGACCTGACTCAGATTGATGAGACTATGGCTGATGTGGTTCAGTCTGTCTCTCAGTCTGTGGACACGGTGAACGCAGCGATAGATCGGTTTGATCAACAAATCGCGCATATTGAAGACAAATTCACCGCCGTCCCGCCTGCAGATGCTGAGGACAAGGCGTCTGCCGCCCCTGCCCAGACACAACAACAGACCGGCCCGGCAGACACCGCTGCTGCTGCCGATCCGCCGCAAGTTCAGCAAGACAGCTCTTCTGACCTGTTGCCTGATCTTGCCCTGCCGGATGTGTCCGGTATGTGGCAGGGTCTCTCAGACTGGTTCAGCGGGCTTGTCTCTGTCGACCGTATTGATCCTGAAAAAAGTGATGCGCAATGATCCGGCTGGCCGCGTTTTTAGTGTTTTGTGTGGGGGCGGCGCTCTTGTCCAGATGGTTGTCTGCACAAGAGGGCGTCACGGTGATCAACTGGCTGGGCTGGCGGGTAGAGGTGATGACCAGCCTGCTCATCGCAGGTCTGGTGCTTGGGCTGGGGGTGTTGTTTTTGCTGTTCAGGCTGATCGCAACGCTGCTCAGCTGGCCGTCCTGGCTGGGTCATAACTGGCGGGCACGCCGCCGCCGCCGCGGTGAACACGCGCTTGGTCAGGGTATGGTGGCCTTTGCCGCAGGAGATATGAAAGAAGCCCGGAAACTGGCCAGGCGGGCGGAAAAGCTGCTGGGATCGGCGGTTCTGCCAGATCTGCTTTCGGCCCAGACCGCTCATGCCACAGGAGATGACAAAGCCGCATTACGTTATTTCAAATCATTGTCCGCACAGGATGATACGGCCTATTTCGGGCATTTAGGGCTGATGCGGCTGTATCTGGGTCAGGGCGAGAGCGAGAAAAGCTGTGCGGCGGCCAGAGCCGCGCTGGCTTTGAAAGATAAATCAGCCCCGGCTCATCTGGTGTTGCTGGCTGAAGATCTGAACCGGGAAAACTGGAAATCGGCGCTGGACAGGCTGGCTGTGCTGCTCGCCCAGACAAAAAATAAGGCGGCAGACACGCCGTTTCTGGCCTCTGATATTGCTCATTTTGCTTCTGGCCAGCTCAATTATCCTGAATTGCTGGCGGCCCATTTATGTCTGCGGCTTGCTGAACGCAGTGATGATGACGCGCTGCAGACCAAATATCTGAATGAGGCGTTGCGCTGGTCACCACAGTTTCTGGAAGCAACCGTCAGGCTGGCCCAGCAGGAACGCACCTCTTCTCCGCGCAAGGCCTTAAAGCGGGTTGAAGCGGCTTTTAAGGCTGCTCCTCATGCCCGTCTGGCCGGGCTGATTGCTGATCTCTCAGATGATAATGATGGCCAGCTGATCGCCCGGCTCTCGGCACTGGCAGACCAGGCCGCTGATCCAGATGAAGCCCGCCTTTTGGTGGCACAAGCAGCCCTTGATAAAGGGATTTGGGCATCTGCCTCAGCCGCGCTGGAGGCGGTGTCAGCACAAGGGCGGACAAACCAGTATTTTCTGCTGACAGCAGAGCTGTCTGCCAGCCGCGCAAAATCACTTGGTCAGGAACCGGACAGCAGATCTGTTGCTGAACGTGAAGGGGCCTTGCTGGCGGCGGCTCATGCACCGCGGACCCGGCGCTGGCAATGCGGCGGGTGTGGGACGGTTCTGCCGCAATGGCAGATGGTCTGTCCGTCCTGTTCTGTTCTGGGCCAGATTGATCAGATGGCGGCGGCGCGCACGCCCCTGCCGGGCCTTGCTGACACCCCTGCACAAAGCTAGCTGGTTTCGGGCAAACAGAGCGTTAAATCATTTGTCAGAACGGCATTTGGTTTGTAGGATAGCGGGTGTGCGGTGTGGGTGCATCAGCCTGATGTGCTCTGACGCTGCAGTCTCATTAAGTCTTGAGGGAGAGAGTAATGAAAAAACTATTAGGCGCATCTGTGGCTCTGGCCATGATGGCAACACCTGCTTTCGCTGCTGATGTGAAGCTGGGCATTATCTTAGGCTATACAGGTCCGATTGAATCATTGACACCTGACATGGCTATGGGGGCCGAACTGGCTATTTCAGAAGTGAATGCCAGTGGCGCGTTCATGAACGGGGCCAAAATCTCCTCTGTACGGGGTGATTCAACCTGTATTGATTCTGCAGCCGCCACCGCGGCAGCTGAACGTCTGATCACTTCTGACAAGGTGAACGCCATGGTGGGGGCAGACTGTTCTGGTGTGACCACAGCTATCCTGCAGAATGTGGCGATGCCAAACGGGGTTGTGATGGTCTCTCCATCTGCAACATCTCCTGCTCTGTCAACAATTGAAGATAATGACCTGTTCTTCAGAACTGCCCCGTCTGATGCCCGCCAGGGTGAAGTTGTGGCTGATATCCTGATGGAAAAAGGCTACAAAACAGCGGCGATGTCTTATGTCAATAACGACTATGGCAAGGGTCTGGCTGACAGCATCAAAGCCAATTTTGAAAGCCGCGGCGGCAAGATTACCCTGTCTGCTGCACATGAAGATGGCAAAGGTGACTATAATGCAGAAGTTGCGGCTCTGGCCCAGGCTGGCGGCGATATCCTGATTGTTGCGGGTTATCTTGACCAGGGCGGCAAGGGCATCATCCAGTCCTCACTGGATACAGGCGCATTTGACGTGTTCTATCTGCCGGACGGCATGATCGGTGACGCGCTGCCTGCTGCGATTGGTCCTGATCTTGACGGTTCAATCGGTGATGTCCCTGGCACAGACAGCCCGGGTGCAGCGAAATTCTCTGATATGGCCAAGGCAAACGGCTTTGCTGCTGGTCCATTTGCACCGGAAAGCTATGATGGTGCTGCTTTGATTCTGCTGGCGATGCAGTCTGCACAATCTTCAGACAGCCAGGTGTTCAAGGCCCATATGATGGGTGTGGCGAATGCCCCGGGTGAGAAGATCTTCCCTGGTGAGCTGGGCAAAGCCATGAAGCTGCTCAGCGAAGGCAAGGATATTGACTATGTTGGTGCATCTGCTGTTGAACTGGTCGGCGGCGGCGAATCAGCTGGTAACTATGCTGAGATTGAAATCAAAGGTGGCAAGAACGTCACCGTTGGTTACCGGTAATCACGAAAAAATGACAACAAAGCCCAGGGTGAGCCTCACGCCTGGGCTTTGTTTTATCTGGTATGAGCAGTTATGATTTCGATTCAGAACATCCATAAATCTTTTGGCGGTATTCATGCGGTGAATGATGCGTCGCTGGAGATTGAAAAAGGCTCTATCACTGGTCTTATCGGGCCGAACGGCGCGGGCAAGACCACCTTGTTCAATGTCATTGCCGGGCTCTATAAGCCGGACAGCGGCCAGGTGCTGCTTGATGGGGAAGACATTACCGGCCTTGCCCCGCATATGTTGTTTCATAAAGGTCTGTTGCGCACCTTTCAGATTGCGCATGAATTCTCCACCCTGACGGTGCGCGATAATCTGAAAATGGTCCCTGCCGGCCAGTCTGGCGAGAGGCTGATAGATGCCTGGTTCCGGCCTGCCCTGGTCCGTGAAGAAGAAGAGCGGCTGGCAGATAAAGCAGAAGAGGTGATCAGATTCCTGCAGCTTGAAGCGGTTGCGGATGAGCTGGCGGGCCGTCTGTCTGGTGGCCAGAAAAAGCTGCTTGAGCTGGGCCGCACAATGATGGTGGATGCCAAAATCGTGTTTCTGGATGAGGTCGGGGCCGGCGTGAACCGCACCTTGCTGAAGAAAATCGGTGATGCGATTGAACGGCTGAATCAGGAAAAAAATTACACATTCTGCATGATCGAACATGATATGGAATTTATCAGCCGGTTATGCGATCCGGTTATTGTGATGGCTGAAGGCGGTGTTCTGGCACAAGGGTCTGCTGAAGATGTGCGCAATAACGAAGACGTGATCGAGGCCTATTTGGGTACCGGCCTGAAGAATAGATAGAGGAACAGATAAAGGTCTGAGGGTAATGCACTATCTTGTCGGTGAGACAATGACAGGCGGATATGGGGATGCAGATATTCTGCATGACTGTACCATTGGCGTGGATAAAGGCGAAATTGCGGTTGTGGTCGGCCCGAACGGGGCCGGCAAGTCAACCGCGATGAAAGCGGTGTTCGGGATGTTGTCCCTGCGCTCTGGCCGGGTGATGATGGATGGTGAGGACATCACCGCCCTGAAACCCCAGGAACGGGTGCTGAAGGGGATGGGCTTTGTGCCACAGACCAATAATGTGTTTCCGTCTTTGTCTGTTCTTGAAAATCTGGAAATGGGCGCGTTTGTGCGTGAAGACGGTTTTGCGGACACGCTTGCCCAGGTATTTGATTTGTTTCCGGTGTTAAAGGAAAAAGCTGACCAGCCTGCTGGCGAGCTGTCTGGCGGCCAGCGTCAGCAGGTTGCGGTTGGTCGGGCACTGATGACCCGGCCCAAGGTTCTGATGCTGGATGAACCGACCGCTGGTGTGTCGCCAATTGTGATGGATGAATTATTTGACCGGATTATTGAAGTGGCCCGCACCGGCATTGCGATTTTGATGGTTGAACAGAACGCCAAACAGGCGTTGCATATCGCGGATAAGGGGTTTGTTCTGGTCCAGGGGCGGAACCGGTATACTGACACCGGCCAGGCGCTGCTGGCGGATAATGATGTGCGCAAGGCGTTTCTCGGGGGGTAGAGGTGATGATAGATAGTCTCAATGCCCTTGTTGTGATTGCCAATTTTGTGCTTGTGCCGGGCCTTGCCTATGGCAGCCAGCTGGCTCTGGGCGCGCTTGGCGTGACGATGGTCTACAGCGTGCTGCGGTTTTCAAATTTTGCGCATGGTGAGCTGATGTCCTTCGGGGCGATGATCACAGTTCTTCTGACCTGGTGGCTGCAGGCACAGGATATCGGCCTTGGCGTGCTGCCGACAGCGTTGTTGGCGATTCCGGTGGCGATGCTTGTCACGATTGGGCTGGCGCTGGTCACAGACAAGCTGGTGTTTTCCTATTATCGCCAGAAACGGGCGGAAACGGTGACCTATCTGATTGTGTCGGTTGGGGTGATGTTCACCATCGGTGGTCTGATTCGCTTTATTATCGGCCCGGCAGACCGGGTCTTTACAGACGGGCAGCGGTTCTTGCTGAAGGCCCGCGCGTTCAAAAAAATGACCGGCCTGAATGAAGGGCTGGCGATCAAGACCACACAAGGGGTGACGATACTGGTTGCTGTGGTTGTGGTGGCGCTGATTTTCTGGTTCCTGAACAAGACCAAAACCGGCAAATCCATGCGGGCCTATTCTGATAATGAAGATCTGGCGCTGCTGTCAGGGATTAATCCTGAACGGGTGGTGATGATCACCTGGATCATTACCGGCGCGCTGGCGGCCCTGGCCGGGGCGCTCTATGGGCTGGATAAAAGCTATAAGCCCTTTACCTATCTCTCGTTGCTGCTGCCGATTTTTGCTTCTGCCATTGTCGGCGGGGTGGGCAATCCGGTCGGGGCAATTGCGGGCGGGTATGTGATTGCGTTTTCTGAATTATTTATCACTTTTGCCTATAAAAAAGTGGTCACCTATATGGTGCCGGCGGCCTGGGCCCCGGACGGGCTGGTCCAGCTGTTGTCAACAGATTACAAAATTGCGGTCTCTTTTGTTATATTGCTTGTTGTGCTGCTCATCCGCCCGACAGGGTTATTTGCCGGAAAGACGATATAACCATGATCAAATCAGCTTTCTTCAGCCAGAACCGGACCTCTGTTTTATTTGCTGTGATGGCTTTGTTGCTGGTCCTTGTCGGCCAGATGCAGAGCTGGAACCTGTCTCTGGCCATTTTGAACCTTTGTCTGATTTCCGCGATTATGACACTGGGCGTGAATATCCAGTGGGGATATGCCGGTATTGTGAATTTCGGCATTATGGGGTTTGCGGCCCTTGGCGGTCTGGCCGGTGTGCTGGTCTCTATGCCGCCGGTTCAGGCAGGCTGGCAGGCTGGCGGGCTTGGTCTTCTTGGTGGCGGGGTGGTGGCTGTACTGACCGCTGTTCTGGCGGTGTTTGTCTGGGGCCGTGTAAAGGCCAATACACGCTGGCGCTACTGGATTATGACAGCGGTGATCATGGCGGGTTATCTTGTGATGCGCATGGTTGTTGATCCGGCGGTGGCGGCAATCGAAGCGATTGAATCAGCCAAGGCAGGTCATATTGGCGGGCTGAACCTGCCGATACTGATCTCCTGGGTGGTCGGCGGTCTGTTTGCGGCCGGGGCGGCTTATGTGATCGGCAAAATCTCTCTTGGTCTGCGATCTGACTATCTGGCGATTGCCACGCTGGGCATTTCAGAAATTGTGATCTATGTGCTGAAAAACGAAGACTGGCTGGCCCGGGGGGTCAAGAATGTCAATGGTCTGCCGCGTCCTGTGCCCTATGAAATTGACCTGCAGGCCGAACAATGGGTGATTGATCTGGCGGCCCGCCTCAGCACGGATGTACCGGAACTGTCCTCGATTATCGTCAAGCTGTGTTATGCTGCCTTGTTCACAGCTGTTCTTGTCGGGTTGTTCTGGTTGTTTGAAACGGCTCTGCGCTCTCCCTGGGGGCGGATGATGCGGGCAATCCGTGATAATGAAGTCGCGGCAAATGCGATGGGCAAGCATGTGACGGCGAAACATCTTCAGGTGTTTGTGCTGGGCTCTGCTGTTGTGGGGCTGGCCGGCGCGATGCTGACCACCTTGGATGGCCAGTTCACACCGGCCTCTTATCTGCCGCTCAGATTCACCTTCCTGATCTGGATTATGGTGATTGTGGGCGGGTCCGGAAATAATTTCGGCTCTATTCTCGGCGGGTTTGTGATCTGGTTTTTCTGGGTTGAATCAGAACCGCTTGGCCTTTGGCTGATGGATGTGATCACCTCACCTCTGGCCGAAACCAGCGGCTTGCGATCTCATCTTCTGGCCAGTGCGGCCCATATGCGGCTGATGACGATGGGGCTGTTGATGCTGCTGATGCTCAGATTTGCACCACAAGGGCTGATCCCGGAAACAAAACGCTGACACATTTCTTCACTTCTCAGGAGCACGCCAATGGGACAGGCAGCAGATGACAAAAAGGTTGGTTTTATCGGGCTGGGGAATGTCGGGGCCAAACTGGCCGGCTCTCTGCTCAGAAATGGTGTCGATCTGACCATCCGTGATCTGGACAGGGCGGCGGCCGCGCCGCTTCTGGACAAGGGCGCGAAATGGGCGGACAGCCCGAAACAGATGGCAGAGGGTTGTGATATTCTGATCACCTGTCTGCCGTCTCCGGCGATCAGCGCTTCTGTGATGGAAGATGAAGACGGGCTGCTGGCCGGGTTTTCTGCAGGTAAAATCTGGGCAGAGATGAGCACAACTGACGAGACAGAAATTCACCGGTTGGCTGAAAAAGTGGCTGCTCTTGGCGGCGCGGCTGTTGACTGTCCTGTCTCTGGCGGGTGTCACCGCGCGGCCACGGGCAATATTTCTATCTTCGCGGGCTGTGACCGGCCCACCTTTGATGTGATGCTGCCGTACCTCACCAAAATGGGCCGCCGCATTCTGCATACGGGCGCGCTGGGGTCGGCAACCATATTGAAAGTGGTGACCAATTATCTGGCCACCGCCAATCTGGTGTCTCTGGCCGAAGCCCTGTCGGCCTGCAAGGCGGCCAATATGGACCTGAAGACCAGCTATGAGGCGATCCGCATTTCCAGCGGCAACAGCTTTGTTCATGAAACCGAAAGCCAGGTGATTCTGAATGGCAGCCGGGATATCAATTTCACCATGGATCTTGTGCTCAAAGATGTCAGCCTGTTTTATGATGTCGCCCAGCGCGCCGGACTGACGCTTGAACTGGCCCCTTTGCTGAAACAGATTTTTGCTGACGGGATTGAACAATTCGGCCCGCGTGAATTCTCGCCAAACATCATCAGGCGAATTGAACAGCCGCATGGGCTGGATGTGACCGCAGACGGCTTTCCGGCCGAAATCACAGATGATGAGCCTGAGGTTGAGGGCTATGAGATAAAGCTGCGGTAAGCCGGTATCAGACCCTATTGAAAAAGCTGATGATCCTCATCCATATATTTTTTTTCTTAATTTTGTCATAATGAAACCGGACC
>CALKIF010000110.1:0-1471 GCA_937988715.1 uncultured Alphaproteobacteria bacterium | reverse complement strand
GAAGAATTAAAAGAGAAAAAAAGGAAAAAGAGAAACAAAATAAAATCAATCAAACGAGTTTATAATGAACAAAATTAATAGACATAAATTAATAAAAGTAATAACAAACAAATTAATTGTATGTAGTTATTATAATAGAAGAAAAAGAGGAAATGAAGCGGTGGCTGAGATAAAGGTGGGTCTGACCGAAAACATCTCTGCTTATGAGATCATGAAACGCTCCCTTGAACGTGACCATTTTGGGAAGTGGGTGGTGGTTCATGACAAGAAGTTGGCCGGAACTTACGGGTCTTTGGAGACAGCTGCTGACTATGCCGTCACACATTTCGGGCGCGGGCCGTATCTGATCCGGCGGGTGGGGGCAGGCTCCATCAGCCTTCCGGCCTCTGTGCTGTATCGTCCTGTGACGGATCACGATGCTGCAGGTCGAATGCGGGTTTCCAGATAATCTTGATCATCTGGTTAGGTTTGGTCCAACCCTGAATGTTCTGGTCGGGTTTGACCCGCGTTACCGCCTGGACAGCACTGATCCCCCTGAGTTGCCCATAACAGAACATCACGCCTTAATTGACACTGGCGCGCAGGAAAGCTGTATTGATTGTGATGTCGCGGCGGCTCTTGACCTGCCTGTTGTCGACGAAAGCCTCGTTTCTGGGGTGCACGGTCCCGCCTCGGTGAATGTTCATCTGGCACAAATCCAAATTCCCACTTTGAAATACACCATATATGGCCAGTTTTGTGGTGTTCATCTTCATGCAGGCGGACAACCACACAGCGCATTGCTGGGGCGAACCTTTCTGAGTGAACTGACCATGGTCTATCACGGGAAGTCTGGTTCTGTCATGATTCAGCGCCGATTATAAGGTACATTTTTTCTTCGCCCCTATCCTCATTTCCGTTGACCGGATTGTTCTGTCTGCGGCAAGGTGAGGGGATGGAAAAAATCTTCACCCGCCGTCCCGCCATACCACAGGACGTACCTATCCTCACCCGAATCGCATCGGGTGCGTACAGCCCTTATATCCCGTTGATGGGCAGGGAACCGGCGCCGATGGGCGCGGATTATGCAAGCCATATCGCGCAGGACATTTGTTTTGTGGCCGTGTCAGATAAACAGCTGGTCGCTTTTGCTGTGCTGATCAGTAAGGCTGACGGCTGGTGGCTGGAGACGATTGCCACCGCGCCGGACCATCAGGGCAAGGGGGCGGGGGCCGCGCTCCTCGCCCATTGTGAGCAGTTTTTGCGGGCTGAGGGCGTCTCATCCTACCAGCTCTATACCAATGAGGTGATGAGCGGCCCGTATGACTGGTATCTCCGGTCAGGCTTTGTTGAGACCCGCCGCGGTACTGAAGACGGCTTTGCCCGTATCTTTATGCGTAAAACCTTATAAGGGGCGGCTGTGCCGAAACCATAAAAATTTGGACTTCTCTGGCCGGTCTGTCGTATTGACAAGGGGTGGGCGATTGTTCCG
>CALKIF010000109.1:0-7612 GCA_937988715.1 uncultured Alphaproteobacteria bacterium | reverse complement strand
CCAATCAATCCAGCTTAAATGACTATAAACACTGTCAATTGACAACCCAATCAACTCCACTCCCAGTTCATCAAAGCGCTGTTGATTATTTGCCAGGCTTATAAATTCTGTTGTGCAAACTGGTGTAAAGTCGGCAGGGTGACAGAAAAGTAGCACCCAACTACCTTCATAAGCAGATAGGTCCAGCATCCCTCTGGTGGAATGCGCTACAAATTGCGGTGCAGCCTTGCCAACAAGCGATGATTTGTTCAGCTGAATATCATCCATAGTCTACTCAATTCATTCTAAGAGAAAAAATACTACCATCCACCTAACAAATTTAGCAAAAAATATCGAACCCTATATTTACTCTACATTCAGGAATGTGCGTTGAACCTCTCTGACTCAAAATTTTACAATGCTGTTTTGAAATCAACAATGGTGACAAAACATGGAAACTGTCCTCTCGCATAAAGATGCGTGCAAAGCGCTCAGCATCAGTAAACCAACGCTCTATCGCCTGACCAATGAAGGGAAGCTGAAGAAGGTAAAGATCTCTGCTGGGCGTGTGGGCTGGCTGCAATCCAGCATCCAAAGTTACATTGAATTGTGCACAAACAATAATGACTGAGCGTAACAATAATAGTTATTTCATCACAATAACAATTAGATAGATCCCTCCTCTATCTGCGTGCTTTGTCTTTGCTTTCAATGCTACGCCGTTATCAATCACACATACATAACCTTTGGTGAATGTCTTGAGTTTTTCCAACTCAGGCCCGCGGTGTCAGAATTTGGACGTACCTGGCCTTTACAGGCCAGGAGGTGGTTATAACCTTCGGAGCCATGCCCGTCGTTATTCCCAATTGGTATAGCGTCACCCAGGTTATAGGTTGAGGGCGGTCGAGCTCTCTCCTCATTACGCGCTGCTTCTTTACGCAGAACCACTGACTTGCCATACCAACGACCGTCAGCTATCCGC
The DNA here is from genome assembly GCA_937988715.1 of uncultured Alphaproteobacteria bacterium. Lineage (GTDB taxonomy): Bacteria > Pseudomonadota > Alphaproteobacteria > Puniceispirillales > Puniceispirillaceae > JADHLI01. Next base: position 6,651 of record CALKIF010000109.1, on the reverse strand, counting down.
AGGTTGTGGTTTATCACAGAGCCTGCTCGTGGGATTTTCTGACATCTGCCAGGGCACTGATCCCTTACCGCCCAGCTCTGGTCATCGCTACACCCTGACGCACACCTTCATGCTAACGCCATCTTTAGCTACCATGCGGAGAGCCATTTATATTTGTTTACTGTAATGGCCGGTGTGATTCAGCAAAACGCACAAAACAGAACCCTATTGGAAAAAATGTTTGTGCGGCAGATATGGTCGATGAGAGCGCGGAGTTTTTGGTACCCCGGCAGCACCCCAACCAAAACTGAATAAATTAACGCCGACAAATAACGAGAATTTATTCAGATATTACAGATAATTAAATGGCGACTCCGGGAGGACTCGAACCCCCAACCTGCTGATTAGAAGTCAGCTGCTCTATCCAGTTGAGCTACGGAGCCACAGGGCTGTTGTAATCTTGTGCGGGCGCAGAATCAAGCCGCCATTTACCGGCTTGCGGTTAATGTGTCCAGCTGCCCACCCGGGTATAGGCAAAATTATCGGCATAGGCCTTCATCCGCAGCTTGCGCTGTTTCGGCTTCACCACCTCATAAGCGATATTACGGGCTTCACAATAGGCCACCGCCGCTTCAGCACTGTCAAAGCGCAGCTTGACCTGGCGGGCGGTATCCGCTGAGGCCTGCCAGCCCATCAGAGGTTCTGCAGACACCCGGCCGCCGCGCGGATAATCCAGCACCCAGCCTTCGGTTTTTTTCCGGCCGGATTGCATCGCGGTTTTGGCTGGTTTGTAAATCTTGGCAACACGCATCTCTTCACCCCCCACGTCTCAGACAAATGCAGGCCCTGGTACCACCTTCTGTTCTGAAAAATGGTCGGAGTGGAGAGATTCGAACTCCCGGCCCTCTGGTCCCAAACCAGATGCGCTACCAGGCTGCGCTACACTCCGACAGGCCGGTTTTACACCCACATGAACACACAATTCAACCCTAAAGTCACCAAACGGGGGAAAAAATTTAGCGCCGCCGCCTGAACTGCTGCGCCAGCTCTTCCGCCAACGCGTCAGGCAGCCTCAGAACACTGCCCCGCCGCAAGCCGTTGGCTCGGGCCTGTCCGGCATTCAGCTCAACCACATAACGTGCCGGCCGGCCTGACGGCAGCCCTTCTAACGAAAAGGGGGTTGTGTGTTCATATAAAGAGATCAGTTTTTTATCAGCAGAAAAATACAATATATCAAGCGATAAAGGCGTGTTTTTCATCCAGAAACTTCGTTTACTTGCACCTGGCCAGACAAACAGCATGCCTGCGGTTTCCGGCAGCGCCTCGCGGAACATCAGACCGCGGCTGCGGGCTTTTGCTGTGGCGGCCAGCTCCAGCTGATAGATATGTTCCGCCCCGTCAGGGGTGATGATGGTGACCGGCCATGTGGGTCTGTCCTGAGCAAGGCCTGGACGCGCGCTGGCCAGAACCACCACCACCAGTCCCACCAGACAGACCAGCAGCCAGCGTCTTTGTCTGCCGCAAGGGCGTCTAGTGATCATGGTCAACATCATCATATAACCGTTCAAACCATCTGCCGGGTTTATCACGGGCACGCCGGTGTGCCCAGTCCAGCCCGGCCAGCAAGTCGCCCCCTTCAGGCGGCAGGGTGCACTGATAGGGATCCTGCCCACAGACCAGCCCCCACAGCCCGGTCCAGGCCCGGGCGGTGCTGAACGGGTTATACCCGCCGCCGCCCAGCACCAAGATAGGCTTATTCAGCTGTAAAATATGATCTGCGGCCTGCCAATAGCCGATATTGCTGAACATCAGCCCGGATTGCGGATCATCTGCCAGACCGTCACATCCGGCCTGAAGAACAATAAAATCAGGGTTGAAGCTGGTCAGCTCAGGCAGAATCTCCGCCCTCATACAGCCCAGCAGCTGATCATCTCCTGCCCCGCGCTGCAGGGTGAAATTCCGGGCAAAGCCGTTGCCTGTATCGCCGGCCGGGCCGGTACGCGGCCATTTATTGGCTTCATGCACAGACCACAGCCGCACCCGCTCATCTCCGGACAGATGCGCCTGCACCCCGTCAGGATGATGTGCATCAATATCAATATAGGCCACTTTCTGCGCGCCTCTTTCCAGCAGCCGCAGAAGGGCAAGGGCCGGATCATTGACAAAACAAAACCCGTTTGCCCGGTCTGGCAGCCCGTGATGGGTCCCGCCTGACGGGTTGAAAATACGGCTGGCCTGGCCATCATACAACATATCCGCGGCTTTCAGGCTGGCCGCTGCTGCGGTTGCCGGCCGCCGGAAGACATCTGCAAAAATCGGGTTGCTGTCCAGCCCGATCCGGTGTTGTTCCATACGGGCGGCATCTAACGCCTGGTCGCGTTCTGCATCCTGCAGGGCGCTGATATAGGCGGTTGTGTGGAACAGGCTGAGCTGTTCAGCTGTTGCGGGCAGGACCGGCCGGTAGGCTGTATCTGGCAGCCAGCCTAAAATCCGGCAGAGATCGATCACCGGCCAGACCCGGGCGATATTCAAAGGATGGCCCTTGCCATAGACAGACCCGCGGAAAATATCCGAGCCGAGAAACATCACCTTCTGCGGAATGCTTTCTGAGAAATCCTGTCCTTGCTGTTGAAATCTTTTCATTTCTGGTCATTATAGGTCTGGGGGTAGTCAGATGCGCGAGAACCTTGCACAATTTTGTTGTCCACCCCATATGAACGGGTAAAAAATAAACGTCGTTTAACACAGGATAAAGAACATGTCATCGTCATCGCAAGGCTCGGTCTGGGGCTTTATTCAGGAATATTCGGTTCTGCTGGTGGTTGGCGCTTTTGGCGCGCTGATTTGGGCCAATATCAATTATGACAGCTATCATCATCTGGTTGATATGGTGCTGATCGATCATTTTTTCATTGGTCATTTGCATGACGGGCACCGCACCCTGACCCTGCATTATCTGATTAATGATGTGCTGATGGCGCTGTTTTTTGCGATAGCGGGCAAGGAAGTCTGGGAAGCGGTGGCGCTGAAATCAGGCTCGCTGCGGGGGAAAAAGGCGATGACCCCGCTGATTGCGACCGCAGGCGGCATTATCGGCCCGGCGGGTGTCTATCTTTTGGGCGCTTATATGGTGGGCAAGCTGGCTATTCTGTCAAACGGCTGGGCTATCCCGATTGCCACAGATATCGCCTTTTCCTATCTTGTTGGCCGGATTATTTTCGGGGCCAAACACCCGGCGGTCGGCTTTCTGCTTCTTCTGGCGATCGCTGATGACGCGGCGGGCCTTGTGATTCTGGCTATTTTCTATCCGCAGAATGCGCTGTCTCCTGAATGGCTGCTCTTGTCTGTTGGTGCGGCCCTTGCGGTTTGGTATCTGTTTAACTATCTGCCGCGCCAGCTGGATAAGGGGGATGCCGCGCGGCCTGTGTCAACCAAGGTACGGGCCCGCTTTGGCTTCTGGCCCTATGCGGTGGCCGCGGCTTTAAGCTGGTACGGCTTCCAGCAGGCCGGTATTCACCCTGCCCTGGGCTTGTTGCCGGTGATCCCGGCGCTGCCGCATGCCGATACGCCGTTTGGCCTGTTCGGTGCGGATCAGCCTCATAAACATGATATGCTGAATGATGCCGAACATGGCTTGAAAGCCCCGGTTGAGGTCATTTTGATGCTGTTCGGCTTTGCCAATGCAGGGGTGGTGTTCTCTTCTATGGGAGAGGCGACCTGGCTGGTTCTGATCGGCCTTCTGGTGGGCAAGCCTGTCGGCATTCTGTTCTTTGGCTGGCTGGCCGCAATACCGATGCGCCTTGGCCTGCCTGAAGGCATGCGGGTGATTGATTTGCTGATTATCGGCTTTGTGGCGGCGATTGGCTTTACCGTGTCCTTGTTTATTGCTGCGGTGGCTTTCCCGCCAGGTCTGGTTCAGGATGCCGCCAAAATGGGCGCGCTGTTCTCGTTCGGGGCGGTGTTTGTCTCTATCGGCGTGGCCAAGGTCATTGGCGTCAACAAAATCAACTGATCTTTTCAAAAAACACCGGTCTCCTGCCCTTGCGGTAGGAGGCCTGTTTCTTGTATATTTCCACAACGACATCAACAGTCTCATATTCGGGGGTTTGACTTATGGGAAGCAACAAAGACCTGCCTGCTGGCGTACCAGAGGAAAATGAATATCACTCCCTGCATTGGGCGGTTATCCTCACTTATTTATGTGCCTGCGGGGCGATTTATATGCTGATGTTCGCCGAATAGGCGCAACACAGCTGAACACAAACACCACCAAAGGCATAAAAGGGCAATGCAGTCTATCTATCAGGATCAGCTTCTTGCCCTTGCCAGGGGTGCGCGTGCCAGCACGGCGCTGAGCGCCCCCACCCATACAGCTGAAATGAACAATCCGGTCTGTGGCGACCGAATCCGGGCGACCTTAACCGTGGCTGGCGGGACCATCACTCATGCTCATGCTGAGGCCAAGGGCTGCGCTTTATGTGAGGCGGGCGCGGGCCTCTGGCTGGGGATGGTTGTGGGCCGTGAAATGGCCGCCCTGCCCGGCCTGTATGATACGCTGACAGACTGGCTGAAGGCCGGCCAGCCCCCCCGCCCGGACGGATTTTCAAGCGATATAGAGGCTTTTGCCCCGGTTCGTGCGATCAAAAACCGGCATAAATGCGTCACCCTGGCCTTCGCCACAGCAGACAAATTCACCTCTGCCTGACCCCTTAAAAAACACGCATAAAAAAAGCAGGCCAAAACCGCCATAGAGGCTGCCTGCTCTTTCATAAATTCACAGATGTTGAGCTTGATTTTACTCAGGCTTAATAGAGGCGCGGCCAAACGCCCAGATGGCAATGCACAGGATCAGCGGAAAGCCGATCACCAAAAACAGGCCGATTGTTGGATCCATGGTTATCTCCCCCGATGGAAAGTCACTGATACTGTGACTGTCTTACCGCACCCCGCCGCCCGCATCAAGCCCCGATGCCTTGAGACCGATTGTCACCCCCTACAGCAACAGCTCAAACCGCTCTTTCAGCCGGGCGTCAACCGCCCCGTCCAGAACCCCGTTATCCCCCTGGCCTAAAATCTCGGCCACTTTTGCCGCCGCCCCTTCGACCAGAACCGGTTTGCCCAGCTCTTCCCATTCTTTCGGGCTGGACCGGTCAGACAGGTCAGGATAGATATATTCAGTCTGCATCAGCGACAGGGTCTGGCTGTGACCCAGATAATGGCCCGGCCCGTCAATGCACACATCACGGAACACATCCAGGCTCAGGTTATCTGCGCCCACATCCACACCGCGCACACAGCGCAGACACTGGCCCAGCATATCATTATCAATCACCAGACTCTCCAGACAGAACCCCATTAGTGAGGCATGCATCCCCGCCGCCTCATACACCATATTCAGGCCCGACAGCCCGGCCATGACAAGGGTAGAGCCTTTTTCATATCCTGACTGCGCATCTGGCATTTTGGCATCTGCCATCCCGGCCGCCGCCCCGCCGGGCAGGCCGAAATGCTGCAGCATCTGGGCACAGGCCGCGGTCAGCAAGCCTTGCTCGCCAGACCCGCCGGACATGGCCCCGGTGCGCAAGTCAGAGACAAACGGCCAGGTTCCGGCAATCGCCGGATGGCCGGGGATCATGGCGTTGACATAAACAAGGCCGGCCAGAACCTCTGCCACGGCCTGGGCCACCGCCCCGGCGATAGAGGCAGGCGCAGTTGCCCCGGCTTGCCCTGCTGACAATAACAGAACCGGCATACCGGCTTTGACCACCTCTTCCATCACAAGGCAACTTTCGGTCGCAAACCTTAACGGCGGCACAACAAAACAATTGGAATTAGACACAAACGGGCGTTCCCGCCAGGCCGCCTCGCCGCCGGCCACCTCATGCAGCATCTCAATCGCCGGGGCGATAAATTCAGCTTCTGTAAAGCTGGTGCCGATATGTTTGGTTGTGCCTTTGATACAGGCATAAACCGTGTTCAGATCCAGCGCGGCCGGGTCAGGGATATCTCTTGCCACCATCGGCCGCTGGAAAAAATGGATATTATCCATCTGCTGGACAATGCGCGCCGCATCATAAATATCCGCCAGATGTGATTCCCGATATTCATTATTTTTGATATCGACCAGATGCACCGCCGCCCCGGCTGTACCGTAATGCACGCGTGAGCCTGTCAGATGCAGATCAAACTGCGGATCACGCCCGCACAAGGTGATATCCTTTGCCGCCAGCGACAAAGCCTTATCGACCACTTCGCGGCTGAACCGGACCCGCCCGTCATCACCGGCACGCGCCCCGAACGCGGTCATATAGGCGATGCCGCTTTCCGGGGCTTGTGATAAGCCGATTTCATCCAGAATCTGGTAAATTGTCTGTTCAATCTGGGCCATCTGGACGTCCGTCAGCGGCCTGTACTGGCCACCGGAAAGGCCCGGGCGCACCGGCTTTACATCTGCGGCCAGAGGGGCAGACCTCACCTTATGCCTGGCCATACGCCCGCCACCACGTTTCGGGCGGCCTGTTTTTTCTGCTGTTACGTCACCGTTCAGATCATCCATGGCCCATCCCCTTTACAGCCCATAAATTGACAGTCTAGATCACCGATCTCAGCCCTGATCCTCAGACACTGAAACCAGTTTAAAAAACAGTCAATCAAAATATGATCGCAAGATAT
>CALKIF010000108.1:0-8427 GCA_937988715.1 uncultured Alphaproteobacteria bacterium | reverse complement strand
ATCGAAGACGGTATTTTGAAAGGCTATATGCAGGACCGCCAAAATGCCCGCCTGATGGGGGTCAATGCCACCGGCAACGGGCGCAGACAATCTTATGCGCATCTGCCGATGCCGCGGATGACAAACACCTTTATGGAAAACGGATCTTATGACGCAGATGAAATTGTCGCCTCTATGAAAAAAGGCATTTATGCGGTTAATTTCGGCGGCGGCCAGGTGGATATCACCTCTGGCAAGTTCGTGTTTTCAGCTTCTGAAGCTTATCTGGTCGAAAATGGAAAAATCGGCGCGCCGGTAAAAGGGGCAACCTTGATCGGCAGCGGGCCTGACGCAATGTCAAAGATCACCATGATCGGCAATGATCTGGCCCTCGACAGAGGGGTGGGCACCTGTGGCAAGGCTGGCCAGTCTGTTCCTGTTGGGGTGGGCCAGCCAACCCTGAAAATGGGTGGTATCACCGTCGGCGGCACAGAAGCGGCGTAACTTTTTTAACCGCCGCAAAGCGGCGGGAAATCTGACCTGCTGGTGATCAGGCAGGTTTAGGCTGTCTGCTGATCGCCAGGATAATCAGCAGCAACACAACAGTAATGCCGCCACCAAAACCAAATGAGGCAACACCGCCGCCAATGCTGTAAAACGGGCCTGCAGAGACAAGTCCTAAAACCTGGCCAATTGACCCGCAGCCCTGCACAAATCCGAGCGAGCCGCCCATATCCTCAGCCCTGGCCGCCTTTGATGCAGAAGAGGTCAATGTCGGGTTGGTAAAGGCAAAACCAACACAGACAAGCGTGGTGGAAAGCAGAACAAGACCAAGACCAACCGGCACGCCAGCCAGGAAATTATAGGCCAGCGCGACAGTAACAAACTGGCCGACCGCCAGCAAAGCAACCCCTGATGCGATTGTCTTCATCTCTCCAAAGATACCAACAACACGCGCGATCAGCCCGCCCTGAACGATAATGATCAAAACCCCGATATAGGTGAACAGCCAGCCGGTCTGCCTGGCCCCGAATCCCAGCAAATCACGCACCAGAAGAACATATGAGGCTTCCACCTGGGCAAAAGCCAGGTTGAGGCAGAAAAAGGCCGCTGCATAGCCGCCAATATGACCAGAGAATAGGGTACGGATATAGACAGAGAGTGAGGCCCGTTGTGAGGGTGAAGCTGATGTCTTGCCAGTCTCTGTCAGGCGGAAGGCCAGACCAAAGGACAAAGCTGAGAACAAGCCTGCGATCAGGAACGGTACCTGATGAACAGGACCAGAACCAATACCGCCTAAAACCCCGCCCAAAGCCGGGCCAAGCACAAAACCTGAACCAATAGCCGCGCCGAGTAACCCCATTGTTCTGGCGCGGTCTTCAGGGCTGGTCTTGTCTGCGATAATCGCCTGAATCACACCGATATTCCCGGCCGCCAGTCCGGCCACAATGCGGGCCGCAAACATCTGTGTGATATCATTTGTCAGCGCAAACCAGAAATGTGCCACTGTGCCGACAAACAAAGAGAACAATAGCACAGGACGCCGCCCTAACCGGTCCGACAGCCGCCCCAGAACAGGGTTGGCAACAAACATGGCAAAAGCAAAGCTGGCCAAAAGGGCCGTCATCACAATTTCTGAATGGCCCAGCCCGTCAATGACGGTAAAGGGCAGTATGGGGATCAGCGCGCCGATACCGACAAAATTTATAAATACAATCAGAAGCAGATTTGCCATGAGCGCAGATACAGTCTTGGAAGATGTGCCGCTTTCGCTGGCCGTTTTAAGAAGAATTAATAATGATACAGTTTGAACAGATGACGCACATCTTCTGACCAGTCGCTGTAATAATGCTCCAGCATAATGTCGGCGTTGGTTTTACCGCTTTCAACGATGTGCTTCAGCGGCGCAAGATACTGTGTCTCATCTCTGCCCTTTTTGTCGGCAATCTGCCGTCTGACCAACCCCGCTTCAGCCAGGCTCACCACTGACCGGGCCATCTCCAGCATAGAGATATCCCCAAACTGGCCTTCAAGACCATGCTGAATTGCAGACAGACGGGCTGCTTCCACCTGCTCAGCTGTTATCCCGGAGATCAGGGCTTCAGCCTCAGCAAGGGCTGTCTCATCATATAAAAGCCCTACCCACAATGCTGGCAAGGCACAAATCGAATCCCAACTGCCGCTGTCTGCCCCGCGCATTTCAAGATAGCCTTTCAGCCGCACCTCAGGAAAGGCGGTGGTCATATGATCTGTGAAATCTTCCAGGCTGGGGACCTCACCTTCAAAACCAGGTAATTTGCCTTCCATAAAGGCACGAAAAGACTGGCCGGAGACATCTATATAATCATCGCCCCGATGCAGGAAATACATCGGCACATCCAGGATATAGTCTATCCAGGCGTCATAACCGAACTCATCTGCAAACACGACCGGCGGGATACCACATCTGTCGGGATCTGTATCTGTCCAGGCCTGAGCCCGTGTTGATTTGACACCTGACGGCTGGCCATCTTTGAAAGGTGAGTTGGCAAACAGGGCTGTGGCGACAGGCTGCAGGGCAAGGGACGTGCGGAATTTGCGCACCATATCAGCCTCGCTGGCGTAATCCAGATTGACCTGAACCGTGCAGGACCGCAACATCATATCCAGGCCCAGATTGCCGCGTTTGGGCATATATTCACGCATAATCTTATACCGGCCCTTCGGCATCCAGGATATATCCTGTCTGGACCAGAGCGGCTGGAAACCGGCCCCCAACATGCACAAGCCAAGCTCTGCGGTGATATCTTTCATCTGCGCCAGATGCCGGCCGGTCTCGCAACAGGTCTGATGCAGCGTTTCAAGAGGCGCGCCGGACAATTCAAACTGGCCACCAGGTTCCAGAGTAATCGAGCCGCCCTGCCCGTCTTTCAGCGCAATCAGCTGTCCTTTTTCTGTGACAGGGGTCATATCATGCCGGTCAGCAAGGCGGCTGAGAAGCTCACCAATCCCTGCCTCTCCTTCATAGCGCACAGGACGGAAGCTGCCTTTTTCGAACAGAAATTTTTCATGCTCAGTGCCAATGCGCCACTCATCTTTAGGCGTCTCCTGGCTTTTCAGCCAGTCAACTAGCTGTGCTTTATCTGTGACATTTATGTTTTCTGATGTGTCAGACATGAACGACCTGCCGGAGGTTAGAGAAAGGATAAACAGATAATAACAAACCCGATGATTATTCTACTTATTTACTTCAAAAACAGACCAGTCACCACAAACAGCCTGAAACAGACTGAGCGCGGCAAGCGCGGCGGTATCACTGCGCAAAATACGGGGGCCCAGGCTGAGCGGACGCAGCAGAGGTATCTGCTTTATCATCTGCCGTTCTGCATCTGAAAACCCGCCTTCAGGGCCAATCAGAAGACCTGCTTTTTGAAGAGGTGTGGCCGATAGCTGTTGAACAGGATTAAAGCCCGTGTCACCGGCAAGAGCTTCATCACAAAACAGAAGATGCCGGTCAGATGGCCAATCTGCCAGAACTGCGCTAAGTGAGGCAAACGGACCGATTTCCGGAATATCCAGACGGCCGGTCTGTTCAGCAGCTTCTATGGCATTTGCGGTCAGGCGATCCAGATTGACCCGGCTGACCTGACAAAATTCTGTATCCACCGGCTGAATTTTTCTGGCTCCTAATTCTGTTGCTTTCTGGGCCATAAAATCAAGCCGGGTCCGCTTTACTGGCGCAAACAGAAACCAAATATCCGGGCTCTGCTGAAAAAAATTGCAGGTCCGCATGACCTGAAGGCTGGCTGATTTCCGGCCAATTTCGGTAATTTCAGCCACCATACTGTCTGTCCGGCCATTAAAAATTTCCACCCGGTCACCAGCAGATCGCCGCATCACATGGCCCAGATAATGAGCCTGCTCTTTATCCAGCGTTACTGTTGTCCCTGTGGTCACTTCTGCATCCACAAACAGGCGTATAGGCGGGGTGTATCCGGTCATGAGGAAGTCTTAAGCGCATTAAACAATAGTGGCAAGTCTTTTGAGACTTGCTATAAATCCAGCTATAGACATGCTTATTTTAACCTAAACAAACCACCTGATGAGTGATGCCTGCAGACCCAGATGAGATGACCGGCCGCACCGAAACAGCATCCGGACACAGTGATATCCAGCTGGCCGGGCTATGGGCGCGGCTGCCTGTGTCCACCCACCCCTATATCACGCTTGCCAGGCTGGACAGACCTATAGGCTGGTGGTTGTTGGTTCTGCCGGGCTGGTGGATTTTCGCTGCCTTCAGCCCGGGCTGGCAGACCGCAATCTGGTATATGGCTTTGTTCACGGTCGGGGCGGTGGCCATGCGGGCTGTGGGCTGTGTTATAAATGATCTCTGGGACAGAGATATTGATGCCCAGATTGAACGTACCAGAGCCCGCCCGCTGGCGTCAGGACAGCTATCTGTGGCTGCTGCGTTCATCTTTCTGATGTGTCTAAGCGGTCTTGGTCTTCTGGTTCTGCTGCAGCTGCCTGTGATCAGTTGGGGGGTCGGTGTTGCCGCGCTGCCTCTGGTGATTTTATATCCCTTGGCCAAACGCTTTACAGACTGGCCGCAGATTGTGTTGGGATTCACCTTCAGCTGGGCTATTCCGGTGGCGGTGGCGGTGCTCTGGCAGAGCTGGCCGCCGGCCGGTCTCTGGCTTATCTATGCAGGATGTGTGTGCTGGGTGGTTGGTTATGATACGATTTATGCGGTTCAGGATATGCCAGATGACCGCTTAACCGGGGTCAGATCCTCAGCCCTTGCGCTTGGCAGATATATCCGGTGGGGGGTGAGCCTGTTTTACCTGGCCGCTATCGCGTTCTGGACAGCTGGATTTTGGGGCGTGCTGGGCCCGGGTCTCTGGCTGGGCGGTCTTGGCCTGATGGGCTGTCATCTTGTCTGGCAGATATATCAGCTGAAGACAGATGATCCCGCATCCGCGCTTCAGGTCTTCAAATCAAACCGTAATGCCGGCCTTATTTTGAGCGCGGGACTTTTCCTCAACACATTTCTTTAAAGAAAAACCAGATATCACACAACAGCGGGCCGCCAGGGGGGTTTTTCTGCCACAAGCCCGTCTTGCTGCACAGCAGCAGCAACGTCAGCCCGTAATGCCTCGCTGGTCTGCAGCTGGCTGATCCAGTCTTCAAGAGAGGTTGCATCAGCGCAGAACCGGCGATAAATCATCTCTTGCATCTGCTGCTGGCTTTTCTGCGCAAACTGCCTGTTTTGTGCAGGAATGCGGGCCAGGCCAAAAGGTCCCTCACCGGCAACGCTCATCGCGCCGGTCAGCGCCGCATAACCGAACAGCTGGTCAAGAGGCGCGTTAAATCTGTGTTCAATCACAGACAGGTCCCATTCAACCCAGTCATAGGCGATGCCCAGTGATTCTGTCTGATGCATGATCTGCAGCTGTGCAGGGGTCAGCCAGGCGATATTCAGATCAACAGATGTCCCCTGACAAGGAAAAGCAGAACAGGGCACCGCGCCATAGGGGGCCAAATTCGCCACATGTACCACATCACAATCATGAACCCTAACAGGCGTTACAGCCACTTCTGCACGATCACCAAATTTTCTGTTCAATTGCACCGGTGCCCGATTTGAGCCGACGGAGAGAACCGGTGTCCGGCCGGCAAAATCATAGCCAGGTGGCAGGGCCAGACTGTGCCCGTCCTTGATAAGATAGGCATCGGACGGCGCATCATAAGGATAGTCAAGGGCGCGCTGCAGGTCAGATAATCTGGCAATCTTATTCATCTATCTGGTCACACCATTCAGCCTGTTCACAGATGAAGCCCGGCCAGCGGATCAAGCCCCAGCATGATGTTCATGTTCTGCACCGCTGCCCCGGCCGCCCCTTTGCCCAGATTATCCAGCCGTGCGGTCAGCACAAACTGGCTGTGATCAGGACGGGCGAAGACAAATAATTCCAGCCGGTCTGTCCCCGCTAACGGATCTGCAGATAAAAAACCGTTGTCGGTGAGCTGTGCGTCTGTTCCAACCGAAACAAGAGCCGTGTTCTGATAATGGTCAGCCAGGACAGCCCGAAGTTCGTCAGCCTGAACAGGACATGAAAACTGGTCCTGATGAAGCGGAATATTGACCAGCATGCCTTGGGCAAAATCACCAACAGATGGCAGGAACACAGGGGCGTGGTCCAACCCGGCATGCTGTTTCATTTCCGGCAGATGTTTATGGGACAGGCTGAGCCCGTAGGCAGCAAAAGCTGGTTCGCCCTCTCCTTCATATCTGGCGATCATGGCTTTGCCGCCGCCGCTGTACCCGCTGACGCAGACAGCCGATAATTGTGCTGAAGAGGGAAGCAGCCCGGCCTGTCTTAACGGCGCGACAAGTCCCAAAAATCCGGTCGGATAACAGCCAGGATTGCTGACAAACTGTGCCTGGTGAATAGCGGCGTGCTGGCCAGATGACAGTTCGGCAAACCCATAGGTGAATTCAGGGTCAATTCGGTGCGCTGTAGAGGCATCAATCAGGCGTGAGCCAGAGGCCTTTGCCATCTCTGCTGCCTGTCGTGCGGCATCATCAGGAAGGCACAGGATTGTTACATCCGCGCTGGCCATAGCCTCTGCCCGGGCGTCGATATCTTTGCGCTGCCCATCGTCAAGCACACGCACAGACAGCTCCGCGCGCGTCTGCAAACGGTCATGCACCTGCAGGCCGGTCGTGCCCGCCGCACCATCTATAAATACTGAATAGCTCATTATGCTTTTCTAGATAAACTGACACTTTCTCAATTGCAAGCTGTTGCATCAGCCCTGGTGACGTACTATGTCATGATGTATGTCAAAACAAGATCAAGATATTATCGAAAAAGCCCTCAGCGCGGCGAAACAGGCCGGTGCGGACGGCGCAGATGTCAGCTTCATCAAAGGAGGCGGGCTGGATGTTCAGGTTCGCCTGGGCAAAGTTGAATCAGCAGAACGTGCCGAAGATTATCAGATGGGCATGCGCGTATTTGTTGGCCAGAAAAGCGCCACTATTTCATCTGGCCAGCTTGATGATGAAAATATTACAGAGCTTGCCGAGCGGGCGGTGGCTATGGCCAAACATGCCCCGGAAGACCCCTATGCCCGGCTGGCCACAGCTGAAGAGCAGGCGAAATCCTTCCCCGATATTGAGCTGTTTGACGACACCAGCTTCAGCACAGAAAAGCTGACCGAAATCGCCCTTGCTTGTGAAGAAGCCGCCCTCAGTCAGGCGGGGATCAGCAATTCTGACGGTGCGTCTGCTTCTTCAGGCTCCAGCGAGGTTTTGATCGGCACAAGCACAGGCTTTAACGCCTCATATAAACGCTCCAGCTTTGGTTTCTCAGCTGTGGTTCTGGCTGAACAGGATGGCCAGATGGAGCGAGACTATGATTACAGCTCAGCGGTATTTGCTGAAGATCTGAAGCAGCCAGAAGCGGTTGGCCGCAGCGCCGCAACACGTACCCTGGCCCGCCTGGGTGGTCGCAAACCGCAGACTGGCACCTTTCCGGTAATTTATGACAAACGTGTCTCGCGATCTCTGGCCGGCCATGTGGCAAGTGCGATTAATGGCGCAGCAATTGCCCGCGGGACCAGCTTTTTAAAAGAGAAGATGGGCCAGCAAATCGCCAATTCCTCTATCAACCTGCTGGATAACCCGTTATTGCCGCGGGGCATGGGCTCTCGCCTGTTTGACGGTGAAACATTGCCGGTCCAGAAACGCTATCTGGTGCAGCAAGGCTGCCTTCAGGGCTGGCTGCTTGATCTGGCCACAGCTGCGCAGCTGGGACTCAGCCCGACCGGGAATGCCAGCCGGTCTCTATCCGGGCCGCCCAGCCCGTCTGTATCCAACTTCATTATGGAACAGGGCAAGACCACGCTGGATGAGATGATCGCCGATATCGAACAGGGCTTTTATATCACTGAACTGATGGGCAGTTCTGTGAGCCTGACAACAGGTGATTACAGCCGCGGGGCTTCTGGTTTCTGGATTGAAAACGGCAAGATTACCTGGCCAGCAACCGAAGCCACAATTGCCGGCAATCTGAAAGATATTTTCAATGATATGATGCCTGCAGATGATCTGGAACTGACCCAGTCTATTGCTGCCCCGTCTGTGTTTGTGAAACAGATGATGGTTGCCGGTAGCTGAGCCATGACATCTTCATCTCGTCCCTCAACATTCACGCCTGCGCATGGCCGGCGGGGTATGCGTGACTGGGTAGAGCTGATGGCAAAGGACCACGGGGTTTTGCGGCTGTGGTGGCATAATCTGCATCAGATAGATGAGGATATGTGGCGCAGCAACCAGCCAACCCCCGGCCGTGTTGAGCAGGCAGCAAGGCTGGGTATCCGTACCATTATTAATCTGCGCGGGGCCCGTTCAGACGGCGGCTGGAGGCTGGAGGCTGAAGCCTGTGCACGCCATGGCCTGCAGCT
>CALKIF010000107.1:0-7377 GCA_937988715.1 uncultured Alphaproteobacteria bacterium | reverse complement strand
CGGAACAATCGCCCACCCCTTGTCAATACGACAGACCGGCCAGAGAAGTCCAAATCTTTATGAGGGGGGCAGGCCCTCCTTACAACTCTTTACGCATAAAGATGCGGGCAAAGCCGTCCTGGGTGCCGCGGCGGGTCTCAACAAAGCCGGAACGTATGTACCAGTCATACGGGCCACTCATCACCTCATTGGTATAGAGCTGGTAGTATGACACCCCCTCAGCCCGCAAAAACTTCTCACAATGAGCAAGGAGTTCAGCCCCTGCCCCCTTATTCTGTTGTGCAGGATCAGTCGCAATTATCTCCAACCACCAGCCATCTACCTTCTCGACTAGCACAGCAAACGCAACAATTAGCTTATTTACTGATGCCACAAAACAAATATCGCTTTCAACGTGCTCAGCATAATCTGCAAGCATTGGAGCTGGTTTCCTCTTCATCAAAGGGACATAATGCTGATATGCGTTAAAAGCGATCAGAGCCAAGCGCGAGGTGTCTTCGGGTGTGGCGAAGCGAAAACAAAGAATCTGAGTCATACAGGCTCTATAACTATGAAGGCAAATCGTTTTACGATGCAATCATCTGCCATGATTCCATAAGTTACATTCATTCCTATGAAATGTAAGTCCAAATCAAAGTAGAGACCCGCATTTTTTTAATCAAAGGGTAGGGCAGAAATATTTCCTAAACGTACTTCACCGTTGGGTAATTCGACTTGAATGTTCAAACCCGGTTGCCAGAAGCCTTTTTTGATCAGCGACAGCCCAACATATTTTTCTAGCCGCGGTGAAAAGATGCCGGAAGTAATTTGGCCAATCCAGACGTCATCATGCATAACCGGCCACGGCGCCGTGCAAGAGCCGATCGACGGCCCATCAAAGATAACACCATGAATGAGCTGCTGCGGGCCTTTGCGGGCGATATCCTCCAACGCGGTGCGGCCGAAATAATCCACCGCGCCATCAAGCGCGCAGTATTTCTGCAAGCCGATTTCAAGCGGATTGTTTTCACGCGTCATCTCATTACCATAGGACAGCAACCCGCCTTCAATACGTTCAATCAGGTTGGGGCAGCCGGGGGCGATATCGTATTGCTGGCCTGCTTCCCAGATCACATCCCACAGCGCCTTCCCAAGCGCGCTACCTTCGAGGTAAATTTCAAACCCGCCCTGGCGCGAATATCCTGATCGGGCGATCAGCTGATTTGTGCCCATAAAACTTACATGCCCGAACTTAAAAAAGTCGATCGACCTGACGGCATTGCCGAAGACATCGGCCAGCAGGTCCTCGGCCAGCGGCCCCTGAATGGCGAGCGGTGAGACATCAGGTTCTGAGACACTGACCCTGAGGTTCAGCGCGATGGCGATGCCTTTCGCATAAAGCAACACATCACTATCAGCGATGGACAGCCAGAACATATCCTCGGCGTGCTTCAGCAATACAGGATCATTAATTAGCCCCGCCACATCATCGATGATCGGCACATAAAGGCAATCACCTGCCTGCGCCCGGGAGAGATCACGCGGTGTCATGAGCTGCACGAGCCTTGCCGCATCAGGCCCCTTTATCTGAACCTGCCGCTGACAGGAGACATCCCAAATCTGCACTTTTTCCCGCAAATGCCAGTAGTCTTCTTCAATAGTGCGGCCATAGGCTTTCGGTAAGATCATGTGGTTAACTACTGAAAACCCTGTCACGCCAGCTTGTTCTGCCCTGTCCGTATAAGGGGTGCGGCGTATCCGACGTGACATGTTGAGCCCCACCGACATGCCCTATGCCCCTGACATCCAGACCGAATAGGCATGGGGGTTCAAAATCACTGGCATGTGATAATGCCCTTCCTTGTCCGGCATGCTGAAGCGGATAACAATCTGCTCATTTATGTGCTTCATGTCAGCATCGGGCATCCACGCTTTCCAGTAGGCCCCAACGAAAAAAACCAGATCATACGAGACATCAGGGTCAATCAGGTCGGGCGAGACTGTTTGTGACAATCTGCCGCCTGCGTCCATTTCCGTATCAAAAAGAGGCGCGGCACCGGCAGCTACGGCAACCAGCTGAACGCGAATACCTCCCGCGTGTGAGCCGAAGACGCCGTTTAATGTATGCGATGTTATAAGAGCCATTATTCTATCGATGCCTTATCACGTTTATCGGAAGTTGCAGCGACAATCGGGCTGATGACACCACGGCATTTCACATTCACGCAAGATGTTTTGCCACTTTTCATGGCACGCATGAGCGCAGGTTTAAGCTGATTTCTGCTCTCAACCAGTTCGCCGTGTCCACCCAGACCTTCGAACATTTTATGGAACGGGATATCACGGAAATCGGTTGCGTAATGTTGGCCGGAGGCAAACAGCCTCTCCTGCTGCTGGCTGATACAATCAAGTCCGCCGTTGTTGTCGATGACCACGGTAATGGGCAGATTTTCCTGGAACGCAGCTTCGACTGAAAGCCCACCCGACAAAAACGCACCATCACCAGAAATAAGCACAATGTTTTTGCCCGGATTAGCAGCCTTTGCCGAAATGGCAAAACTGACCCCGACCCCGAGCAGACTATAATTGCCAGGATGCAGAATGCCGCCAAGGGTTTTGCCGCGCCAACCCATCATGTTGACGGCAATCTCTGACCAGAAATGCGTGTTTCCGCCATCAAAGACGAGCCAGTCATCACCGCCCATTACATCCTGCACATCGAGGGATAACTGCAAAGGGTGCATCTTCCGACCCAGTTGCTCATCTTCGGCGGCTTCGGCATCCATTTGGGCGAACCATTCACCCACCCATGAAGCCCTGTGCTGTTGCTGAAGCGCGAACCAGTCCTGCCACGAGACATCTAGCTCTTCGAGTGCTGCCAGAAACGCCCCGGGGTCGGAAAGCAGTACATCGTCAGCCGCCCGATTGTATTCCAGTTCCTCATGACTGCCGTTGATACAGACAAGCTGTGTGGTCGTAGGAAAAAATGGCGGATTACCAAAGTTCATCTGATTATCAAGACGAGCGCCGATCATCAGAACTATATCGGATTCATGTATCGCCTTTTTTGACGGGTGATATTGGTGGAAATCCGCCAGCCCCATATACGCGTCACATTCTTCCCCCAGCAATTTCTGGTGATAGGGAACGTTAAACACAGGAATTTTCAACTTCAGCGCTGTTTTTTCCAGCTGCTTTTCAGCCCCCGACCACCAGACACCATGACCGGCGATAATTAGCGGCCGCTGCGCTTTTTTCAGCTTTGTGATGATGGCATCAAGTGCGACTGGCTCCGGCCATGCCCTTGGTGGTTTTTTATCAGACCGGTCAAACGGGCGTTCATCCCGTCCGGCATCTTCCGGAAAAGACGAGAACATCAGATCGACAGGCAAGCTGATATGAACCGGCCCAGGATAGCCCGTTGTTGCTGCCGTCCAGGCGCGATCGACAAATTCACTAATCCGCTCACCATCAGTGATCTGGACTGAATATTTCACCAATGGCGCGGCGATCGCCACATCGTCAATTTCCTTGAAGCCACCGGCACCTTGTCTTTTCAATGTTGAGGAACCTGTCACGAAAATTACCGGTGACCGCTCGCCTCCTGCTTCAAGCATTGCTGGTACGGCATTGGCAAAGCCTTCAGGCCCAACAAGACAGACCGACGGTTTGCGCGTCACCCGAGTGTGGCCATCAGCAAGATGCCCAGCTACCTGCTCATGCGGGCAGTTGATGACCGGCATTTGCAGTTTCATGAATCCCTCAAGCGCCGGATTACAAAACCCGCCAGCAAGAGTAAAGGCGTGGGCAACTCCCTTTTCCTTCAGCGCTCTAGCAAGCATCTCACCACCGCGGATATTTTCAACGCTATCCTTCATGTCCTTGCTCCCCTATTGCAACATCCACCTCAGCCAAATTTGTTGCACCCAATTGTTCGATGCTGGTCACGCCAATCTGGGCCATGGCTGTCGATAAGTCATGGCGCAGTGACTGGAGCAGACTTTCTAGCCCTTTTTCACCTTCCGCACCGAGCGCGAACATAATAGGCCGGCCGAACATGACAAAATCAGCCCCTCGCGCAAAAGCTTTCAGAATATCCTCTCCACCCCTCAGCCCGCTATCCATAATGAGTGGATAATCCGGCCCGACAGCCTCACGTATCAGGGGCAGAATATCGATGGCTGCGGCAACACTATCGAGCTGGCGGCCACCATGATTTGAGACATAAATAGCATCAGCACCAAGTTGCTTGATCTGCTTAGCGTCCTTACTTGACGTTACACCCTTGACGATCAGCTTGCCTTTCCACAGATCACGGAGTTTGCCGAGGAATGCCCAGTTAGCCAGCGCGCGACTTGCAGCACGGTCAAAGCTTGCACCTTGATTGGGAAAATTCAACGGCGCTGGACGCCCCGCAATGAGCATTCTGAGGCTGTAAGCTGGGTGCGTGATAAAATCGTAAATCTGTCTCGCGCCGAATTTGAAATCCACCGAAAATCCGTTTTTCAGATCGCGGATGCGGCGGCTGACCTGTGGCACATCTACGGTCAGCACCAGCGTGTCATAACCGCATTCTTCTGCCCGCCGGACAAGCGAAAGCGTATGTTCAAGCGGCGGCATGACATATAGTTGAAACCACACACGCCCGGGGGCGGACTGATAGAGATCCTCGAGCGAAGTCGAAGCAGCGGTGGATACAGCCAGTGGTAGATTATGCACGCGTGCAGCATTCGTGAGAAAACGGTCCGCCCCGGGGTGAACAAGATTACACATACCCATGGGGGCAACGCCGAAAGGTACATCATAATCTTCATCAAGAAAGCGTGTCGCAGTGCTGCGATTACCGACATCTTTGAGCACACGCGGCTGCAACTTGATCCGCTCAAACGCCGACGTGTTGTTTTCCGCTCCAACTTCACGGCCTGTGGCGCCTTCGACAAAGCCTGAGATCAGTCGCGGCAGGCGGCGCATAGCTAGATGCCTTGCGTCCTCACTACAATGAATTGCGGACTTTGAGCTAAAAGGTATCACATCTCTCCCTGGGCTTCAGATTTCCCACAAAGTGTATCTTCAGAAACTCCAGAATGGCCAGTCAAATCAGGAAAAGAGGGCCTCTTTTCTTAAAATAGCACCATTCAGCGCCAAAGACCTTGATTACAGCCCCTCACCAGAGCCTCCTCCTTATTCCATGTCGAACAGCAAATATAAGGGCAAAGAAAAAGGGCTGCGAAACACGCAACCCTTTGGTTTTCAGATGTTTTTCTAATAGGTGGTCTAACGCTTTGAGAACTGGAAGCTCCGGCGGGCTTTCGCCTTGCCGTATTTTTTCCGTTCCACAACGCGCGGGTCACGGGTCATAAAGCCGCCAGCCTTGAGCGCCGGGCGCAGGCCAGGCTCAAAATTAGTTAGCGCACGCGAAATCCCGTGCCGGACCGCGCCGGCCTGGCCAGACAGGCCGCCCCCGACGACAGTTGCCACCACATCAAATTCGCCTGTGCGTTCAGCCGCTTCAAACGGCTGCTGCAGGACCATCTGCAACACAGGACGCGCAAAATAGGCGGAAATATCCCGACCATTAACCGTAATCTGGCCGGTGCCGCGCTTAATCCAGACACGGGCGATGGCGTTTTTGCGCCGCCCGGTGGCATAGGCCCGGCCCTGCTTGTCAATTTTGGGTTCAGCCGGGGCCGCCTCAACAACCACTTCAGCGCTCTCATTGAGCGCCCCAAGAGCGGCCATGCCTTCAGCCTGAACAGGCTCGCCTTCAGCATTTTGTGTTTCTTCTGCCATTGTTCAGCCCCTATCTCTTATTTTTTGGGTTCATTGCGGCCACATCCAGCACTTCTGGCTGCTGGGCTTCATGCGGGTGGTTTGGTCCGGCATAGATATGCAGGTGGCTCATCACCTTGCGGCCTAGAGGCCCGCGCGGAATCATCCGTTCAACCGCTTTTGACAGCACACGTTCCGGAAACTTGCCGTCCAGAATTTTATCCGCAGTGCGGTCTTTAATCCCGCCCGGATAGCCGGTGTGCCAATAATACGTCTTCGAATTGCGCTTGCCGCCGGTCAGCTTGACCTTTTCAGCATTGATCACGATCACATGATCACCGCAATCCATGTTGGGTGTATAGGTGGCTTTGTGCTTGCCGCGCAGGCGCATCGCCAGCACAGAGGCCAGACGGCCTAAGACAACATCCTCAGCATCGACAAGAATCCAGTTCTTCTCAATATCTTTCGGTGTTGCCACATAGGTACGAGGTAGGGGCATAATACGCTCACTCTCTTTGTTTAACGACTGACAGACCGGCTGGGGGGCAGGCAATTTGCCCGCGCCGGTCATCTGGCGCTGTTCATACGCTGTTCCCCTTGGAAGGTCAAGGCAAAAAATTTCATCAAAATCAGAAATAATCAACAAATTCAATATTCTGGTAATGCGGTATTATTTTACCGCATATTTTTGATGTTGTTTTTATGCACTGACACCCTGTCCCGCCATTAAGGTTTGACCGGCGGCCCCGGTTTTTCGTATAACCAGCAGACAAAATGTTTTCACCTTCAGCGCGGCCTCATCTTATGATCCTGCTTCTTGACAATTATGACAGCTTCACCTGGAATCTGTGGCATTTTCTGTCTGATCTGGGCGCAAAGGTCAACACCCTGCGCAATGATGCCGCCTCTGTTGATGAGGTTCTGGCAATGGCCCCGGACGGGATTGTGATCTCGCCAGGGCCGGGCACACCGGCACAGGCCGGGATTTCAGAAGATTTGATCCGAGCCGCGGCCGGCCGGGTTCCCGTGCTTGGCGTATGTCTTGGCCACCAGGCGATCTGGACCGCCTTCGGGGGCCAGCTGATGCGGGTTGACCCGCCGATGCATGGCAAGCTGTCGCGCCTTACCCATGCCGCAGACGGGCTGTTTGCCGGGCTGGATCAGGATATTGTGATCACGCGGTATCATTCTCTGGTCGCTGATGAGGCCAGCCAGCCAGATGAGCTGTCTGTCACCGCGCGCACCACTGATGGCAAGATTATGGGTCTTGCCCATAACACCCACCCGATTTTCGGGCTTCAGTTTCACCCTGAATCAATCGCGTCATCAGGGGGCTACCGGATGCTGGCAGCGTTTCTGGCCAGATGCGGGCTGAACAACCTGCCTGATGAGGCGCGCCTGTCTTCTCTTGAAACCCAGCTGTTGCGGCTGGATCAGAAATTCCCGGATCAAGTTCATGTCTGATATCCTGAATACCCTGACCAAACAGATCACCGAAGGTGCGGTTCTGCCGCCAGAACAGATGACCGCCGGTTTTGATGAGATGATGCAGGGCAAGGCCAGCCCGGTTCAGATCGCCGCCTTTCTGATCGCCCTGAAAATGCGTGGCGAGGCCCCGTCTGATATCGC
>CALKIF010000106.1:0-2915 GCA_937988715.1 uncultured Alphaproteobacteria bacterium | reverse complement strand
AAGGACGACCAGCATGCCTGATGTAAAAAATATATTTGATATCGCTGGCCGGTCTATGGCCTCACAGATGATCCGCTTGAATACGGTGGCCAGTAACCTGGCCAATGCGGGCGCGGTGACCGGCGATAAAAATAACGCCTTCCGGGCCTTAAAACCGGTATTTGAAACACAATTTGCAGATCAGCTGAAACGCACAGGTGTATCAACCGTGGATGTGGTTGATGTGAAACCGGTGTTGCGTGAACCAGAACGTGTTTACATGCCCCAGCATCCTGAATCTGATGAAGACGGCTATGTGTTCCGGGCAGCGGTAGATGAAAATGAAGAGATGGTTGAAATGCTGGAAGCGTCTCGCCAGTACCAAAATAATGTTGAGGTCGTCTCAACACTGCGTAGCTTGATGATGCGCACGATAACGATGGGTAAATAGGGCCCTCTGAGCGGAGAAAATCATGAGTACGGTTAACAATAACCAATCCTTGAACAACATTCTCGACAAGCTGGGAATCCAGCAACAAGAAGAGAAGAAACGTGCCGATGGTGGCGCGCTGGGTCAAGAGGATTTCCTGAAGCTGATGACCACACAGCTTCAGAACCAGGATCCGTTTGCGCCTATGGAAAACGCAGATTTCATCGCCCAGATGGCGCAGTTCTCGACCGTGACCGGGATCACAGATATGGGGCAGTCCTTAAAAGGGATATCTAACCAGCTCTCAGAATTCAGGATTGCCACCGCCACCAACATGCTGGGCAATTCGGTTCTTGTGCCGGGCACACAAGCCTATCCAGATGGTGATGGTGCGGTGCATGGGGTGATCGATTTGCCGGCGGCGTCGGGTACGACCAATGTGGTGTTCACCTCGCAGAACGGGGATATTCTGCATGTTGAAGAGCTGGGCGCACAGCCAGCTGGTCTTGCTGGGTTCTCATGGGAAGATATCCCGCAGGATGTTTTGGATGGCAATGATTACATCAATGTTGAAGCCTTTGCTGATCAGGGCGGCGGCCTTGAGGGTGTATCCACATCTGTATTTGGTGAGGTATTGGCTGCCTCAACCAGCTCAGCAGATGGCGTCATGCTGGATGTGAAAGGCTATGGCGATATCAATGTCAATGAAGTTGTGCGCTTCCGTCATAATTGAGGCTGTTAAAACTTCTGGCACATAAGTTGCTCTATCTACCCCTGATGATGATGCAAATGTCCTGAACTGAACAGGCTTTAGGACAGCAAACAAATAAGACCCGAGCGTCTCTTGGAGAACTAAAACATGTCATTTTATACCGCTCTTACCGGATTGAATGGTTCACAGGCTGATATCTCTGCAACCTCTAACAATATCGCCAACGTCGGCACCACAGGCTTTAAACGAAGTGTGGCTGAATTCGGTGATATTTTTGCAACATCACCGTTGCAGAATTCGTCATCATCAATTGGTTCCGGGACGATTTTGAAAGGCATTAAACAGCAATTTACCCAAGGGAACATCTCTTCCTCACTGAATGCGCTTGACCTGGCGATTTCCGGTCAGGGCTTTTTTGCGTTGAAACCGTCACTGACGTCTGCGCAGACAGTCTACACCCGTAACGGGTCTTTAAATGTGGATAACGACCGTTATGTGGTGGATTCAGCTGGCCAGTATCTTTTGACGTATCCTGTGAACGATGACGGGTCGGTAACCGCCAAAGATCTGCAGAGCGCGGTCCCGCTGCAATTGCCTGTGACATCTGGTGACCCGCGCGCGACCAGTAACATCTCTCTTGGCGTGAACGTACCGGCGGGTGCTGATGTGGTTACAGACAGAGCTGAATTTGAAAATGGGTACACGTTTGACCCGTCTGATCCAAACACCTTTACCAATTCAACATCAATCACGATTTTTGACGATTTGGGTAACCCAACAATCGCCACAATGTATTTCATTAAAACCCAGGCGGCATCCGCAACAGACGCGACCAACAAATATGATACCCGTCTTGTGATCAATGATACGGTGGTCGAACCTGATCTGGTCTCTGCGGTAGATGATAATGGCCGCCAGCTTTATATTGACCGGTTTGGCCGGCAGACAACAGATGTGCCTGATGATAACTACTTCCTAGAAGGCAAGGGCTCCAAGCTGTATAAGCTTGATGATCAGCAAGAACTTATTCCCTCACAGCCAGCCAAGCTGAGAGGCGAGCAGGCCGAATTTGATTTCGGTGAAGAAGGCGACCGGCTGGTTGAGATCGTTACTGACCCGATGCAGTTCAAGGCGACCCGTGAAAGTGGTGACGGGGACAGCCGGGTTTACTGGGGTAAAAATTTCCTGACCGTGAATGTCGATAACGGGGATCAGCCCGTGAATATTGATATTCGCCCAGGCAAATATAATGCCACACAACTGGCAGCTGAAGTTGAGCGCGCCATTAACGAAGCTTACGGCGATGACAGCAAAGTTCAAATTGTTCAGAACGTGGACGACACACTGAACATCAATCTGTTTAAATTGAATCAGGATGGCTCATCAACTGGTTTGACGACACCTATTGAAGTAGATCTTTTGGCAGATAGTTTTGTTTCTGATGTAGAAAACATCACTTTGTCTGGAGCGTCACCTGATTTTACCAGAGAACAGTTCCTGGCGCATACACAGGCCCGCATTAATGAATCGCTGAACAGATATGCAGTAGATACAACTGACACTGTTGCAAATGCTAGTGCCCTTGGGGTGACAACAGACTTATTCGCCCGGGCAAGAGGCGATGAGATGGAAGCGGTCTTTGAAAAGACCCAGATCGTAAAATTTGATCACACAACATCAAATGCAACAAATACAGCGGGAATAACCGGCAATTCACTCTCTAACAGTGAGAAATACATAGTCTATTCTATGTATGCAAACCGGCCATCCTTGAGCGTCTATGACAACCAGCAA
>CALKIF010000105.1:0-2162 GCA_937988715.1 uncultured Alphaproteobacteria bacterium | reverse complement strand
CCCGCAAGGTTGGCGATATTCTGACTGTTGATTTCAACGAAGTGTTTGCCGCGACCAAGGCCCAGTCTGCTGCGTCATCAAAATCAGATTCGTTTGAGCTTGGCCTGCCTGTCGGCCTGCCCAATCTTCTGACCGGCGGTCTGGGCAATGGTGTGGCCGATAACAGCCTGACCAGCAGCACAGAACAGTCCTTCAGCGGGTCTGGTAATGCGGCGCAGTCAAATTCACTGACCGGCCGTCTGTCTGTGACCGTGGTCCGGATTTTTGAAAACGGCAATATGGGTATTCTGGGCCAGAAAGAGCTGACCTTGAATAACGGCAAGGAATATATCCGGGTCAGCGGCATTGTGCGGCCAGAAGATATTTCAGCAGGTAACACAGTGTCGTCAAACCGTCTGGCAGATGCGCAGATAAGTTATACCGGCGCGGGCACTGTTGCGGATTCATCCAAGCCAGGCTGGCTCAGCCGGGCGATGCGGACCATTTCGCCGTTCTAGCGCGGCAGATAAAGGATAACCAAAATAATGAAACCGGTTTCCAAATTTTTATTCAAGCTGACAGCTGCGCTGCTGATGCTGTTATCAGCACAGGCCGTGCAGGCAGACAGACTGAAGGATCTCACCTCTATCGCCGGTGTGCGGGCAAACCAGCTGGTGGGGTATGGTCTTGTTGTCGGTCTGCCGGGAACAGGGGCTGGCAGCTCGACGTTGACGCTGCAATCTAGTCTGTCTCTGATCAGCCGGTTCGGCGTGAGCACAGGCGCTGTTCTTGTTCTGAATGGCAAAAACTCAGCCGCTGTGATTGTGACAGCTGAGCTGCCTGCTTTTGCCAAACCCGGTCAGCGTCTCGATGTGACCGTATCGACTGTGGGCCAGTCAAAATCCTTGCGGGGCGGGACCTTGCTGATGACCCCGTTATTGGGCGCAGATGGTGAGACCTACGCGGTCGCACAAGGCAATCTTTTGGTTGGCGGGCTCGGTGTTGAAGGCGCAGATGGCTCGTCACTGATTGTGAATGTACCCACCGTTGGCCGGATCCCCGGCGGCGGTACAGTTGAACGTCTGATTGAAACCGGTTTTCTGGATACAGATAATCTGATCCTGAACCTGCATCAGGGTGATTTTTCGATCACCAATCAGGTGGCAGAAGCCATTAATGATGTGTTTGGCGGCGGGATTGCTGTGCCTCTGGATTCGCGGTCTGTAAAGGTGCGCGCACCGGTCGACCCGTCTCAGAAAGTTTCTTTCATTTCGATGCTGGAAAATATCGAAATTGAACCGGAACGTCAGTCAGCCAAGGTTGTGGTCAATGCCCGAACCGGCACTGTTGTGATCGGCGGAGATGTGCGTGTCACACCAGCTGCTGTCACACATGGTTCATTAACTGTTCGGGTAGATGAAAACCCAACAATAACCCAACAGAACGCGGTTGCGGCTGCAGATGGTGCAGTCATAGCAGCTCCCGGGGACGCTGTTGAGACAGAAGATACAGATATCACTGTTGATCAGGAGCCTGCCCGGGCCTTTATGTTCGACCCGGGTGTTGAGCTGTCAGAAATTGTAGAAGCGATCAACGCTGTGGGTACAAGCCCTGCAGATCTTGTCGCCATCCTTGAAGCCCTTCGTGAAGCCGGCTCGCTTCGGGCTGAGTTGGTCATTATCTAAGCCAAGGAGAAGAGGAGGTATCGTTATGGAAATCATGCATAAAATTGACCCGCTTCTGGCTGCGAATTTGTCCAAAACGCCAGATACAAATGCAGATCTGCGCGAGGTAGCTGAACAATTCGAAGCCATTTTCATTAACCAGTTTCTAGCGCAGTCACGCAAGACTAAGCTGGCTGATGATTTGTTTGGTAATAAAGGGACTGAAACTTATAATTCGCTTCTAGACCAGGAACGGGCCCAGCAATTGGCTAATTCGGTTGATCTAGGCATTGCTGATGCGCTTGTTCGCCAGCTCAGTGGAAAACAGGGTGCGGAGTAAGAGATGAGCAGCCTGTTTGATGTTGGCAAATCTGCACTGAGTTCTTACCGCCAGTCATTGGCTGTTACCGGGCAGAATATCGCTAATATTAATACCGAAGGTTATAAGCGTCGGGAGGCTAACCTCGAAGAGGTAACCGGCTCACAGGGCAGTGTTACCAGTCTGCCTGATCAAACCGG
>CALKIF010000104.1:0-2162 GCA_937988715.1 uncultured Alphaproteobacteria bacterium | reverse complement strand
CCTTCACAATACCAGACCTCTGCGGCGATTTGCACCGGCAGATGCAAACCGGCGGTATGTTCATAAGCATGTGACAAGGGCAGCAGGCTGAGGAAGACCGCTCCCTGTTCCGCCCCGCCTTCAGCCAGCAGGCAATAGGCCGCATCAATATTCGCCTGAATGGATTTATGAGTCAGCAACACCCCTTTCGGCCGCCCGCCTGTGCCTGAGGTATAAATCAGGCAGGCCGGGTCCTCTTCATCTGCTGCGTAAATCACCTCATCCAGCGTCTCATCCAGACGGGCCGCGGCCAGAACCTCAGGCAGTTCATGCACCCTCAGCCCTTCAGGAGGCTCCTGCCCGGCTGTCAGCCTGTCCATGCAGATGACATCTGTAATCCTGTCCTGTTCGGCCAGCACCCCCAGCAAGCTGTCAGCCACCTTACCGCCTGAACAAATCACCAGACTGGCTTCAGAATGGCTGACAAGATAGGCATGATCATCATCTGTATTGGTTGTATAGGCAGGCACGACAACCGCCCCGACCGCCATAATCGCCAGATCGGCCACGGCCCAGCTTGTCCGGTTTTCTGCGCACAGAACCACATGATCCCCCGGGCACAAGCCCAGCCCTTTCAGATACCGCGCAAGACAGCTGACCTGTGCGGCTGTCTCAGCATAGCTGAGCCCCTGCCAGGCCCCGCCTCTCTTCTCGAAAAATAAGGGCTTGTCCGGGTTGAGGCGGGCCTGTTCGGCAAATCGCCTGACCAGATGTGCGGGCTGGCTGGAAAACGGGGTTAACATGACACAGCTTTCGCCTGTTCGGCTATCAGGTCTTTTGCCCTGATAAAGGCGGTCAGCTTGGCCTGACCTTGCTGCAGTTCAGCAAAGCCAGAGGCCAGCTCCAGAACCGCTGCACAGCTGGTGGGCATATGCACACAATCAGCTGTAATCTCCTCTTCTGCCAGGCACCAGTTCAAAAACATCACCAGCCCCGGATTATGGGCGATCACAATCACGCATTCAGCCGCTTTATCAACCCCCTTGACCGCCTGGCTCAGCGCCCTCACCCCGCCTTCATACAGGCTGTCAATACAGCTGAAGCGGCAGTCCGGCCAATGCGGGCGGGCCAGATCAAAGGTCTGGCGGGTGCGCACAGCAGGTGAGCAGAGCACAAAGCTGTCTGGCTGCACAAACGCGCCCACCTCTGCAGCCACAATCGACAGGGCATGCTGGCCGCGCGCCGAAACTGGCCGGTCAACGTCAGACAGCACCCCTGAATTCCAGTCAGATTTGGCATGGCGAAGCAAAATAAGGCGGGACATGAGACCTCTTCTGTTCAGGAATACTGGCGGTGTGAATATTTTGATTGGCGGCACCAAAAAATCAAGTCCTGATCATCATCTTAATTCTGATTTAGGCTTGTTGGCTATATCCGCTTCTTCGTATAATATCGGCACACACCGGCGCCCGTTCTGTTAAACATGATTTAAAAAAAGTGAGCTTACCCCATGTATCCCGCTTCTGATTTCAGCGCGCTTATCGGCAACACCCCTCTTATCCGGCTGAACACCCTGTCTGAGCTGACCGGGTGCGAGATTTACGGAAAGGCCGAATTTATGAATCCGGGCGGTTCTGTCAAAGACAGGGCAGCAAAAGCGATTATTGATCATGCGGAAGCCACCGGCCAGCTGAAGCCCGGCGGCACAATCGTTGAAGGTACAGCCGGCAATACCGGCATCAGCCTAACTCTGGTCGGGCGGGCCAGAGGCTATAAATCGGTGATTGTGATGCCGGAAACCCAGAGCCAGGAAAAAAAGGATGTGCTTCGCGTCTGCGGGGCGGATCTGCGGCTGGTTCCGGCGGTCCCTTATCGTGATCCGAATAATTATGTGCGCTATTCTGAACGGCTGGCAAATGAGCTGGCAGAAACCACACCAGAAGGGGTTATCTGGGCCAACCAGTTTGATAATGTGGCCAACCGGGACGGCCATTTCACCACAACCGGTCCTGAATTCTGGGACCAGACAGAGGGACGTATTAATGGCTTTATCTGTGCTGTGGGTTCAGGCGGCACATTAGCTGGAACAGGCATGTATCTGAAATCAAGAAATAAAGAAATTCAGATTGGCCTTGCTGATCCGATGGGCTCTGCCCTTTATCATCATTATGCGCATGGCAGCC
>CALKIF010000103.1:0-20165 GCA_937988715.1 uncultured Alphaproteobacteria bacterium | reverse complement strand
TCTGCCTTTACATTTCTTCCGGGGCGTCAACAGACAACAGGCTCAAACCGGCTTTAATCACATGTGCGCTTGCCGCCACTAAAGACAGCCGGGCTCTTGTCAGCTCTGCATCAGAGTCCAGAATAAACCGCAAGGCCGGATTGTCACGCCCGGCATTCCACAGGCCGTGAAACAAGGCGGCCAGATCAATCAGATAAAAGGCCACCCGATGCGGCTCATGGGTCAGGGCCGCCGCACGGACAACAGATGGCCAGCTTGCCAGCTGTTTAATCAGCCGCACTTCATGCATATCTGATAAGAGGGCCAGATCAGGCTGCCCCTGTGCCGTCAAACCACGGATATCCTCCTGCCGCAGAACAGATGAGGCTCTGGCATGCGCATATTGAACGTAGAACACCGGATTTTCGCGGCTTTTTTCTGTCACCTTGGCATAATCAAACTCCAGCGTTTGATCATTGCGCCGGGTCAGCATGATAAAGCGCATCACATCAGCCCCGACAGTCTCCATCACATCCCGCAGCGTCACAAAGGTTCCCGCCCGCTTTGACATTTTAACCGGCTTGCCCTTATCCAGCAGCGTGACCAGCTGACATAATTTTACATCCAGCATGTCGTTTTGTTCAGACAAGGCTTGTGTGGCGGCTGTCATCCGTTTCACATAACCGCCATGATCTGCCCCCCAGACATTGATCAAAGCGCCGCCAGTGCGGTTCAGCTTATCTGCATGATAGGCCACATCTGAGGCAAAATAAGTCCAGCTTCCATCTGATTTCTGTAACGGGCGGTCAGTATCATCTCCGAATTCAGTTGCCCGGAATAACAGCTGCTCACGCTCTTCCCAGTCGTCTGGAAGCTGGCCTTTTGGCGGGGCCAGAACCCCCCGATAGACCAGGCCACGGTCGCGCAAACTTCCCATTGCCTCATCAACACGCCCCTGCTCAACCAGATGACGTTCTGAAGAAAACACATCCATCTCAATGCCCAGGTCACGCAAATCTGCTTTGATCCCGTCCATCATTGCGTCAATAGCAAAGCTTCTGACAATCGGCAGGGTGACGACCTCTGGCTGATCACGCAAACTGTCCTGATAACGGGCTTTCAGCGCTTCACCCACATCTTTCAGATACTCGCCCGGATACAGCCCTTCAGGGATCGTAATCCCCTCTTCTCCCAAGGCCTCTCGATAGCGCAGGAACGCCGAACGGGCCAGCGTGTCAACCTGCGCACCTGCATCATTGATATAATATTCACGGGTGACCTGAAAGCCGCAAAACGCCAGCAAATTCGCCAGCGCATCACCAAATATTGCCCCTCTGGCATGGGCGGCGTGTAACGGGCCGGTCGGATTGGCAGATACAAATTCCACATTGACCGCCTGCCCGCTGCCGATATCTGATTGCCCGTACACAGACCCTGCTGACAAAATGGCGGTCAATTCTGCTGGCCAGACACCAGGCTTCAGTGTGATATTCAAAAACCCAGGACCGGCGATATCAACAGCCGCAATATCTTCATGTGCCGCCAGCTTGTCTGCCAACAGCCCGGCCAGATCGCGCGGGGCCATGCCGACCTGCTTCGCCAGAACCATGGCCGCATTACAGGCCAGATCGCCGTGACTTTCCTCTCGCGGCAGTTCAACCACCAGCTTTTCGGTATTCACAGCCTGTCGCGGCGTTACCTGGCCATCCTCAATCAGCTGGTGAACAGAAACGGTAACAAAATCAGCAAAGCGGGAAAAAATATCCATGTCAGACAAGAATAGGACCTGTTTCAAAAATACGTTCATATTCTAATAGCGCATAGCGGTCTGTCATGGAAGCCACATAGTCGGCAATAATGCGTGCTTTTTCAGCCCCTGTCTGATCTTTCAGTTTGTCCTGCCATTCAGTTGGCATCAGGTTGGTCTCAGACAGCAGCCTGTCAAACAAAGCGGCCAGCTGTTTCTTGGATTTACTGGTCATTCTGTTGACCTTGTAATGACGCCAGCTATAGGCCATCAAAAAGCTACGCAAGGCGGCCAGCTCTTCTGCTGCCTGTCCGGAATGCCCGGCCAAAGCCTGTCCGGCGGTGCGGATATCCTCAGCTGTTTCCGGTTTGACATCTGCCAGCCGCGAAGTTGTGTTCACCAAAGCATCCTGAACAAAATAGCTGATCAGCCGCCGGGTCAGCTCATGAGTCAGCCTGCCCATGCTCAGATTGCCATGCTGGTTATGTATTTCCCGCAGCACAGCGCCGACCACAGGCAACGCGTCAATCTGATCAATCGTGATCAGGCCTGCCCGCAACGCATCATCAAAATCATGCGACATATAAGCAATATCATCAGACAAATTGGCCAGCTGCGCCTCCAGGCTTGGCCAGAGCGCCAGATCAAGCCCCCAATCCTTATCAAGCGCAGCAATTGTCGGCCTGACCTCATCTGTCATCGGCCCGTTATGTTTAATCACCCCGTCAATGGTCTCAAAAGTCAGATTCAACCCATTGAACCGGGCATAGCGTTCTTCCAGCAGGGTTAAGACCCGGACCGACTGCTCATTATGGTCAAAGCCACCATAATCTGCCATCACCTCATTCAGGGCGGTCTCGCCAGCATGGCCGAACGGCGGGTGGCCCAGATCATGGGCCAGCGCGACCGCTTCTGCGATATCTTCATTCAGCCCCAACGCCCTTGCCATGGTGCGCGCGATTTGTGCCACCTCCAGAGAATGGGTCAGCCGGGTGCGGTAATAATCGCCCTCATGATATAAAAACACTTGTGTTTTATGTTTCAGCCGGCGAAAGGCGACAGAATGAATAATCCGGTCGCGGTCACGCTGAAACTCTGTGCGGCTGAACGGCCCGGCCGGGCTGTCTGCCTCTGCAATATGCCGCCCCTTTATTGAAGCAAGACAGGCATAAGAGGCAAAAGAAAAAGAGGGCGGAGCGGTCATGATGAGGCTCTTTGGCTGGGGCTGCTGGTTTTCCTAGCAAACTATATCAGAATTCCAACCAGACCCCAAAGTCCTCAATTCATCCCCATCTTGATTTCCGGGGCTGTCATTGTCATATTCAGATCAGGAGATTTTACTGACAAGTTTGGACCAGACCAGATGGATGATGTTGCCCCTGCCCCGGATTTTTCGCTGACCAAATCAGCCGCAGAACGGATTGCGCTGTTGCTGCAGACAGAAACCGGCCCCTATTTTCGGGTACAGGTTGATGGCGGCGGCTGTTCCGGCTTTCAGTACAAATTTGATTTTGACAGCACCAAAAATGATGATGATCTGGAACTCACCCAGCATGGCGTGACCGTGCTGATTGACGAGATGTCGATGCCGTTCTTAGAGCAAGCCCAGCTTGACTTTAAAGAAGAGCTGATCGGCTCTTACTTTGCGGTTGAAAACCCGAATGCCACAGCCAATTGCGGCTGTGGGACATCTTTTTCGGTTTAGGCGCGCTGATATGCGCATTACCTGCTGGAATGTGAATTCCTTGAAAGCCCGTCTTGGTCATGTTCTTGACTATTGCCGTTCCGGGCAGACTGATTGCCTTTTGCTGCAGGAACTGAAACTGACAGATGAGGCATTCCCGCATGATGAATTTGCGGCGATAGGATGGAACAGTGCCTGTCATGGCCAAAAAACCTATAATGGGGTCGCTATCCTCAGCCCACATGACATTTCCGATATTTCGC
Organism: uncultured Alphaproteobacteria bacterium; assembly: GCA_937988715.1. Lineage (GTDB taxonomy): Bacteria > Pseudomonadota > Alphaproteobacteria > Puniceispirillales > Puniceispirillaceae > JADHLI01. The sequence continues at coordinate 16,492 of CALKIF010000103.1, read as the reverse complement.
GCGGCCTGCCCTGCCTGACAGAAGAAGATGAGGCAGATGAACAGGCCCGCTATATTGAAGCAACGGTAAAGGGCGTGCGTGTGGGCGCGATTTACCTGCCAAACGGCAACCCCTGCCCGGGCCCGAAATTTGACTATAAGCTGGCCTGGATGAGGCGCCTTCAGGCCCGTGCTGAAGCCTTGCTGGCCACAGAAACGCCTGTGGTGCTGGCCGGGGATTATAATGTCATGCCGCAGGAAATTGATTGTTATGACCCGCCCGCCTGGACAGGTGATGCGCTGTGGCATCCTGACAGCCGGGCCGCCTTTTTCCGCTTGCTCAATCTGGGTTATACAGACGCCATCCGTGCCATCCACCCGCATGGGGCCCAATACAGCTACTGGGATTATCAGGCCGGGGCCTGGCAACGTGATAACGGCATCCGGATTGACCATCTGCTGCTGTCCCCTGAAGCCGCCAGCCGTCTGGCTAATGCCGGGGTGGATAAAACCCCGCGCGGCCTGGAACGGCCATCTGATCACACCCCTGTCTGGGTGGAATTAACAGACCAGCCATAAAAAAAGCAGGGCCCATGCCCTGCCTTTTTTTGATTTGCTTTGTCTGTCCCTTAAATATCGGCATACATATGGGTTTCGGCCCCGCCGCCAGGGTGCGTTGTCGCGCCTTTTTCGGCTGAACCAACTGTCTGTGCATATTTCCAGATGGTCCCTGACTGGTAATCAGTTGTGCGCGGCTGCCAGGATTTGCGCCGTTCGGCCAGCTCTTCTTCGCTCAGATCAACTGTGATTGTGCCGTCGACCGCATCAATCGAGATCATATCGCCGTCTTTCAGCAAGCCGATAGGCCCGCCAACCGCGGCTTCCGGCCCGACATGACCGATACAAAAGCCGCGGGTGGCCCCTGAAAACCGGCCATCTGTAATCAGCGCAACCGAATTGCCTGCGCCTTGACCATATAGCGCGGCGGTGGTGGCCAGCATCTCGCGCATGCCAGGGCCGCCTTTCGGCCCTTCATAACGGATCACCAGAACCTCACCTTCTTTGTAATCCCGCTTTTCAACTGCGGCAAAGGCATCTTCCTCACAATCAAAACAACGGGCCGGGCCTGTAAATTGCAGCTTCTGCATCCCGGCGACCTTCACAATCGCGCCTTCCGGGGCCAGATTTCCGCGCAGGCCAACCACGCCGCCTGTCGGCGACAAAGGATTAGAGGTGGGATAGACCACTTTCTGGTCAGTCGGGAATTCCACATCAGCCAGATTTTCAGCAATGGTCTTGCCGGTTACGGTGATACAGTCCCCATGCAGAAAGCCGCCATCCAGCAACGCTTTCATCAGCACAGGAACGCCGCCGATAGCATGCATATCCTTGGCCACATATCTGCCGCCTGGCTTCAGATCAGCAATATAAGGGGTACGTTTGAAAATTTCGGCCACATCATGCAGATCAAACTCAATCCCGCATTCAGCCGCCAGAGCCGGCAGATGAAGGCCTGCATTTGTTGATCCGCCTGAAGCTGCTACCACTGTCGCGGCATTCTCAAACGCTTTGCGGGTCAGAATATCGCGCGGCCGCAGGTTTTTTTCAATCAATTCCATCACCACCCGGCCTGAATGATAAGCATATTCATCACGGCTTTCATAAGGTGCAGGCGCACCAGCAGACCCGGGCAGAGCCAGACCAATCGCTTCAGACACACAGGCCATCGTGTTGGCGGTAAACTGGCCGCCACAGGATCCGGCAGACGGACAGGCTACACATTCCAGCTCATGCAAATCTTCATCAGACATATTGCCTGCCGCATGCGCGCCGACCGCTTCAAACACGTCCTGAACGGTCACATCCTTGCCCTTAAACTGACCCGGCAGGATAGAGCCGCCATACATAAACACTGACGGCACATTCAGACGCGCCATAGACATCATCACACCAGGCAGGGATTTATCACAACCGGCCAGGCCAACCAGCGCATCATAACAATGTCCGCGCACAGTCAGCTCAATTGAATCAGCGATCACCTCACGGCTGACCAGAGATGATTTCATCCCGGCATGCCCCATGGCAATCCCGTCTGTCACAGTGATGGTGGTAAATTCCCGCGGCGTTCCGGCATGGTCCTTCACACCCCGTTTTGCGGACTGGGCTTGCCGGGCAAGTGCGATGTTACACGGGGCCGCTTCGTTCCAGGTAGAGACCACACCCACCAGAGGCTGGTTAATCTCTTCTTCTGTCATCCCCATTGCGTAATAATAAGACCGGTGCGGCGCACTTTTCGGCCCGACAGACACATGCCGGCTGGGCAGGTTCGCCTTATCAATTTTAGGGGTATCGCTCATTTTATCCTCCGCAAAACATCTGTGCCCGCATGATAGGGCTGTTTATATATCCGCATCAAGCCTGTTTAAGGCTGCCTGAAGCCCGGACAAGCGGCTTTCTTCTTCTGTCAGACGCCGCCTGTTTTCCTCAACCACCGCTTCCGGGGCTTTCGCCAGGAACCCTTCATTTGACAGCTTGCCACGTAATTTGCCCGCTTCTGCCTCACAGCCTTTAATCTCTTTATTCAGGCGGGCCCGTTCAGCCTCAAAATCCAGAATACCGGCCAGAGGCAGGCCAATATCCATACCCGCCAGGCTGGTTCTGGCTGTGCCTTTGGCAAACCCACCTTCACTGTCAAAGCTGACCACCTCTACCCGGGCCAGCCGCAACACAGCTGTGCTCATCTGCTCTATCAGCTGTTTCTGTTCAGCCTGTGCAGATTTAATCTCCAGAACCGGCTTTGCATTCAACGGTACATTCATTTCAGACCGCATCGTTCTGATTTCGCTGATTAAATCAATCACAACTGATAAATCTGCCTGGCCTGCATCCACATCAACAGCCTGTGGCCAGCTGGCCCCGATCAGCATCTGTTCTGCGCTGAAAATCTTCTGATTCAGCTCTTCAGAAATAAACGGCATGAAGGGATGCAGGATATGCAGAACCTGATGCAGAACATAACCCGCAACACGGCGGGATTCTTCGGTCTCGCTCAAGCCTGGCTTGATAAATTCAATATACCAGTCACAATAGCTGTTCCAGACAAACTGATAAATCGCGTCTGCGGCCTCATTAAACCGGTAACCGTCAACCGCGGCTTGTGTGCGTGCGGACGCCTGATTCAGTTCTGCCAAAATCCACCTGTTTTCCGGCAGGGTGATCTCTTCTGGCAGATGCGGGTTTGTACAGCCATTCATTTCCAGAAAACGTGCCGCGTTCCACAGTTTGGTTGCAAAATTACGGTAGGATTCAATCCGTGTTTCAGACAGTTTCAGATCACGTCCTTGTGCGGCCATGGCCACCAGGGTGAAACGCAACGCATCTGCACCATATTTTGCGGTCAGATCAAGCGGGTCCAGCACATTGCCCTTAGATTTTGACATTTTCTGGCCATGTTCATCACGCACCAGCGCATGGATATACACATCTTTGAACGGGACTTCCCCATCCATGAAATGCATGCTCATCATCATCATCCGGGCGACCCAGAAAAAGATAATATCAAAGCCGGTCACCAGCACATCACCAGGGTAATAGCGGTTCAGTTCGGGTGTGTTTTCTGGCCAGCCCAAGGTTGAAAACGGCCACAGCGCAGAGGAAAACCAGGTATCCAGAACGTCATCATCCTGCACCAAATCAACATCATGGCCATAATGTGCGGCGGCGGCGGCCTTGGCTTCGGCTTCTGTTTCTTCAACAAAGGGTGTGCCATCAGGCCCGTACCAGGCCGGTATACGATGCCCCCACCACAACTGGCGCGATACGCACCAGGGCTGGATGTTTTCCATCCAGTCAAAGTAAGTTTTTTCCCAGCGTTGCGGCACAAATTTGGTACGCCCGTCACGAACCGCCTCAATCGCTGGTTTTGCCAGAACTTCGGCATTTACATACCATTGATCCATCAGCCAGGGTTCAACCGGCACGCCTGACCGGTCACCATGGGGGACCGCATGCTGGTTATCCTCAACCTCACCAAGCGCGCCAATGCTGTCCAGCTCTTCGATCAGCTTTTTGCGCGCGTCAAACCTGTCCAGCCCCTGATACCCCTCAGGCACATTCTCATTCAGGGCGGCATGCTCATCAAAGATGTTCAACAGTTCCAGATCATGGCGGCGGCCAACCTCAAAGTCATTGAAATCATGTGCAGGGGTGATTTTCACCGCCCCAGTGCCTTTTTCCATATCGGAATAGCTGTCAGCCACAATCGGGATTTCGCGGCCCACAATCGGCAGCACAACCATCTGGCCAACCAATGCGGCATAGCGTTCATCATCAGGATGCACCGCGACCGCCATATCGCCGAACATGGTTTCCGGGCGCGTGGTCGCGACTGTGATCACCTTGTCAGATCCTTTGACCGGATAATGCAGCTGCCACATTTTCCCGGCCACATCTTTTTGTTCCACCTCCAGATCAGAAATCGCGGTCAATAATTTCGGGTCCCAGTTCACCAGGCGTTTATCCCGATAAATCAGCCCGTCTTTATGCAGTTTCACAAAAACCTTGCGGACCGCCTTTGATAAGCCCTCATCCATCGTAAAGCGGCTGCGCTGCCAGTCTGCGCTGGCCCCGATATGTTTTTGCTGATGCAAAATGGTGCCACCTGATTCAGCTTTCCATTCCCAGACCTTTTCAACAAACGCATCACGGCCCAGGTCACGGCGGCTGATATTCTGCTCGCCCAGCTGGCGTTCAACCACCATCTGTGTGGCGATACCGGCATGATCCATTCCAGGCTGCCACAGCGCGTCACGCCCCTGCATCCGGTTATAGCGGATCAACACATCCTGCAGCGTAAAGGTCAGCGCATGCCCCATATGCAGCGAGCCGGTGACATTCGGCGGCGGCATCATGATGGTATAAGGGGCGTGTGCAGAGGCCGGGTCACAGGCAAACAGGCCCTCCCCTTCACTCTTTTCATACCATTTGCGTTCTATCGATTCAGGGGAATAGGTTTTTTCAAGCATGACTTATCGTTGGGTCAACTTCAACAGCAGAAGGGTTGACCCGCCGTTGCTAGCCTGCAGAACGGGTCCTTGAAGCATCTCTAGACTCTGTCTTAAGGGAACGCAAGGCATCTTCGACAATCTTGTCCAGATTTTGCGCGATCCAGACAGAAATCTGCTGCTTGATTTCCTGCAGAACAAAGGCCGCTATTTCGTCTTTCATCTGCTCTGTCATCACTGCAGATATCAGGCTGTCCCCCGCCATTGCCTTGCCTTGCACATTCTGCTCAGCCTGCGGGTTTGGTGCTGGCCGTTCGGCCCTCATCTGGGGCCTTGTTTGTTGGTGATCCCGGCCCGCACGATAGACAGGCTGGGCGCGCATTGCCGGCACATCCAGATAAGGTGACAGCAAATCATCAATATCTGCCTTCAGGTCGGTCAGGCTGTCCTGTCTTGGGCCGGTTTCTAAATTCGCGCGCGGCTCTTCTGCAGACGGCTTGGGTGATGGCGCGGTATTCGGCCGCCTCATATCCTTCATCAGGGCAGACAGCATCTGATCAAATTCCGCATCTGAAGCGGTATCGTCATTTACCTCTGGCTTTGGCTTCTGGCTTTCTGCTTGTGTCCGCACAGCCCGGTCACCTTCTGCCCCGCCTTTCCAGTAAATCTCATCCAGCAACACAATATCAGCCTGACGTTCAGCCATTTCCGCTACCATAGACCGGGGCATCTCATTCTTCTGCAAACCAGAGGGGGCCTTATCACGGCTCAGACTGTCTGCCTGTGCGTTCAAGGCCTCAATAGACGCCAGTATCTCATTGATATGTCTGACATTCTCTTGGCTCATCTCATCTTCCTGTCACCTGTGCCAACAGCACCGTTGCTGTGGCGCTGGCTGGACGTATTATCGTTACTCTGCTGCTATTGGCAGTATGTACGGGTAACGACTGGACGGGTCAGAAATTGAATCAAGAACAGGCGGAATTTCGGCAAGCGTGAATAAAGCAACGGTCAACTGGCCGGTCGCGCGCAGCACCTCATAGCCATTCAGCACAAATGCCTGCTGGGCCTGAACACGACGTAACTCAACGTCGGATAAATCCTGCTCAGCATCCAGCTGGTCCAAAAAGGTCTTCAGGCCGAACTCAACTTCTGTTGCTGTGCCGTCAGCCACCAGCTTTGCGGCCACCAGTTCGGTTTCAACAGCCTGCAGCTGGGCAACAGAAGCCTGATAATCACGAAACGCCCGGCGCGCGGCCAGACGCACCACACGGCGGCTTTCTGCGGTATCCAGCTGGGCTCTGGCATGGCTGGCCAGACGGCTTCTGGCGGCAGAACGTGTCCCTTCTGTGACCAGAAACGGGGTCGACAGCTGAAGCTGGGTCGTGACCTCGCTTTTATCCATGGCAATGCCTTTGCGGTCAGTCTGTGTGGCGGACACGCTGAAATCCACTTTCGGCAGCACAGATTGCTGCAGAATTTTAAACTGCAGGCCGGAACTTCTCTCACCCAGCACGGCAGCGATCACAGACGGGTGTTCTGCATTGGCCTGCTCTTCGGCATCAGCCATCGATTGCGGCAGAACCGCCGGGCCGTCAAAGCCGCTTAATGACTGCACATCCAGCCCGGTCAGCGACTGATAGGCTTCAAACGCGGTCTGCAGGTCGGCTTCTGCCACAATTTTATCAGACTGTGCGCGGGCCAGCCGGGCTTCTGCCTCAGCCAGACGTGTTGGTGTGGATGTTCCGGCATCAAGGCGAATTCGTGCCGCTTCTGTATGCGCCTGCAACCGCCGCATATTCGCATCCTGGATGGCAAAAGCTTTCTGTGCCGTCAGCACAGACAGATGAGCAGAAATGATATCAAAAATAACATTCTGTTCAGCCAGCTGGTATTGTGCCCGGGCCCTGTTCAGGTCAAGTTCAGCCACACGTAACCGTGTTTCTGACTCGCCAGAATCATACACCCTTTTATTCAGCGTGATTGACCCCACACGGCTTTCATCACGGACAAACCCGCCTGCCCTGACCTTGGTATCTGTGCGGATGTCTGAACCGCTGAGCGATAACCGGCCTGTCAGATCATTTGCCGCTGTTGCTGTGCCAGAGGCCTGCCGAGCGACAATAAAGGCCTGACGTGATGCGGCCAGACTGTTAGACAGGCTGAGGCCGGCAGACAGGCTGTCTTCGATTGTGACAGGAACAATTTCTGCTGCCTGCCCTTCATCTGCAGATGATGTCTGCTGATCAGAAGAGGCCAGAATAAGGGGCTGAACAGCCGCGCTGCTGCTCTCTTGCCGGGCGGCCGGGCTGTTGGCAGTCTGATCAGACTGAAACACCCATGACACGGAATTTTCGGTCTCACCACATCCTGTCTGACCAGACTGGTCTGTGCAGCTGGCCGCCTGAACAGACGCCGCAGAAATCAGCAATACCCCGCTGATGCTGGTTGCGGCGATCAGATGTTTATATCTGTTTGTCAACAGCATATGCATAAAGTCCTCAAAACCTGAAAGTGCGGATAGGCGTTCTTCACGGTAACAGGTTCGCTGCCGAAAGCACAGCCTCAGAACGTAAATTTAGGCTTCACTCTGAATTCGTCCAGAACCGGTACCTGGGCGGTAAACAGCGCGCGTGATGTCACATGGCCGGCGCGCTTCTGCCACAAGGTTGCCTCGCCCACTTCGCGGCCTTGCGGGCGCAAAACAGAGACCAGACGGCCGCCTTCTGAGAGCTGGTCGAACAGGGCGGCGGGCACATGTTCCACCCCGCCCTCAATGATAATCGCCTGATACGGGGCCTCAGACGGATAACCGTCCTGCAAGCGTGACTTGACCACAGCAACATTACCGATATCCAGACCGGCAACAATCTGCTGGGCTTTTTCCACCATCTGTGCACGTGTTTCAATCGCAATTACTGAGGTGACCAGAGACGATAAAATCGCTGACCCATAACCGGTACCGGCACCGATGCTCATCACATTATCTGATTTCTGCAATTCAAGGGCCTGGATCATCCGGGCCATAACCATGGCTTCAATAATGAACCGGCCGCCGGATAGGTGAATATCTTCATCAATATAGGCCAGATTCTGCATCTGACGGCTGACGAACAGCTCTCTCGGGACCGTCGCGAACGCCGCGATCACAGCATCATCAATGACCTTATTTGGTCTGATCTGGCTATCCACCATGGCTTTTCTTAATTCTGAAAACTGCATGTCATTCATGCTCTTTAAGACCCCCGCCTTATCTTCGCCGCCAACCTGTGTTTTTCATGTGGTGGCCTGTTGATGTTATATATCCATTGTTGTGCTAATTTTCAATGAACAATATTGACGCCTGCGGCATCTTCAATTACAGACCTAAGACACAATGTGCACCAAGGCCCGGTGGCAGAGTGGTTATGCAGCGGTTTGCAAAACCGTGGACATCGGTTCAATTCCGGTCCGGGCCTCCAGACTTTTTTTGTTTATGTCGTCTCCACTCTCTGATCGCCAAATTGCTCTTCGTGGGGCGCTTGATGCGCTTGCCCTGCCGGCTTTGGCACTTGGCAGCACCATGATGGGGTTTGGGGCGATTGCCCGTGAAGCCGGGTTTGACTTCTGGATGACAACCCTGACCACGCTGTCGGTCTGGGGCATGCCAGGCCAGGTTGCCTTTGTCAGCCTTTATGCCACCGGCTCATCTATGTTTTTGATGGTGGTTGCGGTTGCCCTTGCCAATATGCGGATGATGCTGATGGTCATCTCCGGGGCAGATATGCTGCATCTAAAACAGCACAACCTGCCCTTTTACAAACGTGTGATCATCATGCATTTCATGGCGATCACCAACTGGGCACAGCTGACCTACAAACAATCAACCTATGAGCCGGACCAGCTGCTTGTCTATTACAAAGGGTTCACATCTGTTGTGTTTGTCTGCGGGCTGACCGGCACAATGACAGGGTTCTTTCTGGATGACCTGCTGCCGCCGCATATTCTGCGGCTGGTGATCTATATCACCCCTCTTTATATCCTGCTGTTGCTGGTGAATGCCCGCCAGACCATCAACCGCCTGGCCGGATTTTTCGGCGCGGCCTTGTCCCCCTTTATCTATATGATTGTTGGTGACTGGGCGATTTTAATTGCCGGCTGTGTCGGCGGCACGGCTGCCCTTCTGGTCCAGCAGGCCCGCAAAACCAGCTCAGCTGCTGAAAAGGCAGGCCAGTGATGGATTATTCAGTATATGAAACCTGGCTTATCATTGCCCTTGCCGCGCTGGCCACTGGCGGCTGGCGGCTGGCCGGGCTGCTGCTGGCAGATCTGATCACACCAGACAGCTGGGTGATGCAATGGGTGAATGCGGTTGCTCATGCCATGGTCGCGGCGGTGTTGATGCTGATTATGGTCTATCCCACCGGCGTGCTGGCCACCACCACTCTTGAAGACAGGCTGATTTGTCTGGGTTTGGGGCTTGTCTGTATGCTGATCACACGCCATCTCTGGCTGTCTCTTCTGCTCAGCTTAAGCTCATTTGCTGTTCTGGTGTCTTTGATCTGAACGACAGATCACCTGGCTTCAGATATTTGTGATCAGCAATTCTGAGACGGGCTGTCGCTTGTTGCCGTTGGCATTGATCGCGCGTTTAGCTTTGACCTCAATCTGTCTGAACCCGCTATACATCTGTTTGACAGCCGGCACACAGGCGTTAGACGCAATGAATTTGACTCCGCGCTGATCCAGCCGGCGCACCAGCTCGGCCAGCCGGTTCTGATCAGCCATGCTGAACCCGTCTGTCATATAGCTGGTGAAATAGGATGTTCCGTTCAGGGGGACATAAGGCGGGTCAAGATACACAAAATCGCCGTCCTTTGCCTGGGCAAGACAGTCTTCAAACGGCTTGTTCTGTATCTCTGTAAAGCGCAGTGCCTGTGCTGCCGCCCGCAACACTTCCTCATTCACCAGTGATGGGTTTTTATAACGCCCGAACGGCACATTATTCAGGCCTTTTGAATTGACCCGGTACATGCCGTTAAACCCTGTTCTGTTCAGATATAAAAACCGGCTGGCCCGGTGTAACGGGCTTAATTTCGCCAGGCCGCCTTCCTGTCTGTCCAGATTCCGGAGCTCCAGATAATAGTCCTTGTCATGATGATGTGTCTTCAACAGACCGATCAGCTCATCAGTCTGTGTTTTGACCATCTGATAACAATTGACAAGCTCAGGGTTAATGTCATTAATCAGGCTTGGGATGGTTTTGTCTGTCAAGTGGCTGGACAGGTGAAAGAACACAGCCCCGCCGCCAACAAACGGTTCGATATAGCGCGTGAACTGGTCTGGGACCAGGGGCGCGATATCAGCCAGAAGCTGGCGTTTACCGCCGACCCATTTCAAGAAGGGTTTATTTGTCATATGACACTGATAACCACTCTGCCGACATCTCGCAACATGGATATCTCTGCTGTGCAGGCATATCACGCACATCCAGGCCATCTCTGAGGGCATATGACAACATTATTATCCATCTCCGCCCTTCTGATTACGGTACTTCTGATGCAGATGGGCACAGGGGCCCTTGGCCCTCTTGACACGCTGTCTGGAATTCAGCTTGGCTTTACCACGATTGAGATCGGCATTATCGGGGCGGCGCATTTCACCGGCTTCATTATCGGCTGTTTCGGGGCGCCCGCGCTGGTGCGGCGGGTTGGTCATGCCCGGGCCTATATCGTCACGGTGGCCTTGTCGGTGATCGCTATCCTGCTGCACCCGATCTTTCCTGTATTTTGGGCCTGGTGTTTGTTCAGGGTGTTTACCGGCCTTGCGATCGCCACCTCATTCACCGCGATTGAAAGCTGGCTGAACGCGAAACTGACCAAACAGAACCGGGGCCGGTTTTTCTCGCTCTATCGTATGATGGATATGTTCGGGGCGTTGATTGCCCAGTCCTTAATTGCGGTTTTGATCCCGGTTGAACATCTGTCCTATATGCTCCTTGCCATTATTCTGATTGTGTCTCTTCTGCCCTTGGGGCTGACCAAATCTGTTCAGCCTGAATTGCCCGAAACAGGCCGGCTGGACCCTTTGTTTGCGATCCGGATCTCCCCTCTTGCGGTAATCGGTGTGCTGATTGTCGGGGCCACAGGGTCTGTTATCCGGATGATCGGGCCGTTATTTGCTTATGAATCAAATCTGGGCCCGGCTGAAATCGGCCTGTTTCTTAGCCTGTTTATCATTGGCGGGGCGGTTATCCAGCTTCCCGTTGGCTATCTGTCTGAACGGTTCAGCCCGCGCCAGCTTCTCGGCCTGTTCAGCAGCCTGACCATTATTGCGTCTGTGGGCATTAATTTTATGGATGTTCAAGAGATATTTGGCGTGCGCACCTTGTTTGTTCTGGTGTTCATCTTCGGCCTGACCACGATGCCGCTCTATTCGATTTGTGCCATTCACGCCAATAATCTGATCCCGCCCACCCAGATGACCGCGCTCAGCGCATCCTTAATTTTTATTTTTGCTGTCGGGGCGATTATTTCGCCTGTTCTGGCGGGCTATCTGATTGAACTGTTCGGCACAGAGGCGATGTTTATCTATTTTGCTGCGTTGCATGTGATCTTGCTGATCTATACCGGTTATCGTGCGCTGATCAGGCCGGATTTGGCCCCGCGGCGCCAATATGTCTATATCCCGCGCACATCTCTGTTTATTGCCAAAACCATAAAATCAATGAAGCGGCGATCCTGACATCTGCCTTCCCCGCCGCAGAGACTGACATTCATCTGCTTGTTGTTTGCCCCTCGTATCAGCTATAACTCGCAATTGTGACCGCCACCGGATAAAAAGACAGCCCGAATGAGTAAATTAACGGCCCATCTCCTGATGCTGATTGCTGCTTTTATCTGGGGCACCACTTTTGTTGCCCAAACCACAGGCATGGACACAATCGGCCCGATCACCTTCACCACTGCCCGCTATTTCATTGGGGCAATTGTGCTGCTGCCTTTGGCATTTTATGAACGGCGCAAACTTGACCTGATGATCCATTTGCGTGAAGATGGCCGGCTGCGCCTCCAGGTCCTGGGGCTGGGCGTGATGATGTTTGGCGGTATTGCCCTGCAACAAACCGCCCTGCTCTACACCCAGGTGGCAAACGCAGCCTTTCTGACCGCACTTTATGTGCCGGCTGTGCCGATATTTTTGTGGCTTATTCTGCGCCAGCCTGTTGCCGGGCGGATATGGCTGGCCCTGCTGTTATCTCTTGTTGGCTCCTGGCTTCTGTCCGGAACCGCCAGCCTGCTCAGCCAGTGGGGTGATTTTCTGGTGGCTGTCGGGGCGCTGTTCTGGGCCGGACATATCATTTTAATCGGCATTGTCATGGCAAAGCTGAAAACCCCGTTTCAGTTTGCCTTTACCCAGAACTGTCTTTGTGTGCTGTTTGGCCTGTTGCCTACTGTGCTGCTGGAAGGCCCGGCTCTGGCTGACTTCTGGCCGGTTCTGCCTGAACTGCTTTATGCCGGGGTGTTTTCTGTGGGTATTGCCTATACCCTGCAGATGATGGCCCAGGGCTATGCCTCAACCACATTGGCTGCTTTTATTCTGTCACTTGAATCTGTGTTCGCCGCTCTGTCAGGCTGGCTGCTTCTGGATCAGGGCCTCAGCCTCATTGCTGTGTCGGGCTGTGGTCTTATCTTTGCGGCGATTATAATTGCTGATGTGTTCCCGGACAGCTGGTTCAGACGGCCGGCCTCTTCCCGCCCATGAACAGCCCCAGCCACGCCTCACTTGACCTTGTTCTGATCGGCGGCGGCCACGCTCAGATACAGGTCTTAAAAGACTTTGCGATGAAACCGGAACCCGGGGTCAGGCTGACCCTGGTCACAGATGTTCTGGACACGCCTTATTCAGGTATGTTGCCTGGCTATGTTGAAGGGGTGTGGTCGCATACAGATATGCATATCAATCTGGTCAGGCTGGCCCGCTTTGCTGGTGCGCGGCTTATCCATCAGCCTGTAAAAAATATAGATTTAGTCAATAAAAACATAGTTTTGGATAATGATCTTAGCCTCAGATATGATATTTTATCTATCAATTGCGGGGCTGCCCCTGAGCTGAACTCCATTCCTGGTGCGGATCAGTTTGCGGTTGCGGTAAAGCCTATTTCTCAGTTTCTGCACAAACTGCCTGACCCGGCTGATATGACCGGGCCTGTCTGTATTATCGGGGCCGGGGCGGCAGGGGCGGAACTGGCCCTCGCCTTTCGCCGCAGATATGGGCCTGAAGCACAACTTCATCTGATCGGCCGCTCAGCGCGTGTGCTGCCGACACGGTCTGGCCGCGCCAGCCATTTGCTGCATAAGGCGCTGAAGAAAGCAGATATCACGCTTCATCTTGGCCAGCCGGTCAGCCAGATCACCGCTGATGCGGTCCATTTTGCAGATGGTCGCCAGATGCCAGCTCATCATATCTTTCTGGTCACCGCGGCACGCCCTGCGGACTGGACCAGCCAGGCGGCCCTGAAAAAAGATACAGACGGCTTTATCGCTGTCTCCTCTACTCTGCAGTCTGTGTCACATGACCGGGTTTTTGCTGCTGGGGATATTGCCAGCCTTCAGGGCATCACCCGTGAAAAAGCAGGCGTATTCGCGGTCCGCGCAGGTCCTGTGCTCAGCTATAATCTGCGCGCTCTTATCCGTGGCCGGCCGCTGAACGCCTGGCGGCCGCAACGCCAATATCTGGCTCTTGTTGGTCTGGGCGGGGGCCGGGCTCTGGCCAGCTGGGGGCCGTTTGCGGCCTCAGGGGCGATCTGGTGGACATTGAAAGCTGTGATAGACCGCCGGTTTATGGCTAAATTCTCTCAATTGCCGCAGATGTCTGTTCCCCCGCAACACACGCCGCCTCTCGCCCGCCAGCTTGGCCGCGCGCCCACAGATGATGAACAGATGTTCTGTGCGGCTTGCGGGGCAAAGGCGGGCGCAGACACACTCCAGCAAGCCATGCGCCGGGCCTGTGATATGGCCGCGGCCATGGGGGCTGATCCGGCTTATCTGCCGTCTCAGGATCTGAGCACAGATCAGGCAGAACTGCCGCTGCCCCCCGGTCAGGCGGTGATCAGCCAGTCTGTTGATTATATCTCACAGCATATTTCTGATCCGTTTTGTTTTGGCCGGATTGCCGCCCTTCACGCCTTGTCTGATATTTTTGTTGCCGGTCATCAGCCCTTTGCGGCTCTGGCCACGGTTATCCTGCGCCGTGATCACAGCGAGCTGCAGGCAGATGATCTGGCTCAGATGCTCGCCGGAAGCCTGACAGAACTGGCCCGTCACCGCACCCGCCTGGTCGGCGGCCATACCTCGCTGTCAGACGAGGCCGGGCTTGGTTTTGCGGTGACCGGGCTTGACCACCGCACCAACACCAGCACGCCAGCACAACTGACAGCGGATAAAACGGTGCTTATCCTGACCAAACCTTTGGGTACAGGGATTATTCTGGCCGCGGAAATGCGTCAGCTCTGTCCGGCGGACAGCTATGCTGCGGCTGTGGCGGTGATGCTGCAGTCAAATTATGATGCTGCCCAGGTGATCGCCGATATCCCCGGTGCCGTGATGACAGATGTGACCGGTTTCGGCCTTGCCCGTCATGCTGTTAATCTGTCGCGGCGGGCGGGGGCAGCCGGCGCTCGTCTCTGCCCAGAGGCCTGCCCATTTATTGAGGGCGCGGTAACACTTTCAGAACAGGGCCTGCAATCCAGCCTGTTTGCCAGCAATGCTGATGGCCTGCCCCCTGTCACCGGACAGGCAGATACAGCCGCGGCCCGCCTGCTGTTTGACCCGCAAACCTCAGGCGGTGTTCTGGCGGCCGTCCCACAGCCTCAGGCAGCCTCTTGCCTGCGCCAGCTTCATCTTGCCGGATACACCAAGGCCTGTATTATCGGCGGCCTGTCTGGCACGGCTGGCCTGCAGTTTATCAGGCAAAGCGAGATGTGAGATGAGCGCGCCTATTCATACCACCACAGACTGGCAGGCCGGGCATTATGATCTGGTCATTGATGTGCGCTCGCCTTCTGAATTTGCAGATGATCATATTCCGGGCGCGATAAACCTGCCGGCGTTGTCTGATGAACAGAGAGCTGTTGTCGGCACGCTCTATAAACAGACATCTGCCTTTGAAGCCCGCAAAACCGGGGCCGCGATAATGTCTCGTAACATCGCCCATCACATAGAAACCGTTTTGAAAGACAAACCAGCCGGGTTTCGCCCGCTGATCCATTGCTGGCGTGGCGGCCAGCGCTCGCGCGCCTTTGCCCTTGTCTTAAGCGAGGTGGGCTGGACAACCCATCTGCTGGCGGGCGGGTACAAAGCCTACCGGCGTGATATTCTGGACAGGCTGAAGGATATGCCCTTGCGCCTGAAGCTGCAGATCATTGCCGGGCGCACCGGTTCGGGGAAAACCGCCCTGCTCCAGCATCTGCAGCAAAAAGGGGCCCAAATTCTGGATCTGGAAGATCTGGCCGCTCATCGTGGCTCTCTTCTGGGCCAGATCCCCGGCCGCCCTCAGCCAAGCCAGCGTCTGTTTGAAAGCTGTCTGATTGACGCGCTGTTGCGGCTTGATCCTGACCAGCCTGTATTTGTTGAATCTGAAAGCTCACGCATCGGCAATCTTCAGATCCCCCCTGTTCTCTGGCGCCAGATGACAAATGCTCCTCTGATTACGCTTGATATTCCTGTGGCGGCGCGGGCAGCTTATCTGGTGTCTGTTTATGATCGTCTGACCACAGATACATCCGATCTCTCCCGCCTCATCACCGGCATGGTCCGCCGGCATGGCTATGAGGTGACCGGAAGCTGGCAGAAGCTGATGCAGGATGGCGACTGGTGCGGTCTGGCCGAAGCCCTGCTCAGCACTCATTATGACCCTGCCTATGACCAGTCTGTCAGCCGCCATAACCGCACCCAATGGCTGCAGCTGGCACAAGCAGACTGCTCAGCAGCTGAAATGGACCAAACCGCTTCCCAAATTCTGTCTGCTTTGCAGGACCAGGCCGCCCCTTCAGAAGTTTAACTATGGGTGAAAAAAGGGGATTGCACTTTACAAGTGATGATGTATAACTGCTCACGTTAAACCGCACTGGTCCCCGGTAGCTCAGCGGTAGAGCAAGCGACTGTTAATCGCTTGGCCGGCGGTTCGAATCCGTCCCGGGGAGCCAAACCCTCCTTCTATATGTTCTCTTTTGTCAGCTTTAATGCCCAATAATACCACATTTTCTGGGGATTTATGGGCATAAACTCGCGCATCTCATCCGCAGAGATTCTGTCTGTCCGCGCGCTTATTTGGACAGCAAAAAACTGATACAGCGTTTGACTTACATAATGAAATGGGCACAGGCACAGGCCTATTTCAGCGGCGATAATCCTGTAGAATTGGCTGAACTAACGCTTCGATGACTGGAAGCCCTGACAATCATTTTGCAGCCCCTCCATATGACGATGTGTCTGAAATTATTACAGAATTACAGACTCTTGAGATTTAAGCGTC
>CALKIF010000102.1:0-2298 GCA_937988715.1 uncultured Alphaproteobacteria bacterium | reverse complement strand
CCGGAAAAATCAGATGCTTCATTCTCTCTGGTAAAAAAGCCTCTTTTCTTTACCCAATCACCGGACTAGGTTTAAGGGATAGCCATAAGCCCCCACAGCATATGTTGCTGCGGCAGACATCATGACTGATGAAGGATCTTGACCATGGACAGTGTTATTCCCTCTCCAGCTTCAAAAACAGCAAAACCGGTATTTGACTGGGCTGATCCGTTCGCACTGGACAGCCAGCTCTCTGAAGATGACCGGCTGGTTCGTGATACTGCGAAAGCCTATGCAGAAGATCGGCTGGCCCCGCGTATCGTAGAGGCGTTTCGTGAAGAGAAAACCGATACAGCCATCTTTCGGGAAATGGGAGAGCTGGGCTTGTTAGGGGTAACGGTTGATCCAGCTTATGGCGGCGCCGGCGCTGGTCATGTGGCCTATGGCCTTGTTGCGCGAGAGGTTGAGAAGATAGATTCCGGCTACCGCTCTATGCTGTCTGTTCAATCCTCTCTGGTCATGCACCCGATTGAGGCGTTCGGCACAGAGCAGCAAAAGCAAACCTATCTGCCTCGCCTGGCAACTGGCGAGCTGATTGGCTGTTTTGGTCTGACCGAAGCTGATGCGGGATCTGATCCGGGCTCTATGCGGACGCTTGCCCGGAAAACCGCGTCTGGATACAGCCTGTCTGGTTCAAAGATGTGGATATCAAATGCGCCCCTGGCTGATCTATTTGTGATTTGGGCAAAATCAGAAGCCCATGATGGCAAAATTAAAGGGTTTCTGGTGGAAAAAGGAGCTAAGGGGCTGAGCGCGGATGTGATCAAGGGTAAGCTCTCTTTACGGGCCTCCATGACAGGTTCTATCACACTAGATGAGGTTGCGATTGGTGAAGATGCGCTGTTGCCGCATGTTGAAGGCCTGAAAGGTCCGTTCAGTTGCTTGAACAAGGCCCGTTATGGGATCAGTTGGGGTGCATTAGGCGCCGCCGAATTTTGCTGGCACGCTGCCCGCTCTTATACACTTGAGCGCAAACAATTTGGTCGACCGCTGGCTGGTAATCAGCTGATACAGCTGAAACTTGCCGATATGCAGACCGAAATCGGTATTGGCCTGCAGTCTGTGCTTCAGGTCGGCAGGCTCTTGGATGAAGGGGCTTGTGCACCAGAACTTATTTCGCTGGTGAAGAGGAATAGCTGTGGCAAGGCCCTGAATATTGCGCGCATGGCGCGTGACATGCATGGCGGAAACGGTATCTCAGAAGACTATCATGTCATGCGTCACCTGATGAATCTGGAAACTGTGAACACCTATGAAGGTACACATGATGTTCACGCGCTGATCCTCGGGCGTGCCCAGACCGGCCTGCAGGCATTTACCGGGGCGTGATGACTTCAGCCATCAATAGGGCGGGATAACCAGCCGCCCCTACCCATTACAGCTGTATATCCCCGGCAGCCTGACAGAGAAGCTGTTGATCAAATCGTGATCTGGCTGATGTCCTTTATTACAGGGTTTTGCTGGTCGCCTCAGGGCGGTTGGCTTGCTGTTGCCGCATCAGTTCCGTCATTTGATCCAAACTGGATTTGATGAATATCTGGCGCCGGAGAAAACAGCTATCCGGTTTCCCGAACCGCTCTGGACAGAACAGCTGGACGCTGTTTCCTTCAGCTATCAGGACAGATTGTCAGATGGCTCAGCCCTCAACCAGGAAGAACCAACCATAGGCCAGGATGAGCGCAGGGACGGCCGAGTAAAGAGTCGCCATGATGGCCGCTTTCGGGGCTAGGGCAATGGCTGGAAACAAGGCATCACCATCATTGCTGATGGCATTCCCTATCTGTGCCGATAAAGGCACGAAGCCAGACAGATATAAGGTGGTCACCAATATCTGGGGGCCACATCCTGGCAGGAAGCCGATTAATACAGCGACCAGCGGGGTCAGAGCAGCCACAGATGAAAACAAGCTGCTCAGATCTAAATCCAGAAAATGCACGGACAGTTCAAACAATAGAAACGCGAAAACAACCCAACTGGTGACAAAATTTGTATCTGAAATGGTGCGTCTGATGATATCTGAACTTTGCGTGTTATTTACCGGCAGGCCAGGCAGCAGCCGCCGCAACGCCCACATTACAAGACACAACATGCCGCCTGCAAATCCCCATAATGTCGCCGGGGCGTCTACCCCGCCAAAAGCAAGCAGTTCATCCAGCTCATACTGCATCGCAAGGGCCACACCCATGACAATGCCCGGCAGGATCAAAACCATCCATAAACGGTCTAAAAACCGGCTTGATAAATCGCTGTTTTCGTCTG
>CALKIF010000101.1:0-14852 GCA_937988715.1 uncultured Alphaproteobacteria bacterium | reverse complement strand
TCTGATAAGGCTGACCGCAAAATGGCACGGGGGGTATGGTTTATTGGTTAGCGTAGCTTAACAGAGGCAGTCTTATGAAATGGGGTCCAGGAAAATTATTATTCATCCATATTGCCAGGGCAGCATCAGAAGAGATGACAGAATTGCCGGTTGCAGAGTTAGTAGACGGCAAAGGCATCAAAGGCGACAGATATTTCAATGGCACAGGACATTATTCTCACATTCCTGATGTCAGGGATGTGACCATCATTGAACAAGAAGTCCTCGATGCTCTGGAACAAAACCAGCCGCCCATTCAGGAAAAAAGCATCCTCTTAAAGCCGCATGAGCACAGACGGAACCTTACAACAGAAGGCGTTCCGTTAAATTATCTTGTCGGCAAGAGATTCAAGATTGGTGAGGCCATATTAGAGGGGGGACGATTGAACTTCCCGTGCAAATATCTTGAAACCCTTCTGAACAGACCTCTTGTTCTGCCCTTATATAACCGGTCAGGGCTGAATTGCCGGATCATCAAAGGGGGAACAATTAAACAGAACGACACTGTCGAACCGCTATAAGCTTTGCGCCCCATTTTAAAAAATCTGACAGATGTTCAATTCCGTTCTGAACCAAAATAAGAGCTGTGGCCGAGGGGGCAGGATATCCGGCTGAACTCCTTTTTATTAGATATAACTTAATATTCTCTTTATACTCTGCTGAAAGCGCAAAAGAGATAAAGAGATGCGGGATGCAGCTTATCTTCAACCATATTCTGGGACGGTTATTCCGTTTGTTTCCCAAACACAGATCGATCAGCATAATGGACATGACGGCCCGCTTTTTCGTACCGGTGAATTGTCATTATGTGACTGAAGATCTGCGCGCTATTGAAGGCGGCAGGCGCGAGCCTGCGCTTTATCAGTGGCTGAATAATTTGGATGATAATGCTGTGCTGTTTGATGTGGGCACCAGCTATGGTCAGGAAGCAGCCCTTGCCTCTTCCTTTGCGGACAGGGGCGTTACGGTTATTGGCTTTGACTGTAATCTGTATCACAGCCATTTCTGCAGCCTGAACAGGGCGCTGAATGAAAACCGGTTCCGGTTTATTTTCGCAGCTGTTGGGGCCGCCAGCGGTGAAATGGTGACCATAACCACAAATTCAGATACCCATATATCGCATCTGCACAAGAAGAACGTGCCCTATAGTTATGAGGTGATGATGCTTGCGCTTGATGATTTCGCGGCGGCAGAAACACTCTATCCGACACATATGAAAATTGATGTCGACGGGGCGGAAACAGAGGTTCTGAAAGGCGCCGCCTCAATTCTGGCGAACCCGTCACTGAAACAAGTGTTCATTGAGATTGATAATGAAAATCTGGATATTATTGACCAGATGACAAGCTATGGGTTTGAGGTCAAATGGTCAGTGAAAAAACCGTTTAACCATGATGTTCTGTTCACACGCGGTTAAGGCGCCACTCTGGCTGGCGGGTACAATAAGCTGCCTTAAGCGATCGTCCCACCATCAACAATGAAAGGCTGACCGGTGGCATAAGCCCCGGCATCTGAAAGCAGATACAGAACAAGCGAGGCGATCTCATCTGGCTGGCCAAGGCGGCCCATAGGCTGACGGGTGATGAACCAGTCTCTGGCAGCGTCTGCAGAGCCCAGCTTTTCCGCCATCGCCGCCATCCGGCCATGCAAAGACGGGGTTTCAATTGTGCCCGGACAGATAGCATTACATCTTATGCCGTCTGCCATATAATCCACAGCCACAGATTTTGTCAGGCCAATAACAGCTGCTTTGGACGCGCTATAGGCTGCCCGAAACGGAAAGCCTTTCACTGATGAGGCCAGAGACGCCATATTGACAATGCTGCCGCCGCCCTGACGGATCAAGCCGGGAAGCGCGGCATGAAGCACAAAATACATACTGTCCAGATTAACCCGAAACGACCGGTGCCAGTCAGCCAGCTCTGTTTGAGTCAGGCTGCCGTGATGAACCCATCCGGCCATATTAACAAGGCCGTCAAAATCTTCCCGTGCCGCGAAATAGGCTGATACATCTGCCTGCTCTGTGACATCCAGCAAGTCTGTATGCAGGCCATCATCAGCCAGGCTCTGCAAACCGTCAGAAGAAATATCTGTGGCATGGACCTCCGCACCAGCCGCCGCCGCCAGCCGGGCCACGCTGTATCCCATGCCCGCCGCCGCGCCACTGACAAAAATCCGCTTCCCGGTTAATGAAATCATGTTTTGTCTCGGCCTTTGCAGTAAACCTCTGTTATCCTGCCCCTACGGGCAATCCTTGTTATATTTAGATTAAACCCTGAAAGGCAGAGTGATGACAATCAGCAAAATTCAACAGGACTTTGTGCTGGGGTTTGATATTCCTGCCCTGCCTGGTATGGCGGAAGCTGATATACAGACCCCTTGCCTGATCATTGATCTGGATCAGTTCGAATTTAATCTGAAGCGCATGGCCGATATTCTCGCGCCTTATGATGTTACGCTTCGGGCCCATGCCAAGATGCATAAATCAGTTGATGTCGCCCGCCAACAACACGAAATTGGCGGGGCCAGCGGCATTTGCTGTCAGAAAGTCTCAGAAGCAGAGGTTTTCGCCAGAGCCGGCATTGCCGATATTCTGGTCACAAATCAGGTTTGTGATCCGCTGAAAATAACCCGACTGGCCGGCATCGCTGCTACAGGGTGCCAGCTGTCAGTCTGTGTGGATGATCTGGCCAATATCGCGGCGTTATCTGCCGAAGCGGTGAAACAGAACACACAGATCCGCTGTCTTGTGGAGCTTGAATGCGGGGCAGGCAGGTGCGGTGTATCACACCCGGACGAGGTCACCGCATTGGCTGTTGCCATCGATACCGCAGACGGGCTGATTTTTGACGGCCTGCAGGCCTATCACGGCAGCATCCAGCATGAGCAAGGCTACGGCCAGCGCAAACAGGTTCTGGATCATGTGATTATGAATGTTAAAGCCTGCCTTGATAGCCTGTCTTGGGCAGGCCTGACTTGCCGGGTGGTCAGCGGCGGCGGGACAGGCAGTTTTCTGTTTGAGGCCGCTTCTGGTGTCTATACAGAGATTCAATGCGGTTCTTATGCGTTCATGGATGCCGATTATGGCCGGGTTCAGAACCAGGACGGCCACAGGCTGGATCAAGCCGAATGGAGGAATGCGCTGTTTATTCTGACCAGTGTGATGAGCACTGCAATCCCCGGTCAGGCGGTCTGTGATGCCGGGCTGAAAGTCCAGTCTGTGGATAGTGGCTTGCCGGTGATTTTCGGGCGTGAAGACGTGCGCTACATCACCTGTTCAGATGAGCATGGTGTGATTGAAGATAAACAGAATAAGCTGTCCATTAATGACAAGCTGCGCCTGATCCCGGGTCATTGTGATCCGACCTGTAATCTGCATGACTGGTATGTCTGTATCCGCAATGGACAAGTTGAGGCGGTCTGGCCTGTCTCAGCCAGGGGAAAAGCCTGGTAGGCCCCCTGACACGGTTTCACCTTCAGTTTTCTTTGCGACGAAACAAGCAGCTATGCTGACGGCGGAAAGGCGAAATCCTACCTATAAGATAGGGGTCACCAAGGCAGCCACAAAGATGTAACGTGAGCCTTTCGCAAGAGTGACCAAAACAAAAAACGACCATAAAGGTTCACGCAAAACCCCGGCAACAACAGTGATGGGATCGCCAATGAACGGGACCCAGCTGAGCAAAAGGGAATAGCGACCATATCGTTTATAATGCTGCTCTGCTTTAGCTAGCTTACAAGGAGAAACAGGAAACCAGCTTCTGTGGCTGAATTGCGTGAAAAACCTGCCCAACGCCCAGTTCAAAATTGCCCCTAACACATTACCTGCTGTTGCAATAGCGATAAGATAGACTAGGGCGTCAGGATAAGCCGAAATCTGATAGGCAAGCACCGCCTCTGATTGAGCAGGAAGCAGGGTAGCTGCGAGAAATGCACTGAAAAATAGAGATAGATACAACTGACTCTTCACTTACAACATGTAAAGCACGCAAACCCATTTCAAAAAGATAAATCCAATTAAAACAGGTAGCAATTGAGGAATTTAAAAGAAAAAATGGTGCCCAGGGGCGGATTCGAACCACCGACACGAGGATTTTCAGTCCACTGCTCTACCAACTGAGCTACCTGGGCCTATCAGCCATTTTTGTCTGTTCAGGCAGTAAAAAAGGCCGTTGCGGCCGTTACCTTGCCTGAACCTGTCTGGCTTTAAGATTTAGCGTTTATACCCATATCATCCGGCTCTGTCCAGCCCCAAATCAGTGTGTTTTGATAGGGTTAACAAGACATAACAGGCAGGCTTCATCTGTCCTCATCACCCTGATCACCGGTCCCGGCTTCATGTGCAGCCAGAAGCATCTCAACATCACTGTCATCCATCGCCTCATGGGCCGGGATGGCATAATCGCCAGTTAACCATTTACCGAGGTCAAGCTGGGCACAGCGGCGGGAACAAAACGGCGTGTGCGGGGCCAGCGCGGGTTTCGAGCATATCGGGCAGGGGGCTGTTTGTGTGCCGCCTTTGACAATCTTCAGATGTGAGGTTTTTTCCGTCATCTCTGCACTCTTTTGGCCAGCTGATCTATCACTGCCTGAAGCGTATCATCTTTGTCAAGAACAGGGCGGCCATGCCGGACAGACAATTCCACCAAGCCAGACCGGGTAAAGCCCAGACAATCTGGATAACGCGGATCACGGCGCGACAGCCGGTCAATTTCCGCCAAAACAGAGTGGCGTTTATGATGTGCAATATAGGGCATATCTACAAGAATTTTGCCCGCAAGCCTGCGCAGGCATATCTGTGTGAACAGCTCAGGCAAGACCAGCTCACACAGTCTGTCCGGGGCCAGCTTGCTGGCGGCGCTGTCTATGTCTATCATCACCGCAGCTCTTGTCTGTTCAAACCAGAATACCGCACCATGGCTGGTTTCATATCGGGTCTTTACTGCCTGATCATAAGCATCCTGCACAACCGGCACGTCACCCGGCCCCAGCTGGCGCACCGGTAATTCTGGATATAGCTGCCCCAGCAGAACATCAAGCGGCGGACCTGTATAGATCAGGCGGGGCTGGGTTTGTGTGTGCAGCTCCTCTGGGTTATCTGCCTGTCCGGCCCAGCCTGCCAGCAGTTTGGTGACCTCAGCCTGAATCAGGGTGAATATCGCCTCATCCAGCTGGTTATCCGGAAGAAGGGCTGAACGCCTGACCACCACATCAAAGCCAGCTGCCAGCGCTCCTGTATGCTGACACAGCTCATTTAATTTGCTCATCTGCAGCTCATCTGACTTCTGCTTGCCCGCCTTCCGGCTCAGATAAACCTGTCCTGTCTCCCCGCCACGCCAGCGCAAAAGGGTAAAGCGGCCTGCCAGCTCAATGCCGGCGACGGCCTGTACAGGTTTATCCTGCCGGGCTGTGGCTGTGAGGGTCACCGGCACCAGCTGGCCTTGTGTGATCCTGGCCTTGCCTTTGACAGGCCAGCTGACAGATGTGCCGGACAAAAGCTGCCCGGACAGGCGCTGATGGTGGTCAAACCGGCCTGTGACACGGGCCAGATGCACAGCACCCAGACGCTCAGAGCTGTCCTGCTCAGCCCATAAATCAGTCACTCTGCTATCTTCAACCACCGCAATCAGACGGGGATGATCTGGGCAGTCAAACAGCAGACCATCAGCCAGCTTTTGCATACGTAAACCCCGCCGCCAGAAGCAAGCCAGCTACATGATGCATATCCAGCCCGACGATATTTGAATATGAACCTGTGATCTGGCGGATATACAGGCCTGCCCGGCCCTGAATAGCATACCCGCCTGCTTTGCCTTGCCATTCACCGCTGGCCAGATAGGCTTGTTTATCTGTTTTATCCAGAACCCTGAACTTTACCTGGCTGACAGACAGACGGGTGCGCATCTGCCCGTCTGGCAGACATAAACAAATCCCGCCATAAACCCGGTGTGCCCGGCCAGACAAAATATCAAGACAGGCCGCCGCCTGTTCAGGGGTTTCAGCTTTCGGCAGTATCCGCCGGCCACAGGCCACAACTGTATCAGCAGCCAGAACAAACTGGCCAGATGATGTCGCCGCGATGACCTCAGCCTTTTTCTGTGCCATACGCAGCGCGTATGGTACGGGCAGTTCCGCGTTGTCAGGTGTTTCATCAATGTCAGCAGCTGCGATCTGATGCAGGCTGATCCCGGCGTCAACCAGCAGCTGTTTGCGGCGGGGGGATTGCGAGGCAAGAATAAGGTGATGCTGAGGCGGCGGCGTTAAATAGCTTCTCATGGCCTTTTTCGGGCCTTTCACCTGTCAAAGGTTACTTGAACCGGAACGTGATCCGCCCCTTGGTCAAATCATAAGGGGTCATTTCAACATTCACCCTGTCACCTGCCAGCACGCGGATTCTGTTTTTCCGCATTTTGCCGCTTGTGTGGGCAAGCACTTCATGATCATTATCCAGCTTTACGCGGAACATCGCGTTCGGCAACAATTCGGCAACAGTGCCGGAAAATTCAATGACGCCTTCCTTGGCCATACAGTATGTTCCTTATATCTGTCCTTTTATGTGCCCGACAGTGTTGGTCACTTTTGCACAAAAGGTCAAGTTTTTTGCTTATTTTCGCTGAAAAATTCTGTCAGAAGACCATCTATCTCATCTCTGATCTGCCGATAGCTGTCCAAAGTCTCCTCGCGTGAACGCTCACTGACAAGAGGCGGACGGACATCCCAGAACAAGGTTGTACACCCCGGCCTTGCCCATCTGCGCGCCTTGTCCTCAGCCTCTCTTGAAAACGAGATGATGAGGTCAAACTGAGCCGGGTCAAGTGCTTCAAAAACCTGTGCCTCATGGCTGCTGACATCAACACCTGTTTCTGCCAGAACCGACACCACGAACCCATCAAGCGGCCCTTCAATAAGGCCACAGGACACCGCTGGCCTGCCTGCAGACAGCAGCCGTTTTTCAAACAATGCTTTGGCCATGACAGACCTGACAGCATTTTGTGTGCAGGCAAATAAGACCGGCATTTCAGCAGACGTCATTGTTCCCCCTTGGATGTCATCACACAAATTAAAGTGAACAGACGGCGCGCGGTTGGGCCGTCTACTTCAACATAGTTTTCCAGCCGTTGTTTCAACAGCTCAGCCCCTTCATTATGCAAGCCGCGGCGGCCCATATCTATCGCCTGAATCTGAGATGGTGATTTTGTCCGGATAGCATCATAATAGCTGGTACAGACCATATGATAATCACGCATGATCCGGCGGAATGGTCCCAAGGCCATAACAAAACCGCTGAGCGCGGCTTCATGCTGGTCACGAACATCAAAATAGATATGCCGTAAATCTGTCTTGAGATACAAATGATATGGGCCGCTCTGGGCAACCACATTGAACTGGTTTTCATCCAGCAGATCATATACGGCTACTTCTTGTTCATGCAGCCGTTCCGGCGATACCCGCTTAGAACTATCCTGTTCAATATGAATATACACCAGCTTGTCAGTCATAATAGCGGCATTCAGCCCTTTAGTTATCTAGTTAATGGTGCATGAACAGGACATAATGTCCGTTGGTTATTCTGCAGCGGCGGTTACAGCGGTTCTGAACCGGCTGATCCATTTATCGATCATCTCGGGGTGCTGTTTCCACGCTGACCGATTGACCGCCAGGCGTGAGCTGACCGCAGAGATGGTCTCAAGTTCAACAAGGCCGTTGGCCACCAGGGTTGATCCTGTTTCAACCAGATCAACAATCCGCCTGCACAGACCCATTGACGGGGCCAGTTCCATAGCACCATTCAGCTTGATACATTCGGCCTGCACACCGCGGGCAGCAAAATATGTTTTTGTCAGATGCGGATATTTTGTGGCCACACGTACATGAGACCAGGTACGCGGATCATCATGTTCAGCCAGTTCAGCAGGACAAGCCACCACCATCCGGCATTGGCCGATCCCCAAATCAACAGGGGCGTAAATCTCAGGATGGTCAAATTCGGCTAACACGTCTGAGCCCGCCACACCCAGGTGAGCTGCGCCATAAGCCAGAAATGTGGCCACATCAAAACTGCGCACACGGATAACATCAATATCATCACAATTGGTTGCAAATCTCAGCCGCCGGTCCGCAGCGTCAAAAAAGGCGGCTTCCGGCTGAAGACCAATTTGCCCGAAAATCGGCATCAGCTGATCCAGAATGCGCCCTTTCGGCACCGCCAGTATCAGCTTTTGTTTGTCAGTCTGCAACGCCACGTTCAGGGCCTCTTTATATCTGGTTCTATCCCCTGTTCAGCCATCCTCATGTTGGGGCCGGGCAAAGCCAGGGTGCGGGTCTGCGACGTCCTGCACAAGAAGTGCCAGTCTGTCCACGTCGAGCCTTATACCACATCCCTCAGAAAAGGTGAATGTCAGTCTTTTTATCGCCTCTTCATACGTTATCGACAGTAAATTGTAAAACTGGTTTGTCTGGCTAGACAGGCCACGCTGTCTGATCTGGCTGACTGAAGTTACTTTCAGCCCACACATACAGCGTTGGGGCTGGGATTGGGTCTCTTGACTGTTCTGTTCCCAGCAATACCGGTTCAGCACCATGACCAGACATGCTTCTTCAGCCAGAAACCGAATATCAGACTCCGCAACCAGGCTGTCCTGAAGCAAGGCAGATAAAACCTGAATATCTTCAGCAGCTACAGCTTTCAGTTTCAGCCTGTCAGGAGTTGTCATCAGCCAGCACGGCCCCCAAGCGCATCAATCCAACCGTTCCAGGTCAGCACCGCAGTTGCCCAGCTTGCTGTCTAATGAAGCATAGCCTCTGTCCAGATGATAAATATCGCTGATCACTGAACGCCCCTCAGCCGCCAGCGCCGCCAAAACCAGACTGACTGACGCACGCAAATCCGTTGCTCTGACCGGCGCAGACAATAATGACGGCTTGCCCCTGACCAGGGCGATACGCCCTTCAACCTGAATATCTGCGCCCATTCTGACCAGTTCAGGGACATGCATGAAGCGGTTTTCAAATATGGTTTCAGATATTTTTGACAGGCCATCTGCCCGGCACATCATCGCCATAAACTGGGCCTGCAGATCGGTCGGGAATCCCGGATAAGGCTGGGTTTCAATATCAACCCCGCGATACTGACCATTGCTGGTAACCCGCACCTCATCCTGTCCGGCAACAATATCTATGCCGGCCTGCTGCATCACTTCAAACAGGGAATCCAGATGTGCAGGTACCATATGTTTCAAACACAGCTCTCCGCCAGTCATCGCCACCGCCATGGCATAGCTGCCCGCCTCAACCCGATCAGCCACAACCGGGTGCTCTGC
Organism: uncultured Alphaproteobacteria bacterium; assembly: GCA_937988715.1. Taxonomy (GTDB): domain Bacteria; phylum Pseudomonadota; class Alphaproteobacteria; order Puniceispirillales; family Puniceispirillaceae; genus JADHLI01. The sequence continues at coordinate 5,493 of CALKIF010000101.1, read as the reverse complement.
CGGATGCAAGGCGCTCACCCCGTCTATTGTGATGACATCGCTGCCAGCCCCGGAAATTTTTGCCCCCATCGCCGACAGACAGGCCGCCAGATCCACAATCTCCGGCTCGCGCGCGGCATTCACCAGCTGGGTCGTGCCTGTGGCCAGACAGGCGGCCATCATCGCGTTCTCTGTTGCCCCGACAGACACAAACGGAAAGATGATTTTGTTTCCTTTCAGCCCGTTCGGGGTGCGCGCCTGAACATACCCATCTGCCAGTTCAACAACCGCGCCCAGCTTCTGCATGGCACGAATGTGAAGATCAACAGGCCGAGAGCCAATCGCACAACCACCAGGCAGAGACACGCGCGCCTCTCCATAGCGTGCCAGCAAAGGTCCCATCACAAGAATGGATGCCCGCATCTGGCTGACCAGATCATAAGGTGCATCGGTATTGGTGGCCGCCCCTGATATGGCCACTCTATCTGCCTGCTGATCAACGCTCATGCCCAATTGCTCAAGAAGACGGATCATCAGCCGCGTATCAGCAAGGTCTGGCAGATTTGTCAGTGTCAGGCCGGTGCCGCCTTCGGCCATCAGCCCTGCTGCCAAAAGAGGCAGTGCTGCGTTCTTTGCGCCGCTGATGGTGATTTCCCCATGCAGCTGATTGCCGCCATTAACTGCCAGACGTCCCATTATTGTCCTGCCTGTCCTTATCCCTGGTTTTTGTTCTTATGGTTTTTGTTCTGGTGTCTGCAGGTTTTGCCGAGACCGGCTTTGCTGCTTTCGTTTGAGAAGGTTTTCGCGAAGCGCCTTATTCAGGCGTTGCTGTCTGTCCTGTTCTGTCTGGCTGCGGGGCCGCGTTTGCTTTGCCTCAGATTTCTCCGCCATCATCTTTATCTCTTGTCAAACTGCGCCTTGCTGAAAAGTCTTAATTCTGTCTATCTTCGTTTTATTCCTATCGCAAAAACAGCATACAGACTAGGAATTAGTTTTTTCGGACCAGATGATTGAAAGCAAAACATTATGGCTGAATAAGGGCTGGTCTTTCCATTCTTTTTGGGGCGGCCTGAAGCATTAACAATCATAAGACAGGAATCATCATGAACGCATCACATCGCGCTGGCAGCTCAGGGACCAGAACTGGTCTTGCCAGACGTGCTCTTCCTGTCCTGCTGTTGGCTGGTCTGGCCCTATTCTTCCTCAGCGGTGCACATAATTATTTATCCTTCAGCGCTCTGGCTGAAAATTACGGCACATTGAAAAGCTATGTTGAAACAGCCCCTGTATTATCTGTGCTGGCGTTTGCTTTTGCTTATATCCTCACTGTGGCCTTGTCTTTGCCTATCGCCTCTATTCTGACGCTTGCTGGCGGGGCGTTGCTGGGCTGGAGCGCGGCAGCGGTCATCATATGTTCAGCAACCATTGGCGCCACGATTGTGTTTATTGCGGCCCGGACTGTACTGAACGAATTTTTAGCGCAGCGAACCTCTGGCTTCATGGCAAAACTGGAAGCCGGATTCCAGAAAAACGCCTTTTCCTATCTGCTGGCCTTGCGGCTGATTCCGGCTGCGCCCTTCTGGGTGGTGAATATTGTGCCGGCCTTGCTGGGCATGCGGTTGAACCAATATATTCTGGCCACCTTTATTGGTATTGCGCCAGGCACATTAATCTATGTTTGGGTGGCCCGAAGTTTTGACATTCTGCTGTCCCGCGGGCAAAGCCCTGATCTGTCGGTGCTGAGCGAACCAGCTGTTATTGCGCCTTTATTTGCGCTTGGTGCGCTGTCACTGCTGCCGGCCCTGTGGCAGAGGCTGAGAGCCAGGCAAAAAGCTGCTGCTGGCGATGAGGGACAAGATGACTGAAATCGTGAACACAGATATCTGTATTATTGGCGCCGGTTCAGGCGGCTTGTCGGTTGCTGCCGGCGCTGTCCAGATGGGCGCGGATGTGGTGTTGCTGGAACGCGCGGATATGGGCGGCGATTGCTTGAACACAGGTTGTGTCCCGTCCAAAGCCCTGCTGGCCGCAGGCAAAGCCGCAAAGGCCGCCGGCGGTGCCCCGGCAATGGGGATTACAGCAGGCGCAGAACCAGCGATTGATTTTGCCGCAGTCAAAGCCCATGTGGCTGACGTCATTGCTGGCATCGCCCCGCATGACTCCGTTGAACGGTTTACCTCATTAGGGGTCAAGGTTATTCAGGCTGAAGCCCGGTTTGCATCGCCCCATAAAGTTGAGGCCGACACATCTGACGGCCCGGTTGAGGTTCGTGCCCGCTATTTTGTGATCGCCACAGGCTCTCACCCCTGGGCCCCACCGATTGAGGGGCTGACAGATGTGCCGTTTTATACCAATGAGACCATTTTTGCGCTGCAGGACAAGCCAGACCATCTGCTTGTTATCGGGGGCGGGCCGATTGGCATTGAAATGGCGCAGGCCCATCGCCGTCTGGGCTGTGAGGTAACTGTTGTTGAAGCCTTCACTATAATGGGCCGTGATGATGCTGAGCTGGTGGGTCGTCTGAAAAAACGGCTTGAGGATGAGCAGATCACATTAATTGAAAATACCCAGATCACCAGCGTCTCTCAACAAGGCAGCTCAATCTGTATTGACCTTGCAGACGGGCATTCTGTAAAGGGCAGTCATCTTCTGGTTGCGGTCGGGCGGCGGCCAAATATTGAAGCGCTTCATCTGGAGGCTGGCCAGATCGCTTATACCGCCAAAGGCATCACCACCGATGAAAGGCTGCGCACCTCACAAAAACATATTTTTGCGATTGGGGATGTGGCAGGGCGGCACCAGTTCACACATGTCGCTGGCTATCACGCAGGTATTGTCATCCGCAACATGCTGTTTCGTCTGCCTGCCAAATTGAACCATGAGGCGATCCCCTGGGTGACTTATACAGACCCTGAACTGGGCCATGTTGGGCTGACCTGGGCTGAGGCTGTCGAACGCTATACAGAAGCCGGTCTGCGCCGGGTTGACTGGGAGCTGGCTGATAATGACCGGGCCCGGGCAGAGCGACGCGTTGAAGGTATGGTCCGTATCATCACCACAAAGAAGGGCCGGATTCTGGGCGCGTCTATTCTTGCCCCACATGCAGGAGAGATGATCCATGCCTGGGCATTGGCGATCACCAAGAAAATGAATATCTCGGCAATGGCCGGGGCCATCGCGCCCTATCCCAGCTGGTCTGAAGCGTCCAAACGTGCGGCCGGGGCTTATTTCACAGACAGCCTGTTCAGCACGCGCACCCGTAAGGTGGTGAAATTTCTTTTGAAGTTTACCAAGCAGAAAGGCTAGACTGTCTGTCACGGTAAATGACCAGACAGGCAGGCTGTTGATGACCTCTGCGCCCCCAGAAGAACATTTTGATTATGTCATTATTGGCTCAGGTTCTGCTGGTTCGGCCATTGCTTACCGGCTGGCGGCTGCCGGACAATCCCGTATCGCAGTGATTGAGTTTGGCGGCAGTGACGCTGGCCCCTTTATCCAGATGCCGGCCGCCTTGTCCTACCCTATGAATATGTCTGTTTATGACTGGGGGTATAAGGCTGAACCAGAAGCCGGATTGAACGGCCGCTCTCTTGTTTGTCCACGTGGCAAGGTTATCGGCGGCTCATCTTCTATCAATGGGATGATTTATGTCCGGGGCAACCCGCTGGATTATGATCACTGGCGCGACCTGGGTGCGGCCGGCTGGGGCTATGCTGATGTGTTGCCCTATTTCAGGCGGATGGAAACCTCACATGGCGGTGAGGCCCCCTGGCGCGGTACGGACGGTCCTTTGCATATCACACGCGGGCCGCGCGATAACCCGCTGCATCACGCCTTTGTTGAGGCGACGACAGAAGCTGGCTATACCGCCACGCCAGATTATAACGGCTTCCGCCAGGAAGGGTTCGGACCAGCTGATATGACGGTCTGGAAAGGCCGGCGCTGGTCCACTGCCAACGCCTATCTGCGGCCAGCCCTGAAGACAGGACGTGTCAAGTTGTTTACCCGTACCCTTGCCGACCAGATATTGTTCGACGGCAAAAGGGCCACAGGTGTGCGCGTTTACCATAAGGGCAGACAGATGCATATTCTGGCCAGCAGGGCTGTGATCCTGTCTGCCGGGGCAATTGCCAGCCCGGCCATTCTGCAACGATCCGGCATTGGTGAAGCCAGCTTGCTGCGCAAACAGGGCATTGAGGTCAAAGCTGACCGTAAAGGGGTCGGGGCCAATCTTCAGGACCATCTGGAGGTGTATTTTCAGATCGCCTGCCGCCAGCCGATTACCTTATATAAACATCTTAATCTGGTCTCAAAGGCCCTGATCGGGGCCAGATGGCTGATGTTCAAATCAGGTCTGGGGGCATCCAACCAGTTTGAAACACTGGGCTTTATCCGTTCAGACAAAAATATCCCCTACCCCGATATTCAGTATCATTTCCTGCCGGTGGCCATCCGGTATGACGGCACTGCCCCTGCCGCCGGTCACGGGTTCCAGCTGCATGTCGGGCCGATGCGATCAAAATCACGCGGGCATGTGAAGATACAGTCATCTGATCCCACCACAGCCCCTGAAATAAAATTCAACTATCTGTCTCACCCAGATGATTTGCCAGACTTTCGGAAGGCCTTGCGCCTGAGCCGGGAGATCTTAAGCCAGCCCGCCATGACCCCGTTTTATGATTACGAAATCCAGCCCGGGGCTGACGCCGCCTCAGATGAAGCGCTGGATGAGTTTATCCGCAATGAGGCTGAATCTGCCTACCACCCGTGCGGGACTTGCCGTATGGGATCACCAGATGATCCGCTTGCCGTGGTCAGCCCGGATTGCCGTGTCATTGGCACAGAAAATCTGTTCTGTGCGGATTCATCCCTGTTCCCGCGGATCACCAATGGCAATCTGAATGCGCCGTCAATTATGACTGGCGAGAAAGCCGCAGACCATATTCTGGGCAACAGCTCTCTGGCTCCGGTCAATGACGTGCCGTTTCTGCACCCCAGCTGGCAGACTGACCAAAGATAGGCTCCAGGGGCGTCATTTTTTTCTCTTGATCTTCCACCGCAGAGTCCAGCATACTGCTACATATGCTCTTATATATTTGTATTTTTTATAGTTTAAATGGACATCTCATAACTTGAAAAAACAACTTTTGGGAGTTTGATATGATCCGTAAATCCATCATGTCGGCCTGCGTGAGTGCTGGTTTGTTAGGGGCCAGCCTTGGTTCAGCATCCGCCGCCTGCGAGCAGGTGACCTTCTCGGATGTCGGCTGGACTGACATCACCGCCACCACCGCCGTTTCCTCTGTCATTCTGGACGCGCTCGGCTATGAGACAGAGACAAAGCTGCTGTCTGTGCCGGTCACCTATGCCTCTCTGGCCAAAGGCGATATTGATGTCTTTTTGGGCAACTGGATGACCACAATGGAAGCAGACATCGCCCCATATTGAGTCGCAGGCACAGTAGATACGGTGCGCGAAAATCTGGAATGGGCAAAATATACCCTTGTGGTGAAT
>CALKIF010000100.1:0-14756 GCA_937988715.1 uncultured Alphaproteobacteria bacterium | reverse complement strand
GTGCGCTATGTGGATGCCGCGATGACGCGCACCCCGAAAGAAGCTGAGCAGGGCAAGCTGAACCTGATCCTGGGCGGGGATGAGAGCGATATTGATACAGTGATGCCGCTGTTGCGCTGTTTTGCCGATACCATCACCACAGCAGGGCCTGTCGGGGCTGGTCATGGGCTGAAGCTGATCCATAATTATGTCTCGCTGGGTTATGCGGCGATATTGGCAGAAGCCGCGGCAGCGGCACGGGCTGACGGCATTGACACTGACATATTTGTCCATGTGCTGGAGGCCGGGGGCGGCAAGTCAGTTGTGCTGGACAGGTTCCGCCCGTACCTTGAAGAGGGCGATATCAGCGGGCTGCGCTTTTCTCTGGCCAATGCGGCCAAGGATATTGACTATTTTGGCCAGGCCAATCAGACCAGTGACGTGGCGGCTGCGGTGAAAGATCTGTTCAGCCAGAGCGCGGCAGATATCGGCGCTGATGAATCTGTGCTGAAGCTTGTCGACAGGCTTTCGGCGCGCCACACAGGAACAAACAGATAAGAGGCCGGTCATGAAGATCTGCACAAGCCGTGAAGAGATGCTGGCGGTAAGCACAGGCTGGGCGGCGGACGGCCAGACGGTCTGTCTGGTCCCGACCATGGGCAATTTGCATGACGGGCATTTGTCCTTGCTGGATATCGCGGCCCGGCATGGCGAGCGCGTCATCACCTCTATCTATGTTAACCCCCTGCAATTTGCCCCGCATGAGGATTTCAACAGCTATCCGCGCACTGTTCAGGCCGACCTCGACAAGCTGGCCGCAACCGGCAAATGTGACGCGGTCTTTATGCCGCAAACTATGTATGGGCACGGCCATGCCACCTCTATCACGCCGGGCGGGGCGGCAGAGGGCCTTGAAAGCGTCTCCCGCCCGCATTTCTTTGAAGGGGTGGCGACCGTTGTGTATCAGCTGTTTGTGCAGACAGCCGCGCAGAAAGCCATTTTCGGCGAAAAAGATTTCCAGCAATTGCGCGTGATCCAACAGATGGTGCGTGACCTGCATATGGGTATTGAGGTTATCCCCGCCCCCACCGTGCGTGAGGCGGACGGGCTGGCGATGTCATCCCGCAACAGCTATCTGGATGACCAGCAAAGAGCAGCGGCCCCTGCCCTGTATCAGGCGTTGCAAGAGGCAGCAGAGGCTCTGCGCGGCGGAGACGTGGCAGGTGTTGACAAGGTGTTGGCAGACGCTGAGGCAGCGGTTCTGGCCGCGGGGTTCACGAAGGTTGAGTATATGGCGTTATGTGACGCAGACAGGCTGACCCCGGTTACGCGTGCGCAAAAGAGCGGCGCGGATGAGGAGCGCGCGGATAAGAAGGGCGCGGCGGGTTGTGAGGAGATGGTCCTGCTGGCTGCCGCCCGTATCGGCGATATCCGCCTGATTGATAATGTGCTCGTGTGAGTGGGGGTGTTCCTGACTGGCAACGGCTTGCAACCAAATCGCTCTTTGTTACAAAGAGCGATTTGGTTGCTTTCCGTAAGCAAAACTTTTCGTCAGGGCTGGGCAGCCCCCGTACCTTTACTGCCCATTTATTCTTCACCTGTTCACGCCTGTGGTGCTGGGTGGAAAAACGCCCCCAACATCCCCCTTTGACTCACGCCCTGTCCTGTGGCATTTTCGCGGCGCGTTTTTTGTGTCTGCGTGTCAATAGGAGGTGAGTGAAATGTTACGTATTCTGGCTGTGGCGCTGAGCCTGTCTTTACTCAATCTTCTGCCCGCTGCCACCCCGCCTGCCCTGGCCGGTGATACCATCATCAAATGCAAGATTAAGGGCGTCGGGGTGCGCAATTTCAAGCTGGAAGACGGCATCTGGTCAGACAAGGTCTGGGTGCGCAAGAACAATACCGACTGGAAAGAATGGTGCCCGGAAACCGAAAAACAAAACCTGAAGGTCGGCGGCGATGAGATGTTCTGTATGGTCGCCAATGTCAAACATCGTGACATGGTTATCTGGGGCCGGACCATCCTCAATTTTGAAGATCCCAGCTGGAAAATGCGTTACCGTTTTGCAAAGCCCGGACAGGCCTATGTGGATTCTGCCCCTGGCGGGCGTGAAGACGCCACCTGTAAGGCGTGGAAAGACTAGCCCTAGCCCTTTTCGCCACCGGCACGCACAGACAGCCCCGCTAGCCCAGCAGCAACCTGACCCGGCATTTGTGCCGCAGAGTTGAACGCGTCTCTCCTGCCTCGTCGCGCTGGCGCCTCTCGCCGCAGGCAAAACAAATCAACACTGTCTCGCTGCCCTGCATATCATAGTCAATCTCTACCGCAGCAGAGGCCGCCCCACAGGCCGGGCAATCCCGCCGCCGGTACCCGCCTGCCCCTGAAGATGGCTCAGCAACTGATACCTGCATCATACCGTCACCGCCGGATCAGAAGGGGTGTAGATACCGCGTAAATGGGCTGCGGCCAGAGCGCGCACACCCGCCTCATCCAGCCCGTCACGAAAGGCGTTCCGCATCAATGTGATCAGACCTATGACCAGATGCGTGGCCACCACCGGTTCTGCTGACAGGCTGATCTCTCGTCTGGCCGCGGCCGCCGCCAGCCAGCTGTGAACATCACTGAAATAACGGGCAAACACCTCATCACAAATGGCCCTGGCCCGCGGGCCAAGCCGGTCTTTGTTCTCGCGCATCTGAAATAACAAACAGCCCTGAGCATGCCCGGCAATACCGGTGATTAATATCTCCAGATAGTCATCCATCTGGCGGGCAAACGGGCCAGGCTGTGTGCTCACCGCCCTCAGCCTGGACAGGGCGGTCGCCTCATAAGCCAGCAAAACAGAGGCCTGCAGCTTATCCTCTGAAGGGAAATGACGGTACAGGCTGGGCTTGGGAATCCCCATACGACGGACCAGATCATTCACAGACAGCCCTGACACCCCTTCTGTCCAGTAAAGGTTCAGGGCTGTATTCAAAACAGTCTCAGCTGTATATTTTTCCGGCCGACCAGGCCGTACTGCCGCCCGTAAGCGCTTTGCCTGTTTTGATTCTGCCATGACCAGTCTCCACTAAAAAACCGATCCCCCCGGCCCGACCTGACAGGCAAAATACCGCCTTCAAGCCATAATCGTCAAGCAGGATATTATATTGGTTACCATTTGGTAATATTTATGTTAGATTATTAAGAAATTCAGTTGAGATCGGCTAGGATTGACACTGTTATGTATTTGCGCCGCGGATAACCTCCAGCATGGCGTCGGTCACCTGTCTGGTTGTTGCGCTGCCGCCGACATCAGGGGTCATCACGCCATCTGCGCAGACCTTCTCAATAGCGGCCATCAGGCGGCCCGCCTCATTATTAAGGCCCAGATGGTCCAGCATTTGTGCTGCACACCAAAAAGTCGCCACCGGGTTGGCGATACCTTTGCCGGTAATGTCAAAGGCTGACCCATGGATTGGTTCAAACATCGACGGGAACCGGCCTTCGGGATCAATATTGGCGGTTGGCGCAACCCCGATGCTGCCGGCCAGAGCGCCAGCCAGATCAGACAGAATATCGGCATGAAGGTTGGTCGCAACAATCGTGTCCAGACTTTCGGGCTGCAGCGTCATCCGCACTGTCATCGCATCAACCAGCATTTTATCCCAGGTGACATCAGGAAATTCAGCAGACACCTCTTCCGCAATTTCGTCCCACATCACCATGCCATGACGCTGGGCATTTGACTTTGTCACCACGGTCAGCAATTTACGCCGGCGTGACTGGGCCAACCCAAAAGCATAACGCATAATGCGGGTCACCCCGACACGGGTGAAGATGGCAACTTCTGTGCCGACCTCTTCTGGCATGCCGCGATGGGCACGTCCGCCATTGCCGGAATATTCACCTTCTGAATTTTCACGCACAATCACCCAGTCCAGATCGCCAGGCCCCGCTTTTCGCAAAGGAGAGTCAATCCCTTTGATGATTTTGGTCGGCCGGACATTGGCATATTGGTCAAATCCCTGACAGATCGGCAGACGCAGCCCCCATAAGGTGATGTGATCAGGCACATCAGGCGCGCCGACAGCCCCAAAAAATATCGCATCAAAGCCTTTTAATGTATCCAGCCCATCTGCAGGCATCATTGCGCCATGTGTTTTGTAATAATCAGATCCCCAGTCGAAATGCGTGAAGTTCAGGGCAAGCTCTGGAGTGCGCTCACAAACAGCCTGCACCACCTCAATCCCTGCCGAGATCACCTCTGGGCCGATGCCATCTGCCGGAATTGACGCAATGTTGATCTGTTTCATTTCGGGACCCTTCAATTTAGATGATTTTTGACTAGGCGCAGTCATGAGCATTAGTTATGTTTTCGCATAATTAGATGAGGATGTTCAAGATGACATTTGAGCTTGCTGCCTGTGCTGAAATGTTGTGGCTGGATAAGCCAATTGACTGGCGGGCCAGCCGCCTGAAGGAGTTGGGATTCGGGGTCGGGCTGTGGAACTGGCCTGATCATGATATTGACGCGCTGGCAAAGACAGGGGCCCGTTTCACGATTATGAACGGCTATCTGGAAGGACGGCTGGCGGATGATGAAGGGGCGGATATGCTGCTGGCCTCTGCCCGCCAAACCGCACAGATTGGCAAACGCCTTGGTGTGGCGCGCCTGAACCTGCATGGTACTGGCCTTGGTGACGGCGGTATCCCGCTTGTGAAATGTGAAGCTGAGACACCGCAGATGTGGCTGAAGGCCAGAGATACGCTGATGCGGATCTGTGACCTGGCAGAAGAAGAAGGAGTCACATTCTGTCTTGAAAATCTGAATCTACTGGACCATCCCGGCTGTCCGTTCGGGTCAACTGAAGCTGTTCTGGCTCTGGTCTCTTGCGTGAACAGGCCAGAATTGCGGATAAATCTTGATTTGTATCACACCCAGATAGGTGAAGGGGACCTGATCAGATGGTGCGAGGCCTGTCTGCCGTTCATTGGTGAAATTCAGGTTGCAGACAATCCTGGCCGGTGTGAGCCAGGGACAGGAGAGATTCATTATCCGGCTGTTGCCAAAGCGTTAGCCGATATGGGTTATCAAGGACCAGTCGGGCTAGAAGCCTTTGCCAGTGGCACACCAGAACAGGCGTTGGCAGCATTCCGCGCAGCCTTTACCATTTAACGCATAAACAAGGAGCAAGACTGATGCTGAATATTGGGTTATTAGGCGCAGGGCGCATTGGCCAGTTACATGCCAGCACTATCGCCGGACATAAAGACAGCCAATTGGTTGCGGTTTCAGATATTCACCAGCCAGCCGCTGAGGCGGTTGCCCAGCAGTTCACTGCTGCCGCAACATCTTCTGAAGAGATCATTGCCAACCCTGATATCGATGCGGTCCTGATCGCGACATCAACTGACACCCATTCTGATCTGATTGAAGCGGCCACCGCTGCTGGCAAAGCTGTTTTTTGTGAAAAGCCCGTTGACCTCAGCCTTGAGCGGGCACGCCAGTGTCAGAAGAAGGTCGCAGAATCCGGACAGCCGGTGATGATCGGATTCAACCGCCGGTTTGATCCGAATTTTGCAGCTGTGAAAACCGCCCTTCAGGCAGGTGAGATCGGCAAAGCCGAATTATTGTCTGTCACCTCTTTTGACCCGGCCCCGCCGCCAGTGTCTTATGTCAAAGTTTCCGGCGGCTTGTTCCGTGACATGATGATCCATGATTTTGACATGACCAATTTCATCATGGGGGAAGCCCCTGTCAGTATCCACGCCACTGGTTCTTGTGTTGTGGACCCTGAAATTGGGGCTGCAGGAGATGTCGATACAGCTGCTGTGATCCTGACCTATGAAGATGGAAAAATCGCTGTGATTAAAAATTCCCGCCGTGCGGTTTATGGTTATGATCAGCGTGTAGAATTGCTGGGATCAGACGGGCTGCTGCAGGCGCAGAACATGCTGGAAAACACAGTGGTCAAATCCACCAAAGACGGTGTCATAGGGGCGAAGCCAACCTATTTCTTCCTTGAGCGGTATATGCCTGCCTATATAGCGGAATGGGCCAGTTTTGTTGAAGCTGTGCTGAACAAAACAGCTATGCCGGTCACGCTGGATGATGGTGTTGCCGCGCTGGCCATGGCAGAAGCCGCGAGCCGGTCGGCAGCTGAACATAAACCTGTCACTCTTGCGGATGTGTAAATCCTATCAGGGCGGAGCAAAGCACAATGATGGACGTGAAAACAGTGCAACAGGCCAGCGCGTTGCTGTCAGACTGCAGGGAGACAGGAAAGGTTATTGAGGCCCTGCCCGCTGCGCTCTGCCCTGCCACAACAGCAGATGGATATGCCATTCAGGCTGAGCTGGATAACGGGCCTGCTGCGCGCGTGGGCTGGAAAATTGCCGCCACTAGCGTTGCCGGCCAGACACATATCGGTGTTGATGGCCCGTTACTGGGCCGCCTGACCTCTGCCATGATGGTGCAACAAGGCCAGCCTGCCTCATTATGGTCTAACCGGATGCAGGTTGCCGAAGCTGAATTTGTGTTTCAATTTGCACAGACAATCCCGCCCAGACCAACCAGAATCAGCCAAGAGGAAGCGATGAGCCTGGTTTCTGATTTATATCTGGGTCTTGAATTTCCGAACTCAAGATATCTTGATTTTGCCTCAGTTGGCGCCGCACAGCTGGCCGCCGATAATGCCTGTGCGCATCAGTTTATGCTTGGCCCGAAGGCCCCCGATATCTGGCGGGAATTGGACCTTGCTGAACATGCAGTGGTGGCGCACATCGCAGACAAAGACAGGTTTGATGGCAAAGGGGCGAATGTGCTGGGCGACCCCAGAGCCGCGTTGGTGTGGTTTATCAATCAGGCATCCACGCTGAACATCACCATCAAAGAAGGTGAGTTTGTAACAACCGGGACATGTGTAGAGCCAATGCCTATCAGTTCAGGTGATAACGTCTCTGCCAGTTTTGGACAGTTAGGCAGCATCAGCTGTACCCTCAGCTGATAATCTTAAGAGCGCAAAGCTGTTCCCGGCTTCCGGTGCGAACAGATAGCACGGTCTGATGAAGCGGAATACTGAAGAGGACAGACAGATGAGAAGAATAAAGCAATGCACACAGACCTAACCAACAGAGTCGTCCTGTTCGGCACAAAAGGCGGACCGCGCCTGATTAAGGGCGGTTCATGGCCAACCAGCAGCGCTCTGGTTCTGAACGGGAAGGTTTATGTCATAGATGCCGGCCTTGGGGTCACCCGCCAGTTCATTGAGGCAGGCTTTACCTATGACCAGCTGGAAACAGTGTTTATCACTCATCATCACAGTGACCATAATCTAGAGCTGGGAGGTCTTGTCTACACAAGCTGGGTCGGGGCCCCGGCTCATCAGATCAAGCTGTTCGGCCCACAAGGCCTGAACCAGCTGATGGCTGGTTTTATCGACAGCCAGGCATTTGATATCGATATCCGCATTCATGATGAAGGCCTTAACGATATCCGCAGCTGTTTTTCCTGTCATGAATTTACCGAAGGTCTTGTCTTTGAAGATGACAATCTGAAGGTCCATGCCCTGCGGGTAGAACATCCGCCGGTCACAGACTGTTTTGCGCTGAAATTCGAGACCGAAACAGCAAAAATCGTATTTGGCGCAGACACAGCCTACTTCCCGCCCCTGGCAGAATTTGCCAAAGATGCCGATATTCTGGTGCATGAAGCGATGCACTTAGGCGGGGCAAAACAGATATGCGATCTGCTGAAAGATACCAAACCGAAGCTGTGGGACCATTTTATGGCCAGCCACACCCCATGCGAAGATGTGGGCCGCATCGCCGCCGCCGCAAACTGCAAAACGCTGGTTGTGAATCACTTTGTCCCTGAAATTGGGTTTCGTGCCAGCGCAGATGACTTTAAAACAGCAATCGGTTCTACCTTTACCGGCAATCTGGTGATTGGCCGGGATTTACTGTCGATACCGTTTTAGCCTGTTGTGATCTGCTTTTTGGGGTCATAGAACGGCTTTTCAACCACCACCGCCCTGCGCGCGCCTGTTGCGGTCATCACGCTCAGTTCTGTTCCGATATCAGCTGAGCCGGTCCCGACCATAGCAAGAGCAATATTTTTCTGGAGACGAGGCGAATAGACAGCTGATGTGACTTTGCCTACGGCCTGTCCATCTGTTTCAACTGGCCAGAATGTTGTATTCGGCCCTGTAAACGGCTCGCCATCAATCACCAGACCGACCTGCTTGCGGGTCACGCCGCTTTGTTTTATCTTCTGCAAGGCAGATTTCCCAATAAATTCATGCGGCGCGTCCAGTGCCACCAGACGATCCAGACCCAATTCAAACGGGTTGGTGCGAATATCCATATCCGCATGATAGGACAGCATCGCCCCTTCAATGCGACGGATTGAAGACGTATGGCCAGGCTGCAGGCCGAACGGCTGACCAGCGGCCATAATTTTTTCCCATAATTCTGTGCCCCGGCTGCCATCCTGAAGATAAAGTTCATAGCCAAGCTCACTTGACCATCCTGTTCTGGAGACCACCACAGGGATTCCGTCCAGCGTGTACTGACGCAGCCAGTAATATTTCAGGCTTTCAATCTCTTCACCGAACAGGGCTGTCATTATCTGCAGCGAACGCGGTCCCTGCAATTGCAGAGGAGAGACATCCGGCTCAAAGATAGTTACATCCAGACCCGCATGGACCGCCACACCCTGCGCCCAGAGCAAAACATCACTATCCGCCAGTGAAATCCAGAACCTGTTCTGTTCAAGCCGCAACAGCACAGGATCATTGATGATGCCGCCTTCAGCATTTGTGATCAGGATATATTTGCATTGCCCGACCGCCATCTGGGACAGATCACGCGGGGTCAGCATCTGCACAAATTGCGCCGCATCAGGGCCGGTGATTTCCACCTGACGTTCGACAGCCACATCACACAAAATGGCGTCATTGATCAAATTCCAAAAATTCTGTTCAGGATCACCGAAATCACGCGGGATATACATATGATTATAAACAGAAAACCCGCTCGCCCCCCATTTTACAGTCGCGTCAAAATATGGCGATTTTCTGATCTGTGTGCCAAAACCGAACTCATCTGAATTATGCATATCTGCCCCTTTTCATTGTCCAGCCTTGATATATACCGAAACACAGCAAGGCAAGGGGCCGGCGCGGCCTCTTGGCCTGATTTATCCGCAGCAGCACACAAAGCGAAGACAATATCTTGTGCGAACAGGTTAAGCCCTTTACGCTTTATGTATTATCTTCGCCTGTTATGCGCCCATCACCTGAAGATCAGGATGGCGGGCCGTGAAGTGGTTTTGGAAGTGGAAGGTCAATGTCAGCGAAGCAGTTTACCTATATTCCGCAGCCTGAATGCCTGTCTCAGGTAAGAGAGGATGTGAATGCATGCCTTGAAGATGCCGGATGGGAAGAACGGCAAATGGATGTCTCTCTTGCCTTGGGAGAAGTGTTACAAAACATCATCCGATATGGATTTGAAGGCGGGTCAAATGACGGGACAATCTGTATTGATTTTAGCGCATCACCGGATGAGCTGACGCTGGTCATCACAGATAACGCGCCCCCGTCTGATCCTGATTTATGGGTGACCACTCACCGCCCTCCGGAAGACGGCGGCATGGGCCTGAATTTAATCAAAGCGTTAGCAAGCGAAGTCCGGTTTTCCATGCGTGAAGACGGTAATCAGGCTGAGCTGAAATTCGGCAAGGCTATATCCGCTTAATCTTGCACCGCGCCTGCGTTCAGCATCAGAACAGTTCTGCAATATCTGCTGATAGTTGTTCAGCAATCTGTTGCACAGCGTCCTGATAGGCGCGCACCGCAGCTTCGGCCGTGTCACCGGCAACCGGCTGCCGGGCGGAATAGGTCGCGGTTTTCAATATCTCTGCCTGTCTGGACTTAATCACCGCATCAAGCGCGATAACCGCCTCACCATTGGGCGTGAAAGAGAATTGCCGTAATTTCAGCTTTAACCTGTAATCAGGTGAGGTGAGTGTGTCACTGGTGCCGATCTGAAGATCTGCTGAGCCCGCGGACAGCCCGTCAACCAATGCAGACTGCAATAACTGAGATGGCGGGATATGCCACAAATGCCCCCGCAATTCTGCATAGGCGACAGGGTCTGTTGATGTTTGTGTCACAAATGGCCGGCCGCTCATCACCCCCTGGGCCGAAATAGACGCAATGCTGAGAGACGCGGTACTGCCATAGGTTTGTCCTACCGGCTGAACGCTCAAATCATAGAACACATCTGGTGTACGTGAAGGCGCAGGCGCGCATGATGTGACGGCACCAACCAGACAGACAGCCGCCAGAAGCCGCAACAACAGGCCTGATTGCGATAGCGAGGATAGCTTTAGGAAGGTAAACATAATTCTGCTCATTTCTGTCCGGTGTTAATTTGACCCTCTGATGATAATCGACGGATCATCACGCAGACGTGCTGTCATTTCCTCTATATTCAGCGCCGCATTTTCCAGCCTTTGCAGGAAAGAATCCATTCTGTCCTGACTGATTGAGGTCAAGCGGGCCGTGTTCTCAGCGGATAATTCTGCAGATGACATGATATCGGCAACCTGAGTCTGTATCGCCATAGCATCGCTCAGGAACGCCTCAACAAGCTTAAGATTATCTTCTGATGTCAAAGCTTGTGTCTGTTCTGCTGAGCGGTAAAGCAATGAGGCTGTCTCCTCAAGTTTCATCAGACTGTCATTGATCCGGTTGACGTTCTGATCTGAAGTAAGCTGCGTGGTGGCGTTATTCATGCGAGTCACCATCCCTTCAATCTGTCCCATTGATTGAGAGATTTGGGTCTGCATATCCTGGCCAAGCATGCCTTCAAGCTGAGCACTCACCATTTCAAGATTTACAAAAATAGCGTCCAGCCGGCCCAGCATATCCGGCACTTTATCTTCGACCAGACCCGTCAGATTATTGGCACTGGACAGGGTTGTTCTCACTTCATTATCAATCACCGATGTCAGGGTTTCCAGCAAGGGCTGCAGGCTGGACTGTGCTAATGAAGACAGCTCATCCGCGGTATCTGATAAATCAGAAAGCACGTCACGGGTCTGGGTTGAGGCAATCTGAGACCCCGCAGGCAGAGGTGATTTTACCCCTGCTTTGATCTGAACAGCTTGTGCAGATAACAGTGACTGTGCCGCAATTTTTGCTTTTGAATCTTCAGGGATCTGCCAGCCCGATTTTACTCCTAAATCAACTTTGAATCGCATGCCTGATGATGTTGTCTCAGGTGTGATATCTGTTACAGAACCGATAATATAGCCTTCATAAATGATCGCCGCACCAGATTTCAGACCCGCAACATTGCTGAAGTAAGTGAAATAGCTGTCTTGTTTATTCATCTGGCCCCGGACGATGATGGTCATGCCGATAATCAGGACAAATCCGGCAATGACAAAAAGACCAGCAATGTAATCAGTGGTTGACCGTTTCATGGGTTTGCTCCGCGCGCGACTACAATTCCCCGAACAAGCGTTTGAGATGCGCTTCAGCGTCAAACTCTTCTTCTTCAGGAATTCGGTTGATCAGATTTTGGATTCTCTGGTTACGGCTGGCCTTTATTTGCTTCACTGTGCCAGTGAAAATAATATGGCCGCGATCCAGAACAACTATTTTATCCGCTATTTTAAAGGCGCTCTCCAGCTCATGCGTCACCACAACAACGCTCATGCCAAGGGAGTCCTTCAGCTTGATGATCAAATCATCAAGTGCAGCCGCAACAACAGGATCAAGTCCGGCTGACGGCTCATCCATAAAGGTCAGACGCGGGTCCAGGGCGATCGCTCTGGCCACCGCTGCTCGTTTCAGCATTCCGCCGGACAATTCAGACGGCAAAAGATGACCCTTATCCAGCAGCCCGACAAAGTCCAGTTTCATCCGGACGATAAAATCAATGGTCTGTTCATCAAGGTCAGAATGTTCGCGCAGCGGCAACGCCACATTTTCCGCAACCGTCAAGGATGACAACAGCGCGCCTGACTGAAACGCCACACCAATATTCTTCAGCAATTTCAGACGGTGAAGATAGCTGGCGTCATAAAGGGAGTCGCCAAACAGGCTGACATCCCCGCTCATCGGTTCTTTCAGACCAATCAGATGTTTTAAGAAGGTGGATTTACCAGAGCCTGAACCGCCCATGATAACAACAATTTCACCCTTTTGAACCTGCATCGAACAGTCTTTTATGACCGCCGTGCCTTCATAACCGCCAACAAGATTAATGATGTCGAGAACCGGATGACGCGGCTGCTTTGGCTTTGCTGTCTGTTTGTCTGTTGCCTGGGCCATCATGAACCTACAACACCAAAGCAAATACAGTATCAGCAGCGATAATTGCCGCAATGCATGTCACAACAGATGAGGTCGTAGAGCGGCCCAGAACCTCTGCCCCGCCAGACACTTTCAGGCCCATGCAAATCCCGATAAGGGAAATCAGAATGGAAAAAATAACCGCCTTGCCAAAGGAATGCGCCATATCTACCAAAGTGACAATAGACAGAATATCTGCCCAATACGCCAACTGCCCGATGCCCAAGACCGCATGGATATAAATCCCGGCGGCCAGAAAAGCCGCCACATTTGCAACAGCAACAAGAATAGGCAGGCTGATGATGAGGCCAAGCAAGGCAGGTGCAACAACAAACCGAACAGGCGATATGCCCATCACCGTCAATGCATCAATTTCACCGTTCAAGCGCATTGACCCAATCCGGCTTGTCAGTTGTGAGCCGGAACGGCCCGCCACCAGGATGCCGGTGATAAGCGGGGCAAATTCGCGTGGAATCGATAAGGCCAGCCCGAATGTGACTTGTGTTTCTGCACCAAAAATGCTCAGCGAATGGATGCCCTGAATAGACAGCATGATGCCGATTGTTGCCGCCATAAGTATGACAACCGGCAATGCCTGAACGCCCGCCACCATAATTTCAGCAGATACATGCCGCAGGCGGACCGCCTGCCCTGCCCGATAGCCTGTGAACAGCATCATGAAGGTCTGTTGAAGAATCAGAGCGGCGTAGCCAACAGCAGCAATGCTGTTATTCACGGACTGACCCATTTTAAAAATAGAACTGTTCATCACACTATGCCTGAGACATCACTGCTTTTTCTGTGTTGTATATTATTATTTTCTAATCAAAAAGCCTTAAACGGTGAGTCCGGCTTTGACTCACACCGCAAAGCGCGATTTTATAAACAGAGGGAATGGTGAGTTCCAGAGTTTCATGAAGGGAATGAAGATATGGCTTTTGAGATTAACCAAACACCAGAGGCCACAATTCTGACCTTAAGTGAGGATATAAACATTTCATCAAGTTCTGAGCTGAGAACAGCCCTGAGCGCGGCCCCGTCTGAGCTCGACCTCATCATTTATTCTGCTGATCTGGACTATATTGATTCCAGCGGTGTGGCCTGTCTGATTATGGCCTATAAGCAGCTTACCGCAGCAGGTGCAAAAGTGCGCCTTATTCAGCCCTCTGCTGCGCTGATGAATGTTCTCAAGATACTGAAATTTGACAGCTTGTTCTCTGTAGAAGACAGCTGATCCTCTTCACTGAAAGCTGCGCCGCAGGGTTTTTGCACGGAGGATAATGTCCTGTAACTGGTCGGTGTCGCGGATGCCGAAATCCGGGTCCAGCCTGTAAAGGTTTTTTGCATCTTCCGCATTATGTCCGGCCTGATGCTGATGTAAAAAATTCTTAAGCGGACCGCCCTGCTGATAAACCGCCTCTGAGCAGTTAACCTGCATAACCTCAGCCTGGCCGGCGATATCTGTAACCTGAGAGACGCCTGTGCCAATGGCCGAGAGGGACAGTCGGGCCTTTCCCACAATGCCGGTGATCAGCTGGCCCATATGCAGACCAACTTTACATGGCATAAGGATCGGCGACTGTCTCAGCTTAATCACCTCAACGATATCCAACGCTAAATTGGCCAGGATCTCACAAGAAGAGCTGGCCGGCGATAAAAGAGGGGCAGCGGCAAGATAGCGATCTGCTGTGGCCTCCAGCCTCTCACAAGAATGGGCCTGTACCAGCAAATCAAAACAGGTGAACAGCTCATCAAGTTCTGCAAATAAATCTTCTGCCTCCAGATGGTCTGTCAAATCAGGGATATGCGGCAGGGTGAGCATCAGAAGACCTGCCGTTTCAAAGGTTTTCGGTGCTGTTCCGGAGATGGACTGAAGTTCGTTTATCGTTTTTTCTGGTAACAGCCCGCGCAGCAGTTTTTCGGCCTTGTTCTTTTCTGCTTTTGCTATCCGGTTTTGTTTTTCCATTATCTCGCTATAGCTGGCCAGCATAGCTTCTGCCTTGGCCGCATCTGCAGCCTCAACAGCAAAGCCTACATACTGGTTACCCTCGAACCTCAGCTCAGCTGAATAGGGTGTTTTTCGTTTATCAGCGGTAAATATCTTGAACCGATAGGCCTGTCTGGCATTGATTTTTCGTGCACATTTGCGCTGGTTGAATTCATCGCTCACAACAGAGACATGTTTGCCCTGAATATCACCGAAAATTTCCGAAAAAGCGGCGTTTACCTCGCTGAAAATCAGCTGATCGTCCAGACTGAACACAGGGAGCGAAAATACGGACACGAAATCTGTTTTCAGCATCGAGCACATCGTCTGTTCTGCCTATTCCTGTCTCGCTTCAGCCCGTAAACAAGCAATCGTTACATCATCAATCTGTTCATTTGCCCTGACGATTTCCATCAAATTATACAGCGGATTGCAGGGGTTT
>CALKIF010000099.1:0-3334 GCA_937988715.1 uncultured Alphaproteobacteria bacterium | reverse complement strand
TCAAAATTTGTAAGCGAATTCTCAGCACGATACCCCAGCACAGGTTTTGAGCTGCGCGCCCGGATACCGTTATCAAGATACAGCTGGCTCACCCTTGTCGCCAGCTTCAGATCAAGCCTATCCCCGCCTTTTATTCCTCCTATCTTACAGCTTAATGTCGGGCCGGTGATCGTACAGTTTTCATGACCAGAAGTGATGCTAAGCCCCTCAGGCAGAGTATCTGTGAAGGTCACATCATAAAGCTGGTCTTTTTTCGAAGAATTTCGGATCCGGTAACGTAACGTGCCCTCATCACCTGGTTGTTTCGGGCGAGGTTTCAGCTGCTCATTAATCAGAGGTTGCGCTGCTCTTAGATCACCAAGCATAACCGGCTTAAAGCTAATCCAGAAATTAGCAAACAGCGGCAACAGAACAATGCTGAGCACAATAAAAAAGGTGGGCAGCAGCATCAGATATGCCAGCCCCATTTCGCGCTTTGCCAAGGCTCCTATTTTTTGTGGTGGTCGGGTATGAGCCATCAGATCAGTATCTGTTCATATAAAAGGATAAAAATATCAGCTTCAGGCAGCGAAATCGCTGCCTGAAGATTTTCGTTTTTTACAGATTCTTATGCTTTGCCACGATCTCAGCTGCCGCATCATCAAGTGAAATTTCACCATCGATATATTTGCGGATAACCTGAGACATAACCCGGGCATTGACCATCTTTGAAGCTGTTTCAAGCTGACCATCTGATACACCCCAGCGGTCACCAACTGACAGACCTTCAACAATGTCATCGATCACGCTCTTTGGATAAATGTTTGCCAATGGCTCTTTACGGTCTACACCAACAGGCAGGCTTGCCCACAGCTTTTCATATTCGGTGTTGCCACCAAACTGTCCTTTACGCACAGGGAATTTCCCTTCTGGGGCCATACCCAACCAGTCGCCATAACCGCTTGATACAACGAATTTAATGAAGTCGCTGGCAACGTCTGTGTTGGCATCTGCTGTCACACCAAGATAGCGGACATCTGCATAGGCAGCGCCTGCAGCATTGTCAGGACCAGAAAATACAGTCACAAAGCCTGTGTCTTTGGCCAGCTCTTTTGTTGTTGGGTCATCATTGATGGTGACAGGGGCGCTGTCACGCAGACCACCCAGCTCGTCCAGCAGAGATGGTGACCAGATGATCATGGCTGCCTGACCTGCCAGATACAGCTCACGTGACTGTTTCCAGTACAGATCACCTTCAGGTGAAGCATCTGCAATTGTCTTATAAAAAGACAGCACCTGCTTCAGCTTGGTTGTGTCTTCATTGACTGAACCATCTGCATTTACAGGTGAATACCCTTCTGCAAGAGAGATATGCTCGATCAGCTGCATCATATATGTCTCATCAATCTTTGTTGCTGCAACAAAGCCGTACATTGATGGGGGGTTATGAAGCTTGGCGATCGCAGCTTCGATATCAGCGAATGATTTTGGCGCAGCCAGACCGGCATCTGCAAACAGGTCTGAACGATAGACCACCAGCTGTGTCCAGCCATCTGTTGGTACAGATACAATCTCACCATCAGCTGAGGCCATGTTCAGAGGACCTGTGGCAAAGGTGTTGCGGCCGAGGTCATCAACAATCTCATCAGCTGCTGCTGTATCCAGAATGCCTGCTGACGCAAAAGGAAGCAGGTGCTGAACAGTGTGGTTCAGAACATCGGGAAGCTCGCCAGCGGCAAAAGCAGCTGTCGCCCGTGTTGCGATATCTTTTTCTGTCACAGGCACGATTTTCACTTCATGGCCGGTTCTTGCCATAAAGTCAGCAGCGATACGTTCTTGAGCAGCCATACGATCTGGCTGTTCTTCCATCGTCCACATGGTAATTGTGTCCGCAACAGCTGAGGTCATAACCGATGCTGACAGCATCAGACCCGCGCTATAAGTCATGAATTTTCTCATTAGATTCTCCTCACTCAGGGTTTGTTCTGTGAAGGGCGTGCTGGCCCGTCACTCATCCGCCGTACCAGTTCGGCATTGCGAAGCTCTTGCAGGCTTTTCGGCTCAGCACCATCAATAAGTGCCAGCAGCATATCACCCAATATCCGCCCTGAATGCGCCAATGGCTGTGCCATTGTCGTCAAAGGCGGGTTTGAATGTTTGCCGATGAAAAGCCCGTCATATCCAATAACAGACACATCCACACCAGCGCGAAGCCCGCGCGAACGCAAGGCCGCCAGTGCGCCTATAGCCTGAATGTCAGTTGCACAGATAAGGGCTGTTGGCGGTGTATCACAGTCAAGCATAACTGATGCTGCCTGCTCGCCGCCTAAATCATTCATTTCACTAATCTCAATCAAAAGGTCAGCCTCAGACAGCCCGTTATATTTGATCCCCTGAAGCACGCCCTGCATGCGCTGATGAGCAAAATTCAGATAACTTGGTGCCCCGACATATCCAAGTCTGCGGTGACCAAGCGAGACCAGATGATCAACGATATCGATAAAGGCTTTGGTGTTATCAACGTCATACCAGGCATAGTCTGAGCAGTCAGATGACCGTCCATGAACCACAAAAGGAAGCCGGGCCTCCTGAAGCAGCTTTATCCGCTTATCAACTTTATAGGGGCGAGATAAGACCACACCGCTGACTGTTCCTGAGCGGGCCAGTTTCTGAATCGTCTCAGCTTCATCTTCAGCTGCGGGTGCCTGCATCACCAGCAGATCCCATTTGCGCTTTGACAGAGACTCCCCAAGACCCTGAAGCAACTGGCCGATAAATGAATCAGACACACCGCTTTGATTGGCAGGCATCAGATAGGCCACCGCTTCGGCCGTCCCTCGCGCCAGGCGGCGCGCTGAAGGGTTGGGCGCATATCCCTGTGCCAACGCTTCTTTCTGCACGCGCAGCCGCGTTTGCTCAGCAATATCATCATAGTCGTTAAGCGCGCGCGAAACCGTCGCTTCTGTCAAACCCAGATCAGCTGCAAGTGTTTTCAATGTCACTCGGGACACGGTTAAATCTTCCCCAAACATAGCGTTCACAAAGACGCTACGCCGAAAGCGCTTTCGGAATCAATAGACATTCGACGATTTTTCCAAAGAATGATGTATTTAGAAAATGAGATTTCTTATGATTTTTTGTTTAGTCTCTGAACATCTGACTAAACGGGAAAAGCAGGACAAACGCTTGGTCTCAGAACAGGCCACATATCGAAAAAAACTGGAACAGGCAGTGAACGGCAGACAGAACCAACAACAGCAGGACAAATGGCGCCAGAAAATCGCTGCCCACAGGGGGGTGTCTGCGCACTATCCGGAAAACACATGGGCCGCGTTTGAAGCGGCAAGACAGGCAT
>CALKIF010000098.1:0-3405 GCA_937988715.1 uncultured Alphaproteobacteria bacterium | reverse complement strand
TGGCCTCCGCCTGCTTCTCGGCCAGCTCGGCTGTGCGCTTAACCAGGGGCTGGTCAGGCAGGTCAGGCCGGCCATACAACGTATATAACAGCCCTGCCGCCCCCAGCAGCAGCACCCCGGCCCCGAGAATATATCCCACGGGCAGACCGGCTGGTTGCGGCTGAACTGCGGTTGTATCTGCTGTCTTATGCACATCTTGTTGTTCAGCTTCAGCAGGCCCGGTTCGGCGCAAGCCAAAACCCATTACCACAGCCCCGCCGAGCAGAATCAGCACTGGGGCCAGCCATAACAGCCAGGTCTGTGTGGATACAGGCGGCTTCAGCAGCACATAATCGCCATAAGTCTCCTGAATAGAGGCCAGAATTTCAGCATCACTTGCCCCGGTCTGCAGGCGCGCCCGCACCTCACGGCGCAAATCCTTGGCCAGATCAGCATCAGAATCATCAATGGACTGGTTCTGGCAGACCAGACAGCGCAGCTGTTTTGACAAGGCCCTTGCCCTGTCTTCGAGCAGGGGATCATCAAGCCGTTCTTCTGCGGTCAGGGCATATGCATTAGGGGCCAGAACACCGCCAGCCCCCGCCATCAGCATCCCGGCCACTAGCCCAAGACAGATCAGCCGGGTCAACTGGCCAAACCGCTCAGCCGCCCGGCTCATCGGGCACCAGCGATGGCAGGCAGGATCAGCTGCTCCATCACGCTTTTGTCAATCGGTCCGGCATGGCGCAACATAATCTTGCCGCTCCGGTCAATCAGATAGGTTTCCGGCACCCCATACAGCCCCCAAGCCAGCCCGGTCCGCCCGTCAGCATCCATCCCGATCTGGCGGAACGGGTTGCCATATTGCTGCAGGAAGCTGGTGGTATCGTCCGGCTTGTCCTTATAGGCAATCCCGATAATCGGCAGCGTCTTGCTGAGCTGTTCCAGGGCTGGGGCCTCCGCCCGGCAGGGCGCACACCAGCTGGCAAAGAAATTGATCGCGATCACCTCACCGGAAAAGGCGGAAAAATCCAAAAATTCTGATGCCTCAGACAACAGCGCCAGTTCGGTCTGCGGTGGCGGCTTGCCGATCAGCACAGACGGCAGCTGGGTGATGTCACGGGTGCCGGACAGCGTGCTGAACAGCGCAATACCAGATATAACCAGCAGCACAGCAAAGCCGAATAAGGGCAGAATAAAAGACAGCCGTGGGGAAAATTTGGCCATCTTCTTACGCCTCCACACGGGTCTGGAGGCCGCGCGGCCGGGTGAAAATCGCGGTCAGCGCGCCAATGGCCATGAACACAGCCCCCAGCCAGATAAAGCTGACCAAAGGTTTATGATACAGCCGCAGCGTATAGCCTGACGCCGCATCACCATCACCCAGAACCATATAATCATCACCGGCCAGGCGGGTGCGGATGGCGGCTTCTGTGGTGGTTTGCCGGGCGGCGGGATAGAACCGTTTTTCAGGTGCCATCACGCTGACCAGCCGGCCATTCTCGCTCAGCTCAATAATCGCGGTTTCGGTCTGATAATTTGGCCCCTGCCGGGCTTCAATACCGGTAAAGGTGGCTGTCCGGCCTGCCAGCATGATGGTGTCTCCGGGTTTGGCCCGTGTGATCACTTCGGACTGAAACAGCCCTTCACCCAGCGCCCCGGCCAGAAACACGACCATGCCGAAATGCGCAATCCACATACCCCAGACCGGGCCGGTGATGGTCTTCAGCCGTGCTTTCACAGAACCGGTCTGCAACGGTTTCAGTCGGGCTGTGAGATCACCGATGATGGACAGGGCCAGCCAGCCGATAAGCGCAAGACCGGCCAGCGCAGCTGCAGACAGCCCTGCGCTCAGCGCGGCCCCGGCCACAAGCGCCAGGCCCGCCCCGATGCCTCCGGCAATAAGGGCGGTGCGGGCTGACGGCAGGATCCCGGCCCGCCAGACCAGCAAAGGCCCGCCCGCCATACAGACCACCAGCAGGCCCATAACCGGGGTGAAGGTAGCCTCAAAATAAGGCGGGCCGACCGTGATCCGCGCCCCTGTGGCCACTTCCAGCCCCAGCGGATAAAACGTGCCAATAAGCACAATTAGCGTTGCGGCGGTCAGCAGAAAATTATTTGCGATCAAACCGGCCTCCCGGCTCAGCAGACCAGCCTGTGTCTGGCTGGCCAGCTGCGGGCCGCGCCAGGCGAACAGCAGCAAGGGAATGCCGATAGAGACCAGCAGGATGCCGAGGATAAACACGCCTCTGGCCGGATCACTGGCAAAGCTGTGTACAGAGGTCAGCAGGCCGGACCGGACAATAAAGGTTCCGACCAGAGACAGCGAAAACGCCATGATCGCCAGCAAAATGGTCCAGCTTTTCAGCTGTTCGGTTTTTTCCACAACCAGAATGGAATGCAACAGGGCGGTTGCCGCCAGCCAGGGCATCAGCGAGGCATTTTCAACCGGATCCCAGAACCACCAGCCGCCCCAGCCCAGCTCATAATAGGCCCACCAGCTGCCCAGCGCGATCCCCAGGGTCAGCGCACACCAGGCAGCGGATACCCAGGGCCGCATCGCCCGGGCCCAGTGCCGGTCAGCCTGGCCATTGATCAGCCCGGCCACCGCAAAGGAAAACGCCATCGACAGCCCGACATAGCCCAGATACAGCATCGGCGGATGCAGGGCCAGCCCGATATCCTGCAGGATCGGGTTCAGCCCGCGCCCGTCAACAGGGGCCGGGTCAAGCCGCTCAAACGGGTTGGAGGTAAACAGGCTGAACGCCAGAAAGGCAGTGGTCACAATCCCCTGAACCGCCAGCACACGTGCTTTCAGTAAAGCGGCCATCTGCTGCCGGCTCAAGCTCAGCACCGCACTGAACAGCACCAGAATCACAATCCATAACAGCAGAGAGCCTTCATGATTGCCCCAGGTTCCCGAAATTTTATAGATCAAAGGCTTGGCGGAATGCGAATGGCTGGCCACCAGCGCAACCGAAAAATCAGAAACAACAAATGACCAGACCAAACCGGCAAAGGCCAGCAGCACACTTGCTGCGGCGACCAGCGCAAACAGATCAGCAGAACCCATCAGATGCCGCTTCAGGGCACTCCCGCCGCTGTTGTTCAGACTGCCATAGAGCGGCAGCACCGCCTGACAGCCACTGGCGATCAGGGCAACAAACAGTGCGAAATGGGACAGCTCTGCAATCATTTCGTGGTCTCTCCCTGCCAGACCCCTTTATCTTTCAGGCTGTCAGCAACTTCCCGCGGCATATAGTTTTCATCATGTTTGGCCAGCACGCTTGTCGCTCTGAACAGATCGCCTTCAAAAGTGCCTTGTGCGATGATGCCCTGGCCTTCCCTGAACAGATCAGGCAGCGCGCCGCTATAGACCACAGACACCACCGCCTCACCATCGCCTATGTCAAACCGGGCGGTCAG
>CALKIF010000097.1:0-22906 GCA_937988715.1 uncultured Alphaproteobacteria bacterium | reverse complement strand
GATCAGTTCTGTCAGCAGCCGGCGTCCATGCGGGCCGAGGGCCAGACGCGGCTGGTCAGATTTAAGATCATACCCAAGGGCGGAGAGTTGTTTCAGCGCGTCTGACGTCATCTGTTGCGCCCCCGTCCCTGGCTCAGTCATCCGGGGTGATGGTCAGGATAATATCATCCACATTCAGGTTTGCCCCTGTTGCCGCCTCAACCGCCTCAATCGTGCCGGACATGCCCGCAGACAGAACGTTCTCCATCTTCATCGCTTCGATAATGGCGACATCCTGGCCCTGTTCCACACGGTCACCCACCGCCACCAGAACAGAGGTCAAGAGGCCCGGCATCGGCGCGGCCACCACATTATCCGCCAGGCCGGTCTGCGGTTCAGGCATATACGGGATATACCCCGCCGCATGCGCAGGATAGAGCCGCAAAGACAGGCTGTGCGCCCCTGAATGCAACGTAATATGATGGTCATCAGCATCAATCTGGATCGCCACCGGTATTTCATCAATGGTGCCGTCAAACAGGATCCCTGCCTTTGACACAGGCTGATCCAGCGCGCCGGTAACGCGGACATTGCGCGCGCCATTAATCATCACCTGGTCTGCCCCGCGCACACGGGCCCAATGCAGGTGAACAGGCGTATCATTGCCATTCAGGACAGCGACATAAGCTGTTTGATCATTATCGTCATATTGCAGACGGGCCTGCCCGCGGCCGTAAAAACAGACCGCCAGCGCGGCCAGATTTTCACAGACCGTCTGGTCCGGAGCGTCAGCCACAAAGGCATCGCCGTATTTTTCGGCAATAAAGCCTGTGGTGATATCGCCGTTGCGGAAATCGGCATCTGCCAGAATAGAGGACAGGAACTGGCGGTTGGTGGCCACGCCGGCGACCTGATAATGGTCAAGGGCCAGACGCAGCTTGTCTATCGCCTCTGGCCGGGTCGGGGCTGTGGCGATCAGCTTGGCGATCATCGGATCATAAAACATCGAGATCATGCCGCCTTCAGCCACCCCTGAATCAGCACGCACGCCTTCGCCCATTGGTGCGCGGTAGCGCAGAAGCTGGCCAGTTGAGGGCAGGAAGCCGCGGGCTGAATCTTCTGCATATAGCCTTGCCTCTATCGACCAGCCTTTGGGCGTGATCTCCGCCTGTTTCAGCGACAGTTTCTCGCCTGCGGCCACACGCAACATCATTTCGACCAGATCAAGGCCGTAGACTTCTTCTGTGACCGGGTGTTCCACCTGCAGGCGGGTATTCATCTCCAGGAAGTAGAAATCCTGATCCGCCCCGACAATAAACTCAACCGTACCGGCTGAACGGTATTGTACCGCCTTGGCCAGCGCGACCGCCTGTTCCCCCATGGCGCGGCGGGTCTCGTCAGAGATAAAGCTGGACGGGGCTTCTTCGATGACCTTTTGGTGGCGGCGCTGAACCGAACATTCCCGCTCACCCAAATAAACCGCATTACCATGCGTGTCGGCCAGAACCTGAATTTCGATATGGCGCGGCTTGACCACAAATTTTTCGATAAAGACACGGTCATCCCCAAAGGCGTTGCGGGCCTCATTCATCGCCGCGCGCATCCCGTCAGCCATATCCGCCGCGCTTTCAATGACGCGCATGCCTTTACCGCCGCCACCGGCAGACGCCTTGACCATCACGGGGTAGCCGATTTTCTCTGCCTCTGCCATTGCCTCATCAATATCGCTGACCGCCCCGTCTGTACCAGGAACGCAAGATACGCCAGCTGACTTGGCAAGGGCTTTCGATTCAATCTTATCA
This sequence comes from uncultured Alphaproteobacteria bacterium, assembly GCA_937988715.1. Classification (GTDB taxonomy): domain Bacteria; phylum Pseudomonadota; class Alphaproteobacteria; order Puniceispirillales; family Puniceispirillaceae; genus JADHLI01. The sequence continues at coordinate 21,125 of CALKIF010000097.1, read as the reverse complement.
CCCATGACCTGTATTGCGTGCACATCAGGGCCAACAAAGGTCAGGCCGGCGGCCTGAACCGCCTCAACAAAACCGGCATTTTCAGACAAAAAGCCATAACCGGGGTGGATCGCTTCCGCACCTGTATCCTTGGCGGCCTGAATAATCCGGTCTGCCTGCAGATAGCTGTCCCGTGACGGGGGCGGGCCGATATGTACCGCCTCATCAGCCATCAGCACATGCGGGGCGGCGGCATCCGCATCGGAATAAACCGCAACCGTGGCAATGCCGAGGGCTTTGGCGGTACGCATCACCCGGCAGGCAATCTCCCCGCGATTGGCAATCAGAAGTTTGGAAAACAGCGGCTTAGTCATCGGTTTTTACTCTTCATCAAACAACAGGGCGGAGATTTATAACGGCAGATTGTCATGCTTGCGCGGCGGATTGGATAAATCCTTATCCTTCAGCATGGTCAGCGCACGGGCAATCCGGCGGCGGCTGTTCCGCGGCATAATGATATCATCCAAATAGCCCCGGCTGGCGGCCACAAACGGATTGGCAAATTTCTCACGATATTCGGCTGTGGCCTGAGCCAGCTTGTCCGGGTCCTTGGCCGCGTCACGGAAAATAATCCGGGCCGCCCCTTCCGGGCCCATCACCGCAATCTCTGCTGTCGGCCAGGCGTAATTCACATCCCCGCGCAGATGTTTTGAGGCCATCACATCATAGGCCCCGCCATAGGCTTTGCGTGTAATCAGGGTGATTTTCGGCACCGTGGCCTCAGCATAGGCAAACAGCAATTTGGCCCCATGGTTGATAATGCCGCCTTCTTCCTGGGCCTTGCCCGGCATAAAGCCAGGCACATCAACCAGCGTGACCAGCGGAATATTAAACGCATCACAGAACCGCACAAACCGGGCCGCCTTGCGCGAGGCGTTGATATCAAGACACCCTGCCAGAACCAGAGGCTGATTGGCGATGATACCCACAGATTGGCCGTCTATCCGGCCAAAACAACAGATGATATTGGCGGCGAAATTTTCATGAATTTCGAAAATATCACCTTCATCCACAATCTCGCGCACCACCTTTTTCATATCATACGGCATGTTCGGATTATCCGGGATAATCCCGTCCAGAACCGCAGATGGCCGGTCCACCGGATCAGTGGTGTGCAGAACAGGGGCTTCTTCGCGGTTCGATAAGGGCAGGAAGCTCATCAGGCGGCGGGTCTGCATCAGCATATCCAGATCATTGGCAAACGCGCCATGGGCCACGCCAGATGTTTTGGTGTGCTGGCCAGCCCCACCCAGCTCTTCTGCGGTCAGATCTTCATGCGTCACCGTCTTGACCACATCAGGGCCCGTGACAAACATATAGGATGAGCCTTCAACCATGAAAATGAAGTCTGTGATCGCAGGCGAATAAACCGCCCCGCCTGCACAAGGGCCCATCACCAGCGAAATCTGCGGGACCACACCAGAGGCCAAAACATTGCGCTGAAACACCTCAGCATAGCCGCCAAGAGACGCCACACCTTCCTGAATCCGCGCGCCGCCTGAATCATTCAAACCCACCACAGGCACACCCACTTTCAGGGCCTGATCCATAATCTTGCAGATTTTTGCAGCATGTGTTTCTGACAAAGAACCGCCCAGAACCGTGAAATCCTGAGAATAGACAAAAACAGGCCGCCCTGAAATCCGGCCGAAACCTGTAACCACACCGTCACCGGGAACTTTGCTGTCTGCCATACCGAAATCAGTGCAGCGATGCTCAACAAACATATCCCATTCTTCGAATGAGCCTTCATCAAGCAGTACATTCAGCCGTTCTCTTGCGGTCAGCTTGTGCTTTTCATGCTGGCGATCAATCCGTTTCGCGCCCCCGCCGGCGCGGGCTTGTTCACGTTTTGCGTCCAGTTCATCCAAAATCGGCTTCATCACCTGCCCCTTTTCTACACCAAACGGCTGTTGGTCTTTTCGCTTACGGCATCTTCAGATTTCATAGCATATCCATGAATCTTTCAACATCCTTTAATTCGGACCTGATGGTGGCCTGGCGATGAGCAGCTTCTTCATCTGTGCCCCACAGGCTGTTCTGATACAGCTCATCCAAAAAGGCCGTTTCAAACACGTCATCTGCGCCCAACTGTCTGCCCTGAAACGCCAGCCCCAGCACCACAGACCCAGATAAAGTGGCCACCCGGTACAGACAACCAAATTGCGGATCAGCCAAGGGCTGCAGCCTGTCTTTCACAATCCTTTCTGCGGCGTCATCAGCAGAGACAGGCATCAGCCCGGCGGTTGCCGGCAGGCGCAGACCGCAGGCCTGTTCAGCCCAGCCCAGCCACGGATCCCACATCTCTGTCTGCCGGGCCGCCAGATCCAGATCATCACCACTGCGATAGCGCAGAACATCATCATGAATATACCCCGCCAGCTCATCTGCCAGAGCCTGACGCTGGGGCGTTACCCGGTCTGTCACAGTAACCGCCATTGAATAAAGAGGCATATCTTCTGGCTGAATTTCGTCTTCAACCGCCTGCCATTCAGCCTGTACAGCCTCAGCCAGAACCAGACTGGGAACCTCCACAACTGCTTTTGCCGGGCTGCGCACAGGACGATTATCAAGGCAAATCTGATAGCCTGTTTCGCTGTTCCTGACCGTTACATCTTTATAAAAGCGTTTCATCTTCTGCTGTCCTGCCGCTTTATCTGAACTGGCGGGTGACAACCGCTGCAAGCTCATCATATGTGCTCAGAATATGAGCTGCCCCCATACGAGTCAGCCGGTCCGGGCTGTGATACCCCCAGGACACCCCGATAAAGGCAATGCCCGCATTCGCCGCACAGCCCGCATCAATTTCGGTATCCCCGACCAAAATCGTGTTGGCCTTATCCACACCGGTTTGCCGCATCGCCAGCATCGCCATATCCGGGGCTGGTTTTACCGCGCAGTCATCTGCTGAAATCGTCACATCAACCAGTTTATCCAGACCATGCCGCGTGATCAGGCTGTCCAGGCCGGTACGGCTTTTGTTGGTGATGATACCGGTCAGATAGCCTTGTGACTGCAGGGTACGCAAAACCTCTGCGGCGCCGTCAAACAGAGGGTCAAGCGGCGGCTGGCCGCCCAGATATTCGTCGCGCGCAATCATGCGGTAGGTATCTGCCAGCTGGCTTGCTTTTTCAGGATTGCCATCTGCATAGGTCAGCGCGGCATGAGACACACCATGACCAATATTGCCACGGATAAAGCTATCTTCTGGAACGGGCAGGTCACAGGCAGCACAGGCCTGTTTCATCAGCCGGATGATGGTCGCGGCACTGTCACATAAAGTGCCGTCAAAATCGAACAGAACCAGGCGCAAAGGCGTATCAGACATATCGCTTCATTTCCTTCCAGAACATAGCCTGGGTTATGTGTGAAAACCGAAAAAGGGCATAGCATCTGGCAGGCTGTCTGCCAAGCCTGCCCGCTCTGTGCTGGCCTGCAGATGCTCTGCCACAGGAGCAGACAAAAGCGTGCCATCAGCAAGGCTGAGGAAGCGGGCATGCAGGTGAAGCTGGCGGGCAAAACCACCTATGTGAGCGTCCGCGCCCGCATATTTCCCGTCCCCCAGAATAGGCGTTCCGGCAGCGGCCATATGCACACGCAGCTGGTGTGTGCGCCCGGTTACAGGCCGCAACGCCACAAGACTGACAGGACCGGCCTTATCCAGCCGCAGAAAGTCGGTTACCGCGGTCTGGCCAGTGTCATGATCAACAATCATTTTTTCTGCCCCCTTGCCGCCTGCTTTGCGCAAAGGCGCATCAATCCGCCCCTCTGTGCCCGGATCACCAATGACCAGCGCAAGATAGACCTTGCTGATGGTTTTACGGGCAAAACCAGCTGTCAGCTCTCGTGCCGCTCTGTCATGGCGGGCCAGCAACAACAGCCCTGATGTATCTTTATCCAGCCTGTGAACCAGTTTAGGCGGAGTTTCAGGATAGGCTGCCCGCAACAGCCCATCAATATGGCGCGTGGTGCGCGAGCCGCCCTGAACAGCCAGTCCGGCAGGTTTGTTCAAAGCCAGCCAGTCCTCATGTTCTGCAATCATCATCTGCGCCAGCTGATCATAAGCTGCTTTGCGGTCAATCTGCGGGGCAGATGCAGATGGCTGGCCGCCGGTGTCAGTATTAACAAGCTGTTCTGGATAGGTCAGCCTTTGTCCAGGCTGAAGACGGGCATTCGCTTTCGCCTTGGCCCCGTCAAGCCTGATCTTGCCCTGGCGGAGCTGGCGTTCAAGAAGACCTTGTCCTATTGGTCCTGCGATTTTACGCAGGAACCTGTCAAGCCGCATACCCTCAGCATCTGCAGGAACAGCTATCTCTATCATCCCTGCCCCGCGACCAGACGAACAGCCAGTAACCCAACATAAAACCCCGCAACAGACAGACAAACAGACGCGAGCAGATACAGCCCGCCCGCCAGCATCTCACCACGCTGGAAAAAGCTGTGCGCATCCAGGGCAAAGCTGGAAAATGTGGTCAAAGCACCAAGAAACCCTATCATCACAAACCCGCGAACCGGATCGCTGAGCACAGAGGAGACCGCCAGCAAGGCCGCCATCATTCCCATCATCATGCTGCCGGCCACATTGACAGACAAAATCGCCACCCAGCCGGACTGGCCGAATGTACCGGTCACCCACAGGCTGATCAGATAGCGGCTGAGCGCACCAAGCGCGCCCCCAAGACCGACTGATAAAAGCATCCATCCCATAGCTCAGGGTGTAGCGGATTTCACGCCAAATATCCAGCCTTCAGCCCGCGCATCAGCAGGCACAGACCAGATATCAGGCTGGTCGGCGAACCAGCGCAAAGCCGCCGCGGATACCAGCGCATCAGCTTCATCATGATCCGGCCCGTTCGCCTGAAAATCAGCAGATACCGGATCAGACCCAAACTGGGCCAGAGCCTGATTGATGTTTTCGCGTTGGCCATGAGCCCCATTGACCGCCCGGATGCCCGCCAGTGCAAAATAATAGCTGGGAAAAATTTCCACCAGATGCAGAGGACGAGACGCGGTGGCCGCATCATCAAATGGCCAGATATGGGCTATGTCTGACAGGTGATGCAGCGCGCGCATACCGGCAAGAGAGCCTGTGCCCACCCCGGCCGGGCCCACACAATTGAAGGTCGGGCTGGGGCTTTTGACATCTCTTGCCACCTGTTCGGTCAGGCGCCGCCGTGAGGCAAATAAATCACCCCGTCGCCCGCCAGGGGCATTGTAATAGGGCCCAAGGCGCGGGTGATCCCATATCCCGCCCCCATATAAGTTCTGTTGATCTGCATTCACGCCCTCTATCAACGCCCACAGATCATGCGCAGTGTCAGGGCTGTCCTCAAAATCCGGGAAATAGCCGCATATAGACGCCTTCCCATCTGTTACCGGATAGGCAAAGGCGAAGTCTATCCCCGCCAGGACACGTTTATCGCTGGCCTGAAGCCGCAGATAGTCAAGAATAGCGGGGCGTGACCAGTACCGGCCATCAGGCGGAGATATCCGTTCAGGAACATGCCCCCCGCGACCGGCAGCAAAAACAGACAGACCCGGCTGGTGCGGGCCTTTCGCCCCTGACCAGTCAATGCCCACAAACAGATCAAAGTCTGGAGAAGAAAGATGTGCCATCAGTCAGGCTCGCCAGGGTGGTCAGAAGATTTGACCTTGCGCAATCTGTCCCAATAGGCCAGACGCTTGGCAATTTCACGTTCAAACCCGCGTTCTGCAGGCTGATAAAAGGACTGTCTGGGCAGGCTGTCCGGAAAACAATTCTGGGCTGAAAACCCGTCAGGATCATCATGGTCATATCTGTAGCCCGCACCATAATCCAGCTCTTTCATCAGAGCAGTCGGCGCGTTCAGAATATGTTTTGGCGGCATCAATGTGCCTTTGGTTCTGGCGGTTTTCAGCGCCGCCTTCCAGGCCACATAAGCGGCATTTGATTTCGGGGCAGTGGCCAGAAATATAACAAGTTCTGCAAGCGCCAGATCGCCTTCTGGTGCGCCAAGCCGTTCAAATGACTGCCAGGCCGCAATCGCCTTGCCTACCGCTTCGGGGGCAGCAAGGCCGATATCTTCAGAAGCAAAGCGGGTCAGCCGCCGCAGAATATAACGCTGATCCTCGCCAGCCAGAACCATGCGGGCCAGCCAGTATAAGGCGGCATCACAATCAGACGCCCGCAGTGATTTATGCAAAGCAGAGATGAGATTATAATGTTCATCCCCTGCCCGGTCATAATTCAGCGGCCGCCGCGCCAGATGAACAGCCAATTCCTCCGGGCCAAGAAGCGGCTCTGGCGGGAGTGCGAATTCATGCAACGATTCCACCAGATTCAAAAGATAGCGGCCATCACCGTCCGCCATCACCACAAGAGCGTTGCGGGCATCTTCATTAAGCGGCAGGCTGAGCTTCAAATGTTCTTCTGCACGGTTGAGTATGGCCAGCAAAGAATCTGTATCAAGAGGCTGAAGCACAAGCACCTGTAGCCGGGATAACAACGCCCCGTTCAGCGAAAAAGACGGGTTTTCTGTAGTCGCCCCAACCAGACGAATGATCCCCTTTTCAAGGACAGGCAACAGCGCATCCTGCTGGGCTTTGTTAAAGCGGTGAATCTCGTCAATGAATAACAAGGTCTGCTGGCCGGCCTGAAAGTCCTTTTCAGCAGATGCAAACACGCGCCGTAATTCCGCAACGCCGTCAAACACAGCAGACATAGCAACAAATCTCTGCCCTGCCTCTTCACCCAAGATACGGGCAAGCGTGGTTTTGCCTGTACCGGGCGGGCCCCATAACACCACAGAACCTGAGCCACCCTGCCGGGCCGCCATTGCCGCGGTCACATCCGGCTGGCCGACAACATCGGCAAGGGTCCGCGGCCGCAAAGCTTCAGCAAGAGGTGATTTTGAAAACAGGCTGTCTGACATATCGCCTGCTATTCTGCCCTGTTTGCCACAGGATATAAAGCCTAATCCCTGTTTGACGGCCCCTGGATAGAAAAAAAGGCCGCCCGGATAAGGCAGCCTTTTTATAAATCTGTTTATCGCTGTTTTCTCAGCGGTGTCAGGCTGTTGCGGCGGCCTGTTCTTCAACAGGTGTGTCATCTGACATCACCGGACCTGAATCCTGGCCACGGGCATCTTCATCACGGTCAACCAGTTCAATCACGGCCATAGGCGCGGCATCACCATAACGGAAGCCCGCTTTCAGAACACGGGTATAACCGCCATTACGTTCCGCATAACGTGCGCCCAGAACATCAAACAGCTTGGCTGTCATCGCATCATCACGCAGCCGGGCATGTGCCTGGCGGCGGGCATGCAAATCACCACGCTTGGCCAAAGTGATCAGACGGTCCACAACGCCTCTCAGCTCTTTTGCTTTTGGCAGTGTTGTGACAATCTGTTCGTGCTTGATCAGAGCCTGTGCCATGTTCCGGAACAACATGTTCCGGTGCTGTGACGTCCGGTTCAGTTTTCTGCCAGAAGTACGATGCCGCATTTTTGTCTCCATGGTTGCCCGTGCGTTTATCGCAAAGGCTGTTCTTTTCGTTCACATCAGGCCAGAGGCCCGGTTATCCTTAAAATGGTTCGTCCAGACGCTTGACCAGCTCTTCAATGTTCTCAGGTGGCCAGCTTTCAATATCCATGCCCAGTTCAAGATTCATGATCTTCAGCACTTCTTTAATCTCGTTCAGTGATTTACGCCCGAAATTCGGTGTGCGCAACATTTCTGATTCTGTCTTCTGCACCAAATCGCCAATATACACAATATTGTCGTTCTTCAGGCAGTTTGCAGAACGTACTGACAATTCCAGCTCGTCAACTTTACGCAGCAGATTGCGGTTGAACGGGAACGGATCAACAGCCGGATCAGCTGTGTCGACCTTTGGTTCATCAAAATTGATGAAGGGCTGAAGCTGGTCCTGCAGGATGCGCGCTGCATAGGCAACCGCATCTTCAGGTGTAATAGACCCGTCTGTTTCAATCGTCAGCAACAAACGGTCATAGTCTGTTATCTGGCCCACACGTTCATTTTCAACCTTATAGGCGACCTGACGGATAGGGCTGAAAATCGAATCAACAGGGATCAGCCCGATAGGCGCATCTTCTGACCGGTTCTGGTTTGCCGGCACATACCCCTTACCAGAAGCCACAGTCAGTTCCATTGACAATGAGCCGCCCTTATCCACGTGACACAGCACATGGTCAGGGTTCATAATCTCAACACCAGCGGCTTCAGAAATCATCCCTGCGGTTACAACCGCCGGACCATCAACCTGCAGACGCAGCCGCTTTTCGCCTTCAACAGACATTGACACAGCAATGCCTTTTACATTCAGCACAAGGTCAGTCACATCTTCACGCACACCGGCGACTGAAGAAAATTCGTGAACCACGCCCTGGACCTGAATAGCAGTGACCGCAGCCCCCTGCAGTGATGACAACAGGATCCGGCGCAGCGCGTTCCCCAGAGTTGTTCCGAAACCCCGCTCAAGAGGGCCAAGTGAGACCACAGCCTGACGCGGATTATATTCAGACGGGCTGACAATAACTTTGTCCGGCTTTTGCAGTTCTTGCCAATTTTTTTCAATCATAGACAGATTTCCTTTTTATTCCCGAGCATGAGGCGGGCCGATATCAGCACCGCTCCGGTGAATGAACCCCCAGCAAAGTCAGAGCAGGGTCACACTCTACGGCGTTTTCTGGGGCGGCATCCGTTATGGGGGATCGGTGTGACGTCACGAATTGACGTTACCGAAAAGCCAACGGCCTGAAGCGCACGCAGCGCTGATTCCCGGCCTGAACCCGGACCGCGCACTTCAACATCAATGCTCTTCATGCCATGTTCTGCTGCCTTCTTGCCGGCATCTTCAGCTGCCATCTGGGCGGCGAAAGGAGTTGATTTACGAGACCCTTTAAACCCGAGCGCGCCTGCAGATGACCAGGCAATGGTGTTGCCCTGCACATCTGAGATGGTGATCATGGTGTTGTTGAATGTCGAATTCACATGCGCAATACCATTTGTGATATTCTTGCGCTCGCGGCGACGGACCCGTGCTTGTGTTGGTTGCTTTGCCATATCTCTTGCTCTTTACCGTTGCTTATTTCTTTTTACCGGCGATTGCCTTGGCCGGACCTTTACGTGTCCGGGCATTGGTATGCGTGCGCTGGCCACGGACCGGCAGGTTGCGGCGGTGACGCAGGCCCCGCAAGCACCCCAGATCCAGATAACGTTTGATATCCATTGATGTCTTCCGGCGCAGATCGCCTTCCACCAGATAATCGGCATCAATGATATCACGCAGCTTGGTCAGTTCATCTTCAGTCAGGTCGTTAATCCGGCGTTCCTGAGTAATGCCTGCCTTATCACAGATGGCCCGGGCACTGGTTGTGCCGATACCATGGATATATGTCAGCGCGATCTCCACACGTTTCTTGGTCGGTATATTAATACCAGCTATTCGTGCCACTGGCCTCTCCTTCGTCGTTTTGCGGCGCTCTGCCGCAGCTAAATCCCAAATCTTTATCTGTGAACAAGCCAGCCTTGCTGCCCGTCCGCATTATCCTCGGTTATCGTTTGTCAGCCATCCAAACAGCTTCTGATGGCGTCGCTTACCTCATCCACAGACCGCATACCATCTACGGTCACCAGCTGGCCCTTATTGTTATAGTACGGCAGCACAGGAGCTGTATTGTCATGATAGACCTTCAGCCGTTGCGCCAGTACCTCAGCATTATCATCACTTCTTGCCCCGCCTGTTTCAGCAGCCCGCTTTTCAATCCGGGCAAACAGGGCCTGTTCATCAACCTGAATTTCGATCACATGGTCCAGAACAATGCCCTGGTCTGCCAGCATCGCGTCCAGCGCTTCTGCCTGAGCAACTGTGCGCGGAAACCCGTCCAGGATTACACCGCCGGCACAATCATCAGCAGCCATACGTTCACGGATCATGCCGATCATAATATCATCAGAGACCAGCTGGCCGGCATCCATGATTTCTTTTGCCTTCAGACCAAGTTCTGTTCCCGCGGCAATCGCTGAGCGCAGCATATCCCCGGTGGACAGCTGAACCATACCGCGTTCACGGACCAGAACTTCTGCCTGTGTGCCTTTGCCCGCACCCGGAGGGCCGAAAAGAATGATATTCATCTGTTCCGCCCCTTCAGCCGTGTTTTCTTAATCAGACCCTCATACTGGTGTGCCAGAAGATGAGACTGGATCTGAGAGACTGTATCCAGCGTGACCGTGACCACAATCAAAAGTGACGTCCCGCCGAAATAGAACGGTATCGCGTAACTGCTGATCAAAATCTCTGGCAGGATACAGACAGCAGACAGATAGGCCGCGCCAAGAACAGTCAGCCGGGTCAGGATATAATCCAGATAATCAGCTGTCGGCTGGCCAGGGCGGATGCCCGGGATATAGCCACCATTCCGGCGCAGGTTTTCTGCTGTGTCTTCAGGATTGAAGACAATCGCTGTATAGAAGAACGCAAAGAAGACAATCAGACCGATATAAATCGCCAGATAAAGCGGCTGGCCACGACCAAGCATCGCGTTCAGCGCCACCAGCCAGTCTGCGCCGCCTGCCTGACCGCCAGTCAGATTGATAATCGATACCGGCATCAACAATAAAGATGAAGCGAAGATAGGCGGGATCACACCAGGCACATTGATCTTCAGCGGCAGATGCTGGGCTTCACCACCAAACACCTTATTGCCATGCTGACGCTTTGGATATTGCACCAGAATTTTGCGCAAAGACCGTTCAATAAACACGATAAAGGCAATCACAGCAATCGCCATGAAGAATACAGCCACAATCAAAAAGGCTGATAATGCGCCAGTCCGGCCAAGTTCAAGTGTGCCGACAAGAGCGCCCGGAACCTCAGCAATAATGCCAGAGAAGATAATCAGGGAAATCCCGTTACCCACACCGCGGGCTGTAATCTGTTCACCCAGCCACATAAGGAACAAGGTGCCGCCGACCAGTGTTACAACTGTTGTCAGACGGAAGAACACGCCAGGGTCTGTCACCACAGTTCCGGCAGCTTCAAGAGCAACAGCAATACCATAGCCCTGAACAGTGGCCAGCAACACAGTCAGATAGCGGGTGTACTGGTTAATCTGCTTGCGGCCAGCCTCACCATCCTTTTTCAAGGCTTCCAGGGTGGGCACAACAGCCGTCATCAGCTGCATGATAATCGATGCCGTAATATACGGCATGATGTTCAGCGCAAAAATGGTCATCCGCCCCAGCGCGCCGCCTGAGAACATGTCAAACATGCCCAGAATACCGGTCGTCTGCTGGCCGAAGATTTCAGAAAGTGCAACCGGATCAATCCCCGGCAGCGGAATAAATGTACCCAGACGATAGACAATCAGCGCACCAACAGTGAACAGCAGACGCTTTTTCAGATCGTCTGCTTTTGCCAGTGCCCCGAGGCCGAAGCCCGTATTTGCCTGTGTCGACTGCGCCATCGTCGTGACTTACCTTATTCCTGTTCGGCCGAAGGCTGAGCAGCGGCAATCACAATCTTGCCCCCCGCCTTTTCAATTGCGGCCACCGCAGCTTTCGACGCGCCAGCGGCATGAATTTCAACCTTGTCCTTAATCGCGCCATTCGCCAGAACACGCACACCGTCACGGGCTTTCGAGATAACCCCAGCAGCCACCAGAGCAGCCGCATCAACAGGTTGTTTTTTATCCAGATTGCCGGCATCCAGCGCGGTCTGAATCCGATCCAGATTCACTTCCACATAGTTTTTGCGGAAAATGTTGTTAAAGCCGCGCTTTGGCAGACGGCGGTGAATCGGCATCTGGCCGCCTTCAAACCCGTTAATAGACACACCTGAACGAGCTTTCTGACCTTTATGGCCAGAGCCGGAAGTCTTGCCCCGGCCAGAGCCGATGCCGCGGCCAACCCGCTTACGGTTCCGGGTTGCCCCGTCCTGTTCTTTAATCGTGTTCAATTTCATTGTCTTGACACTCCTGCCTTCAAGGCGATGCCCGTCACGGGCATGACCAGACGTTCTTTATGACTTCAGGACGCGGATTCGACGCGCACCAGATGTTTTACCTTGTTGATCATGCCGCGTACCGCCGGGGTATCTTCCAGCTCGCGCGCACGCCCAATTTTGTTCAGCCCCAGACCGATTAATGTCTTGCGCTGAGAGGCTTCACGGCCGATAGCACTGCGGACCTGAACAACTTTCACTGTTGATTTTGCCATGTTCACTTTCCTTTCAGCCCAGATCAGGAGGCTTCAGCCTGGTCAGCGGCCTTACCCAGAACCTCAGCCACCTTGCGGCCCCGCTTGGCAGCGACAGACCGTGGTGCCTGAATGGACTTCAGCGCGTTAAAGGTTGCTTTAATCATGTTATGTGGGTTCGAGGTACCGATAGATTTCGCCACCACATCCTGCACACCAAGAGCTTCAAAAACAGCACGCATCGGGCCACCGGCAATGATACCTGTACCAGATGGTGCAGAGCGAAGCTGAACCCGGCCTGCGCCATAACGGCCCAGGATGTCATGATGCAGCGTCCGGCCATCACGAAGCGGAATGCGAACCATATCGCGCTTGGCGTTTTCGGTTGCCTTGCGAATAGCTTCTGGCACTTCCTTGGCTTTGCCTGTACCAAAGCCAACCCGGCCTTTGCCGTCACCAACGACCACCAGAGCGGCGAAACCGAACCGACGGCCCCCTTTGACCACTTTAGCAACGCGGTTGATGCCAACCAGCTTTTCAATCAGTTCAGGCTCATCTCTGAGGTTGCCCTGTTCTGCTCTGTCATTATTGCGTGCCATCGCTCGCTCCTTTAAAATTCAAGGCCGGCTTCGCGCGCGGCATCGGCAAGGGCTTTCACCCGGCCGTGATACATATACCCACCACGGTCAAACACAACCGCCTTGACCCCTTTGCCAACAGCCCGCTCACCAATGGCTTTACCAATCTCAGCAGCAGCGGCCATATCCGCACCAGTCTTACCGACTTTTTTGAAGTCTGCTTCCAGAGATGAGGCAGCCACCAGAGTTGCGCCTGTCGCATCATCAATCACCTGGGCATAAATATGCTTTGATGACCTGTGCACAGACAGACGCGGCTGACCATTTGCATTTTTCTTCAGGCTTGTGCGGTTACGGACACGACGCCGTTCAAACATTTCTCTTGAGCTCAACATCTGACCTAATCCTTATTTCTTCTTGCCTTCTTTGCGGACAATATGCTCTTCAGCATATTTCACACCCTTGCCCTTGAATGGCTCAGGCGGACGCTTGGCACGCACTTCTGAGGCAAACTGACCCAGCAGTTGTTTATCTGCACCAGTAATCTCAATCTTGGTATTGTTTTCCACCTTGACCGTCAGACCGGCAGGAATATCCATTTCAACAGGATGGCTGTAGCCCAGGTTCAGCTGCAGCTTGTTTCCCTGCATCGCGGCCCGGTAACCAACCCCGTTAATCTCAAGATTACGGGTAAAGCCTGTGGATACGCCGACAACCATATTGTTGATGTTTGCCCGGACTGTACCCCAGATAGAGCGGCCCTGAATGTTCTTTTCACGCGGGGTGACGGTGACCACACCATCATTCACGGCAACGTCAACATTTGACGGCAAAGCCATCGCCAGCTCGCCCTTGCTGCCCTTGGCCACAAGACGCGCGCCTTCAGTTGTCAGGTTAACACCATCAGGAAGTTTAATCGGAGAATTTCCAACACGAGACATCGAACCTCTCCTTTAAAATACCTGGCAGAGCACTTCGCCGCCAACATTGGCAACACGTGCTTCATTGTCAGACAATACACCCTGAGGTGTAGACAGAACCGCAATACCCAGACCGTTATACACGCGGGTTAAGTCCTTAATACCGCTATATACGCGTCTGCCCGGTGTGGAGACCCGCTTGATCTCAGAGATCACAGGCAGACCTTCATGATATTTCAGCTCAATCTTCAGCTCAGAAATACCGTTACGCACTTCAACAGATGAATAGTCACGAATGTAGCCTTCACGCTTCAGCACTTCCAGCACATTTGCGCGCAGGCGTGACGCCGGACTGGACACGACAGCCTTACGGGCTGACTGACCATTCCTGATCCGTGTAATCATATCTCCAAGAGGATCACTCATAGACATTGCAATCTCTCCTTCTTACCAGCTTGACTTCACAACACCCGGGACCTGACCAAATGAGGCCAGATCACGAAGCGCGATCCGAGACATTTTCAGTTTACGGTAATAGCCGCGTGGACGACCGGTCACCAGGCACCGGTTACGAACGCGGATGCGTGAGCTGTCACGTGGCTCTTGAGCCAGCTTGCAGGACGCAGCGAACCGTTCTTCCATGGAAATGGATTTATCACGCATTACCGCGCGCAACGCATCACGACGGGCGCTTTTGGCAGCAACCTTGCGCGCACGGCGGTTATTTTTTTCAACAGCACTTTTCTTGGCCATGTTCTATACCCTTTTCTGTGTCGGCTGTTTTAAGCGTTTGCAAAGGGAAACTGAAAGCCGCGAAGAAGTTCGCGTGCTTCGTCATCCGATTTTGCACTGGTCACAACGATGATATCCATGCCGCGGACTTCATCGACCTTGTCATATTCAATTTCCGGGAACACGATCTGCTCTTTGATCCCCAGGGCATAATTGCCTGAGCCATCAAAGCTCTTGCCGTTCAGACCACGGAAGTCACGAACACGAGGCAGAGCAATCGTAACCAGACGATCCAGAAATTCATACATTCTGTCTGACCGCAAAGTCACCTTACAGCCAATCGCCATGCCTTCACGCAGCTTAAAGGCCGCATTTGCCTTCTTCGCCCGTGTGACAACTGGCTTCTGGCCAGAAATCGCTGTCATGTCACTGACAGCATGCTCAATCTTCTTGGAATCACGGACGGCACTGCCGACACCCATATTGATCACAACCTTTTCCAGGCGCGGGACTTCGAACATGTTGCCATATCCGAACTTTTCAATAAGAGCCGGGCGAACAGCCGTCAGATAATGTTCTTCAAGACGCGTTTTCATCTCAGCTTCCTTCTCGGTTAATCAATCGCCTTACCCGACTTGCGGGCAATGCGCACTTTTTTGCCATCAGCTGTGTCGTAACCGACTCTGGTGGCTGTATTTGTTTCAGGATCAATCAGCGCAATGTTTGATACATGAATAGGCGCTTCCATCTGCTCAATCCCACCAGCGTTGGTCTGAGTCGGACGGCGGTGACGGGTCACCATATTGATGCCTTGTACCTTGACCCGGCTGTCAGCAGGGCGCACCTCAATCACTTCACCTGTGCGGCCTTTATCCTTGCCGGTCCGCACAATGACCTGGTCGCCTTTTTTAATCTTCAGCTTTGCCATGTTACAGCACCTCCGGAGCCAGAGACACGATCTTCATGAAATTGCGAGACCGCAATTCACGGGTCACAGGACCAAAAATCCGTGTGCCGATAGGCTCATTCTGTTTGTTCAGCAAAACAGCCGCATTTTTATCGAACCGGATAGCGGTCCCGTCATTGCGTCTGATTTCTTTGGCTGTCCGTACGATAACCGCACGATAGACATCACCTTTTTTCACTTTGCCGCGCGGGATAGCTTCTTTTACAGAAACGACGATGATGTCACCAACACCGGCAATCTTACGGCCTGTACCCCCGAGGACCTTGATACACTGTACGCGGCGCGCACCAGAGTTATCAGCCACCTCAAGATTTGTCTGCATTTGAATCATAACAGCTCTCCTCTAGGCCGGTTATTTCGCGGCGTCGTCATAGACGACCTCAAAGGATTTGTTCTTCGAAATCGGGGCACATTCGCGAATATTCACTGTATCCCCTGTCTTCGCCTTATTCTCAGCATCGTGAGCAGCGAATTTCTTAGACGTGTTGATGAACTTTTTATAGACAGGATGCATGATCCGGCGTTCAACACGCACGATAACGGTTTTATCCGCCTTATCGCTGACAACAGTGCCCTGCATAATACGCTTTGGCATAACTACTACCTCTTAAGCTTCGCTGTTTGCGGCTGACATTTCGCCAAGCACCGTCTTAATCCGCGCAATTTCACGACGGACAATGCGCACCCGTGATGGGTTTTCCATCTCACCAGACGCTACCTTGAACCGCAGATTGAACTGCTCTTTTTTCAATTCAACCAGCTTGGCCTTCAATTCGTCGGCTGACTGGCTGCGGAATGTTTCTGCTTTCACAATCGACATCGCTCGAAATACTCCTTATCAGCCTATTCGCCTTCGCCAAGGCGGCGAACAATCTTGGTTTCAATCGGCAGCTTTGCAGCGGCCAGTTTGAACGCCTCCTGGGCCATTTCCCATGACACCCCGTCCAGCTCAAACATAATCCGTCCAGGGGCAACTCTGGCAACCCAATATTCAGGTGAGCCCTTACCTTTACCCATTCTGACCTCAGCAGGCTTTGATGATACAGGCACATCAGGAAACACCCGGATCCAGAGCCGGCCGGCACGACGCAGATGGCGTGTGATTGCCCGACGGGCGGCCTCAATCTGACGAGCGGTAATCCGCTCTGGAGATGTAGCTTTCAAACCATAAGCACCAAAGTTGAGGCTTGTGCCCCCCTTGGCCATACCGTGGATACGGCCCTTATGCGCTTTACGGAATTTAGTACGTTTTGGCGATAGCATCGTAACTTATCCTCTTTCGCTTAGCCGTTCTGCCGCATTGACGGACCAGACTGCTGTTCAGCAAGGCGCTTGTCCTGAGCCATTGGATCATGACCGATAACCTCACCTTTAAAGACCCACACCTTGATGCCGATAGCCCCATAAGTGGTCTGTGCAGTGGCTTCACCGTAATCAACTTCAGCACGCAATGTGTGAAGCGGCACACGGCCTTCGCGGTACCATTCGGTCCGGGCAATTTCTGCCCCGCCCAAACGACCGGCACAATTAATCCGCACACCTTGTGCGCCAAGACGCATTGCTGACTGAACTGCCCGCTTCATCGCGCGGCGGAACCCCACCCGGCGTTCCAGCTGCTGGGCAATATTCTCACCAATCAGCTTGGCATCAATCTCAGGCTTGCGAACCTCAACAATATTCAGGCTGACCTCTGTGCCGACACGCTTGGTCAAATCAGCACGCAGCTTTTCGATATCCTGGCCTTTTTTACCGATAATCAGACCTGGGCGACCGGCATAAATGGTCACACGGGCCCGGCCGGCAGGACGTTCAATAACCACACGGCTAATCCCGGCTGGCTTGAGGCGTTCCATCAGATGGTTGCGCAGTTCAATATCTTTATGCAACAGATCACCATAGTTGCGATCGGCATACCAGCGCGAATCCCAGGTTCTGTTGATCCCGACCCGCAGGCCGATTGGTTTTACTTTCTGACCCATCTATGCCTGCTCCTCTTTTTCGGCAACAACAATGGTAAGATGTGAAAACGGCTTCAAAATCCGTGCACCGCGACCGCGGGCACGTGCCTTAAAGCGTTTCATGACCAGCCCCTTACCGACATGGGCCTCTTTAACCACCAGACGATCAACATCTAGTGAATGATTGTTTTCTGCGTTGGCAATCGCTGACTGCAGGACCTTTTTCACATCACCAGCGATGCGGCGGCGTGAAAAAGACAAGGTCGCAATGGCCTTATTGGCATCCATGCCGCGGATCATCGCCGCAACAAGGTTCAGTTTCTGCGGGCTGACACGCAAATTCCGCAGCACGGCCTGTGCTTCGTTATCTGCAACCCTGCGTGGTGAAGATTGTTTACCCATCTTACCCTACCTATCGCTTTGATTTCTTATCTGCGGCGTGACCGTAATAGGTACGGGTCGGCGCAAATTCACCAAACTTGTGGCCCACCATATCTTCTGACACAGCAACGGGCACATGTTTGCGGCCATTATAAACACCAAAGGTCAACCCCACGAACTGTGGCAGAATCGTAGACCGGCGTGACCAGATCTTGATGACATCATTGCGCCCAGACGCAGCAGCCTTTTCTGCTTTTTTCAGCAGATAACCGTCTACAAACGGGCCTTTCCAAACTGAACGAGCCATAGTCTTACTCTACTCCTTTTAAGGCTTGCGACGGCGCACAATCAGACGATCTGTCTTCTTGTTATTGCGTGTGCGCTTGCCTTTGGTTGGCTTACCCCATGGGGTGACAGGATGACGGCCACCTGATGTGCGCCCTTCACCACCACCATGCGGGTGATCAATTGGGTTCATGACAACGCCGCGAACATGCGGACGCTTGCCCAGCCAGCGGCTGCGGCCGGCCTTACCAATCTTAATGTTCTGCTGGTCTGAATTAGAGACCGCACCGATTGACGCCATACATTCAGAGCGCACCAGACGAACCTCACCAGAAGCAAGGCGCAGAATGGCATGGCCCCGGTCACGACCGACAAGCTGGACATAGGTCCCGGCGGAACGGGCCAGCTGGCCGCCCTTGCCTGGCTTCAGTTCAACATTATGGATCAATGTGCCGACTGGAATATTGTTCAGCGGCAGAGCATTACCTGGCTTGATATCAGCAGACGGGCCAGCTTCAACCTTGTCACCAACAGCCAGACGCTGTGGGGCAATGATGTATGACTGCTCGCCATCTTCATAAGTAATCAGAGCGATAAACGCTGTCCGGTTTGGATCATATTCAATGCGCTCAACCACAGCCGGCATACCCTGCTTGGTCCGCTTGAAATCAACCAGACGGTAACGGCGCTTATGGCCGCCACCACGCTGCCAAGAGGTGATGTGACCTGAATTATTGCGGCCACCAGATTTGGTCAGACCTTCAGTCAGCTTCTTGACCGGCCCGCCCTTATGCAGGGCTGATTTGTCCACCAGAACCAGATTCCGCTGGCTTGGTGTTGTGGGATTAAACGTCTTCAACGGCATCTGTCTTAAGCTCCCATCATGTCAATCGCCTGGCCATCGGCCAAAGTGACGATTGCCTTTTTTATGTCGCTCCGGCGCCCGTTACGGCCTTTGAACATCTTTGTCTTGCCCTTCAGCACAGATGTGTTGACGGCGGTAACCTTGACATTGAACAACATTTCAACAGCTGCTTTAATCTCTGGCTTGGTTGCGGTCATCGCCACAACGAATGACACCTGACCATGCTCACCGCCCATGGTTGACTTTTCAGTCACCAGAGGACGGATAATTGTGTCATAGGCCTGAATTTGGCTCAGCTTTGTTTCTACGCGCTTGCGTGGGCGAATGCTCATTTTAGGCGCTCCTCAAGATAAGCGGCCGCATCACGTGACAGCACAAGCACATCACGGCGGACCATGTCATAAACATTTGCCCCCTGCTGAGGCAGAACATCAACAAATGGCAGGTTTGACGCGGCACGGCTGAAATCAGCGTCCACATTCTCCCCGCCCAGGATAAGCGCGTTGGTTGCGCCCAGCTTTTCCAGCTTGCCCTTCAGCGCAGATGTCTTGGCGTCTGCTTTCATATCATCAATGATAATCAGCTGACCCGCAGCCATTTTTGCAGACAGAACAGAGCGCATGCCCAGCTGGCGAATTTTCTTCGGCAGGCTGTGTTCATACCCCCGCACGACAGGACCATGGACGACACCACCACCACGGAACTGAGACACCGAGCCGTTACCCGCACGGGCCCGGCCAGTCCCTTTTTGACGGAACATTTTTGCCCCTGTCTTTGCCACTTCACTGCGGCCTTTGACTTTATGTGTGCCGGCGCGGCGCTTGGCCAGCTGCCACTTCACAACGCGGGCCACAATATCTGCACGCGGCTCAATACCGAAAACGGAATCCGCCAGTTCAATATCGCCCTTCTTGCGATTATCGATGGTCTTTACATCAACCTTCATCTGTCGTGCCCTTCTCATCTTGCGTTGCAGCCGCTTCTGGTGCGTCTGCGACTTGTGCATCATCTGCCTGTGCCTCAACAGCTGGCTCATCAGCAGCAGGAACGGCCGCCGCATCAGCACTGTCTGTCACCAGACCAGCCGGGAATGGTGCGTCCTCTGGACGGGCCTTCTTGACCGCATCTGACAACAGGACCCAGCCATTCTTTGCCCCGGGAACCGCGCCATGAATAAGAATCAGGCCATGTTCATCATCTGTTGAAACAACCTCAAGGTTTTGTGTGGTGACCCGCACAGCCCCCATGTGACCGGCCATCTTCTTGCCCTTGAACACCTTACCCGGGTCCTGACACTGACCTGTTGAGCCATGTGAGCGGTGAGAGATAGACACACCGTGTGACGCCCGCAGACCGCCAAAATTATGCCGCTTCATCGCACCTGCAAAACCCTTACCCTGGGAAATGCCGACAGCGTCAACCTTTTGTCCGGCAACGAAATGTGAAACCCCGAATGTGGCCCCAACATCAACCATTGCATCATCACTGACGCGAAACTCAGCCAGCTTGCGCTTTGGCAGCACAGAGGCTTTGCCATAATGGCCGCGAAGAGCCTTGGATACATTCTTGACCTTGGCTGTGCCGGCCCCCAGCTGAAGCGCTGTATAGCCATCACGTTCGGCCGTCTTCTGAGAGACCACCTGAACATCATCCAGTTTCAGGACGGTTACCGGAATATGTTCGCCTGCGTCATTAAATACACGCGTCATCCCGATTTTTCTTGCAATCACACCGCTACGCATAACGCTGTTCCTTCACTTAATACAATTCGTGTCTACAGTTTAATTTCCACATCAACGCCAGCAGCCAAATCAAGCTTCATAAGCGCATCAACGGTCTGCGGTGTCGGATCGATAATGTCCAGCAACCGCTTATGTGTCCGCATTTCAAACTGCTCGCGGCTCTTCTTATCAATGTGCGGAGAGCGCAATACAGTGAATCTGCTGATATTTGTAGGCAGAGGAATCGGGCCACGGACATTTGCCCCGGTACGCTTAGCGGTATTCACAATCTCGTTTGTAGACTGGTCGAGAATGCGGTGATCGAATGCCTTTAACCGAATACGAATATTCTGGTTTTCCATGACTCTATTCCTTTTTCAATCAGCAAAAGGAGAGGCACATGGCCTCTCCTCAATAAGTTGTTATCTTTATTCGACGATAGAGGCGACGACGCCGGCACCGACGGTACGGCCACCTTCAC
>CALKIF010000096.1:0-9045 GCA_937988715.1 uncultured Alphaproteobacteria bacterium | reverse complement strand
GTCTTTGCCAACCCATCAGACATCCGCATATTGCGGGCACAGGCCCTCTATCTCTCCCCCCTTTACCAGAGATCTGCATTTTTCTTTTCAAAAACAAAGAGGCGGCCCGTAGCTATTTGCGTTTGCTCAGCAACAGATTTGTCTCTGTTGCTTCAATCCCGTCAATTTTTCTCAATTCAGAGACAGCTTTATCAAATTCTTCTAATGTTGAGGTCTGAATTTCGGCGGCCAGATCCCATTTGCCATTTGTGGTGTGCAATGTGGATATTTCCACCATTCTCAGCCAGAAGAATAAGGTTCTTTCGATATTTTCTGTGGATGAGAACCACAAAGTCGGAAACTTATTTTCGAACCTGCCCAAAATAGTCAGCTCAGTGATTAAATAAGACCGCCCTGTCCACGGACTTCGACCGAGGCCTCTCTTCGATTTACAGATCGATGACTAGTAAATCTTCAGCGATGGCACAAGGGCCTGTGAATTTGGTTCTGGCCGCCGCGATCATCTCGTCATGATGGTTATCTGTGTCCATATGTTTACGGATATGAGTTAGCAGCAATTGTTTCACCCCTGCCCGTTCGGCCATTTCGGCAATCTGCCCGGCATCAGGTGAATATTTGGTCACGGTTGGGTATTGGGTTTCATGGGCCAGCCGATAACACCAATGAAGCAGCAAATCAGCATCTTTGCATATCTCTTCCATCTCAGCTGACAGTCCGGCATCTCCTGAATACACAAAGGTCTTGCTCTTTGTTTGCAAGCGGAACGCCATACACTCTAAGAAAGGCTGTGCATGCGGTGCGGTACAAGATGTCAAAGACCAGCCCTCAGCCTCATAGCTGAACCCTGCTGAAATTTCGGTGAGATCTGTCTCCGGCCAGGGCCGGGGCAATGTGCCGCCTCTTGCGGTCCACACATCTTGTGAGCCCGGAAATTCAGTTCTGGCCCTCAGGTCTGCTGCAAAAACGCCTGACGGGCCAAAGAATTTTTCAGTAATCTCCTTTATCGGCGGCGGCCCGAAGACCTTTATGGGCGGGCTTTTCTCATCCCAGGCGGCATGGATTAACCGGGCGTAATCCATCATATGATCTGAATGCAGATGGGTGAAAAACAGATGGGTGATATCACCGGGCTGAAACCCTGCCTCAATCAGCCGGGAGACCACTCCGCCGCCACAATCCAGCAATATGCGGTCATCTCCAATTTCCACCAGATATCCTGAAGAGGCCCGCCGTTTATGCGATTCCGGTGTACCTGTGCCCAGACATGTGATTTTCATGAGCTCAGCTCCGGCGGCGGTGTGGCTGCTCTTGCCCCAAGCGTTTTCGCAATTTCAAATCCGCCATAACCATCAACCAAGGCCTGCTGATCATCATGCGCTCTCCCGTCAACCGCCTCAGGATCACAAATAGCCTTCAGCTCTGCATAAAGCTCGTCTCTTACAGAGCTGAAGTCCTGATGTTCTGCCAGATTTGTCATCTCTTCTGGATCTGTGTTCAAATCAAACAGCTCTGGGGCAAAGCCAACATAGTGAATCAGTTTAAACCGCCCTTTTCTCAGCATAAACCCGCCGGAAACAGCCCCAACCGCGTGATATTCACTGAACACCACCCTGTCTTTATTTTCCGGCTCTTCACAGATTTTGCGAAGCGACTTTCCTTCTGCCTCGTTAAGCGCTGACAAGCCGAATGTTTCTGGTATGGTTGCCGACACATCCAACAGGCTCACCGGTGTATCACACACACCTGCCGGGATATCCGGTCCTGACATAATCAACGGTATGGCCACAGATTCTTCATATAAATTTGACTTTCCCCACAAACCGCGCGCCCCGACATTATCACCATGGTCGCTGGAATAGATAATATCTGTGCGTCCCCGCAAGCCGGTTTCATCCAGCTTTGCCACAATCTTGCCGATGTTATTATCCAGCCAGCTCACCAACCCATAATAAGCGATGAAGGCGCGGCGGCGCTCATCCTCATCTGTGAAACTGGCTTCTGTATCCATCAGGGCATTTTGTTTTTCAATCCAGGGGTGGCGCGCCACACCTGTTGCGGGATGCAGTTTTGCCTCAGGGAACGCGGTGTTCTCATACAGGCTGTAAAACGGGTCCGGACATACCAGCGGGAAATGAGGGGCAACCAGACCAACATATAAACACCAATGCCCGGCCCTGTCTTTGGCCTGATCCAGCCACTGCAATGTGCGTTCTGTCACTGCGCTATCATAATCTGTGTAGCTGGACTTGCCCTGGCCGATAAAATCACCCAGCATGCGGCTGTTGCTGATCAGACGCCTGTCTTCCTGCCGGATAGAGGCCCAGACCATACCGACACCGTCTTTCACCATCATAGGGATATGTTCAACATCAAATCCAGCCTCATCAGCCTCATCGCGGTAATGCAGTTTGCCGATTGATTCAACCGAAATACCCGCACCCTGCAGCTGATGTCCCCAGCCCTTTGGCGTGCCTGTATAGGGCATCGCATTATCCCAGTGACCTGTCTGATGCACATACCGACCGCTGGCAAAGGCCGCCCGCGCCGGCACACAGATAGGGGACGGGGTATAAGCATTTGTAAACCGCATGCCAGAGGCGGCCAGCTTGTCCAGATGCGGGGTCTGAACAAACGCATGTCCGGCACAGCCTAGCGCACGGGCCTGGTGTTCATCAGACAGGATAACAATTAAATTCTTGCTCATCTTAACGCCACTTAACCTTCAATGTTCAGAGCGCCGGATTTGTCTTCTAACCGGTGCAAATAGTCAAAAAGCTGTTCTAATTCTTCTTCCGCAAAGCCTGCCTGAAGATGGGCCTGACGCTTCATCATAATCGGAAACATTTTATCAACATGATCGATACCGGCCTGGGTCAGGCTTATTTTGCGCAACCGATTATCAGCTGTTGATTTATCTGTTTGGACCAGTTCTTTTTTTTCCAGACGCTTTATGGTGCGGCTTATTTGCCCTTTATCTAACCCCATTGCCAGCAGAACATCTTTTTGCGTTTCAACTTCAGGATTATAGATAACCGCCAAGGCTCTCCATTCGCTCAGAGACAGATTTAAATGTTCTTTTAACAGCTCACTCGCTTGGGCGCTCAACTTCGCCTGAAGCCGAGCGATCTGATAAGTGAGATGTTTTTTGAGGTCATATATCTGGCTGTCTGTCATCGGCTTTAACGATCCTTAAATGGAGCATAATGATGGTACGAATGAAAAAGTTGATTGGTCAACTATTTTAGTTGACTTATCAACAGAGCAAAGGTTGAATTCGAGAGGTTCTTATCTGGGAGGATATTATGAAAAGATTAGTAATTGCGCTGGCGGCAATGGTCAGCCTAATGGGTACCTCTTCTGCCGCCCTGGCTGAATGGCAGCCGTCAGGCCCCATCAAACTTGCCATTGCCTTTGCTGCAGGCGGCGGAGCTGACACAATTTCCCGCCAAATTGCGGATGAGCTTCAGAAACGGAAAGGCTGGGAAATTATCCCACAACAAATCACTGGCGGTGGCGGCGCAAAGCTGGCAGCAGCCCTGAAAGACGAGCCGAATGACGGCACCACAATCGGCATGGTGGTCACCGAAACCTATGGCTATAACATGGTCGCGAACCCGAAAGCAGGCTTCAGCCAGGCAGATATGACGCCCATTACCACAGTCGCGGCGTTTCAGATGGGTGTGGTCGCGAAATCAGACAAAGGCTGGAAAACCTTTGCTGATGTTGTGGCAGCCGGAAAGTCAGGTGAAACCTTACGTTTTGGCACCATGTCCCCAAAACTTGCCGACTTGGCTTTTCTGATTGGCGAGGCCAATGACGTTGACTTCAACATTATCGAAGTGAAAGGCGGCAAGGCTGTCATGAATGGCGTCAATGCCGGTGATATGGATTTGGGCTTTATGGCCGGGATTCAAAGAAAGGGCGTTGCGTCTGGTGACCTGGTCAATCTGGCTTCTGCGATGTCTGTACCTCTGAAACAAACTCCTGATGCGCCGGTAATGGCCGATATTGGTGTGAAATTTAACGCTGATGGCTATTTCCTGTTCGTCGGGCCGGCGGGCATGGATGATGACGCCCGCAAGGCTATCTCTGAGGCGATCGCAGAGATTGTGAAAGATGAAAGCACAAAAGCAGGTGGGATCATCAAAAAGGCGTTTGGTGGTCATGCTGTGATCAATGGCCCTGATCTTGACCAGCTGCTGGTCATTGAAGCGGCCTCAGCTGAATCTCTGATGATGGCTGTTCAGTAACCTGAAAAAAGCTGTTTGATTTGCAAAGCCCGATTGAGTTAACACCCTCAATCGGGCTTAATCTAAGGCTATGACCACACATCATCTTGACAGACTTATCGGTATATTTCTCTGTGTGATGTGTCTGCTGTGTGTATTCCTGTGGATACCGGCAGACAGCGAAACCGGTTTGGTTGAAACTGTCCGCAGGCGTCTGATTATTGGTGATGCACTTGCCCCGACCCTGGCCAGCCTGCTGGGATTGGTGTGTGCTGTCGTTCTGATCATAAAGCCAGCACCGCAGCCGGGGATGAGCCGTAACGCCCTGATATCCGTATCTGTCTATATTGCCTGTTTTTCAGTGGCGCTTTATGTCATGCGCTATTTCGGCCCTGCCCTGATAGACAGCCTGCATTCCCTGAACCTTGTTTCCTCATCATACCGGCCGTTGCGGACCACATTTCCGGTAAATTATATCAGCTTTGTTGCTGCAGGCGGGATCATGATTTTCAGCCTGTCTGTCTATATTGACAGGCGCTATTCTTGGGCCAGGCTGGGTATCTGCTTTGCCCTCGCTCTTTTCATAGCCCTTCTGTTTGATGTTCCGTTTGAAGATATATTACTGCCGCCAAATGGTGATGTGTGATGGGCTTGCTTGACCACATCATGCTCGGTATTCAGTTTGCCTTTTCAGGGCCGTCACTGTTCGGCATTCCGTTGAATATTATGATGGTCAGTGCCGGCTTTGTATTTGGCGTGCTGGTCGGGGCGACACCTGGTCTTGCCGGGCCTATGGCCATGGCCATTGCCCTGCCAATCCTGATCTCTTTATTTGGCTATGAAGCTGCGGCTCTGCTGCCTGTCATGGGGTTTTTGTTGGGGGTGATGAAAGGTGCGACCCTGGGCGGGGCTGTTCCGGCCATTCTGTTTAATACGCCGGGAACACCAGATGCCTTGCTGACCACCTTTGACGGCTATCCCATGACTGTGAAAGGTGAAGGCAGAGAAGCTCTGAAAACCGCGCATTTTGCGTCTGTTTCCGGGGATAGTTTTTCAGACATTGTTCTGTTTGTTTGTGCTCCTTTTCTGGCCATTTATGTCGAGGCCTATCTTGACCTTCCGGAAAAAACAGCCCTAATCCTGCTCTCTCTTACCTTCATTGCTGCTGTCATGGGGCGGTCTGTCAGCAAAAGCCTGATTGCCGTTGCGTTGGGCCTGTTTGTGGCCTTTATCGGTACAGGTGAAGGGTTTTACCCCCGTCTGTCTCTTGGCATTAATGAATTAAATGGCGGATTTCCGGTAGCCATTGTTGTGCTGGGCGTTCTGGTGATCGGTGAAGTTCTGATGACCATTCACAAAGCCAGAGAAGAGCAGCATGAAACCGGCCAGATTGAACAGGTCATATTGAAAAAATCGGTCTGGCTGTCCTGGGCAAAAAGACAGGCCATGATGCCTTATATCGCCACTTCTGCTATGATCGGAACCGCCATTGGCGCGCTTCCCGGGATTGGCTCAACTATGGCCGCCACCCTTGGCTATACAGCTGGCAAAAGACGGCATCAGGCACGCAAAACACCGGACGAGACTGCCTTTGGACAAGGTGCACCGCAAGGGGTTGCCGCGACAGAAGCTGCGAATTCAGCCGTGTCTGGTGCCAATCTGATCCCCGTTCTGTCTCTTGGCATTCCCGGCAATGCTGCGGCTGTGTTTTTGATTCTGGCGATGGAATCAATTGACGGGATTAACCCGGGGCCCGGCGTGTTCAAAGTCCCGTCAGAAGGCACAAACCCAGAGATGATCATGGTGTTCGGCCTATTCACGCTGATGGCCCTTGCCAACCTGCTGAACTGGGTGCTGGGAATCCATATCATGCAGGCGATGTCGAACATGGCAAAAATTCCCAAACAAATCCTTATGCCCACAGTGTTGCTGGTCACGCTGACAGCGATTTATGCTGAACATGCCTCTATGTTGTCTCTTTTCTGGCTGGTCAGCTTTGGTGTCTTTGGGTTTATATTACGGCTTCTTGGCTTCCCGATTTTGCCTTTTGTGATTGCCTTTATCCTGGCACGGCCGCTGGAAAGCACGGCCCGCCAGGCCTTTGCCTCAACAGGGGCAGATCCTTGGTTTTTGTTTTCCAGCCCGGTGGCGATCATGTTGATGGCGGGCTGTTTTATTGTCATATCTTTCAGTGCCTTCAGGAGACTTAAGCATGGCGCGTCCTAATATTCTGTTTATAACAGCTGACCAACAACGTGCAGATTGCATCGGCATTGAAGGCAGAAACATCAAAACACCGCATCTTGATGATCTTTGCCGTGAAGGCACGCGGTTTTCTTCAGCCATTACCCCTTGTGTGGTCTGCCAGCCTGCCCGCGCTTCTATTCTGACCGGCCAATTGCCCCGCACACATGGGGTGCATGACAATGGCATTGATCTTAGTCCTGAAATTGGTGAAAAAGGCTTTGCCGGCACATTAAGTGCTGTTGGCTATAATACAGGATTTTTTGGCAAGGCCCATTTTTCCACCTACCATACCTTTGCGCCGACCGGCTCACCAGAATGTCTGCGCTCTTCAGCAGATTATCCGGACAGCTGGTTCGGCCCTTATATGGGGTTCCAGCATGTTGAAATGATGCTGGTGGGTCATAACTGGTTCCTGCCTGAAAAACCCCCTGCAGGCCAGCATTATGAACGCTGGTTTTATGCTGACGGCAAGGGGGATGAAAAAAACCGCCTCTACACAGAAAACGCCGGTGAGACCAAGGACGCTGCGCAAACCTGGCATTCGCGCCTGCCGGTGGCCTGGCATAATTCAACCTGGACAGCAGACAGAACAATCAACTGGCTGAAAGAACAGGCCGGTCAGGACAAGCCGTTTTGTGCCTGGGTCAGCTTTCCTGATCCGCATCACCCTTTTGATGCGCCTGAACCCTGGTCTTATCTGCACAATCCGGCTGAGGTTGACCTTCCTGAACACAGGCAGAGAAGCTTTGACGGCCGGCCCTGGTGGCATGAACAAGTGCTGACAGCAGAGCCGACCGGCACAAAGGAAAATGCCGAAACGCGCAAGGCCTACAGCCGGATATCTGAACAGTCTGATGACCAGCTCCGCGAAATTATTGCCAATACTTATGGCCAGATTGCCCTTGTTGACCATCAGCTTGGGCGGATTATGGCCAGCCTTGAAGAGCTTGGTTTGGCTGAAAACACATATATCATCTATGCCTCTGACCATGGCGACTGGCTTGGTGATCATGGGCTGATCCTCAAAGGGCCGATGCATTATGAAGGGTTGCTTCGTGTGCCGCTGATTATCAAAGGCCCGGGGATTGCCGCCGGAGAAGTGAATGATAATCCTGTCTCCACATTGGATCTCAGCGCGACCTTTGCTGATCTGGTGGGCACACAGCCCCTTCTGCGCCAGCATGGGCGCAGTCTGATGCCGCTGTTGAAATATCCGGATGCGGGCCGTGAATTCGCCCTGAATGAATGGGAATTGCTGCCCACGCGTGCAGGTGTTGCGCTGTCTTTACGGACAGTGCGCACAAAAACAGCCAAAATGACTGTTGATCAGATCAGCGGGGCCGGAGAGTTGTATGACCTGGCTGCAGATCCTGATGAGCTGGTCAATCAGTTTGACAACCCGCAAATGCGGCCCCTGCGTGATGAGCTTATGGAGATGCTGGAGACCAGGCCAGATGACTGCCTGCCACATCAGACCCAGGTGGGCATGGCGTAATGAGGCAGGCAAACAGGTTAATCATCTAACCTGTTGTCAGATCAGGGCAAAAGCTGGTCGGGACCATAAGCTTGTTTTTCTGGCGTTCAAGCGCGCCAAGCTCAGCACTTTTCTGGACATAGGCCAGCCAGTCCGGATCAGACCACAGCTTTGCCCGTTTGGCTTCACGGTCACCGGCATTTTCATAGACCCATATATGGACATATTCGTTTGGATCGCCGCTCTCGCCGCGCAAAAACGCAAGCGGCGTGCCCAGACAGCGATATTGCGGCGCCAGCCCATACTCCTCATAAAGGGCAAGGTGGGCGTTGATTGTGCCGGGCCTGCAGCGATAGCTTCTCACGTCAACTAACATATCTCATCTTCTCCTGACTCTATCTGTGTTTCTTGCCCAAACGCCCTGCTTGCCAGGCGCCGGACCGGTAACGCGACCACTGTAGCGGCAATAAAATCAGAATGGCAACCCGCCAGTTCTGTCTTTGCCGGCCCGTTGCGGCGATTGGGCTTGTTCTTGCCTGTGTGCTGTGTAATCGTTTTATGTGATCTTGGGATTGGGGGTGCATGAACACCAAAAAGGGTTGGCCATGATGTCTTTGTCTGAGCTGTTTGTTGCGCTGGCTGACGTCTTTGACGGGCCGCATGAAATAGAACGCTTTGCAGCAGAGATGTTGCGGACATCCGCTGGTTCAGCCTCTCTGTCAGACCTGTCAGACACAAGCTCTGGTCTGCCTGCCTCTGTTCTTGAAGAGATGAGCCGCCCCGATGCTCATCCTGTCTGCGCCCTGATTGCCCGGATGCCGTTTTCCTGGGCCCCGCCGACAACATCAAGCGATCCGGCCTATATTGCCCACAGCACCCGCAAGGTTCATGTTGAACTGCTTGGCCCGCAAGGGTTGGTGCCGTCAGACCAGATCAGGCTGGGGCTGTATGGCATGCTGCCGTTTGCGGATTATGGTCTGCGCACCCATCCGGCAGAAGAAATCTTTGTCATGCTGGCGGGCACGGCGTTCTGGCGGCGCGGCGATACCGCCTACATCCCGCACCGTTCAGGAGAGCGGTCTTATCACCCGTCCT
>CALKIF010000095.1:0-2073 GCA_937988715.1 uncultured Alphaproteobacteria bacterium | reverse complement strand
CCGACCAACCCTGTCACCCTGTCAGATAATTTCAGGTGAATAGAGATAAAATCAGATGTGGCAAAAAATTCGTCTTTCGGTGCATAGATGACACCTTGTTCTGCACAGGTCTCAGCTGTCAGATTCTGAGACCAGGCCTGAACTTCCATACCAAACGCCTTGCCCAGTCCGGCGACCTGACTGCCCAGACGCCCTAGCCCCAGAATGCCTAATCGCGCGCCGCGCAAATCCCGGCCAGTGCTTACCTGCCACCCTCCTGTAGCCATAGACTGAACAGAGGGGTAAAGCTGGCGGGCCAGCATACCCACCAGCATCATCGCCAGTTCTGCTGTGGCATGGCCGGGGGATTCAGTACCACACACAGTGATATGATTTGCTTTGCAATAGTCTAGATCGATTGCAGCATTACGCATACCACAGGTGATGATCGCCTTCAGATTGGGAAGCTGGCTCAACACATCTGCGCGCAGGCCGGTCCGCTCACGCATCGCCAGAATGATATCATAAGGGTGCAGACGTTCAATCAAGTCTGGCCCAGAAATTGTGTCTGTATAGATATCCAGCTGATGGTCTGTGCTGAGCCGCGCAAAATCGGCAAAGCTGGAAGCGTTATTCTGCCAATCATCAAGTAAAGCAATTTTCATGAGGTATCCTGTTCTCAGACAAAAGCGCCAAATTGTGAAGTGCGGCAGGCAGAACTTCTGCCTGTGACTTGCCTTTTCCACAGAAATGGACCATTTCTCTACAACATACAAGGCCCCTCCGGGACAACGCCTGGCCACAATCACATCTTTTGTGACGGTTCAGCGCTAATGAAGAACAGGACAAGCATGTGATTAAGGCGATAATTTTTGACAAAGATGGTGTTTTGCTTGATCTGGAGGCCACCTGGCTGAACAGCGCAATTGCGATGACACATTTTGTTGCTGAACTGACAGACGGCCGGCATCCGCCAGCAGCTTTCCAAACTATCATCGGCATTGATGAGACAACCAGACAAATAGACGCAAATGGCCTGTTCGCCGCTGGAAGCTCTGCTGACCAGTTTCGGGAATTTGTGCGGTTTGACCCCACCCTGGAACCATTATTGTTTCAGGATGTTGAGGTCAGAAAAAAATTAAGATCGATTTTTTTAGAAACCCGTGATGCCACACTTGATGCGGTTGGCTCAGTGCCAAATGGGGATGTTGTCAGCCCTCTCAAAGCTCTGCATGAGGCGGGATATAAGCTGGCCGTGCTGACAAATGACAGTGAGGGTTCTGCACGTCAAAGCTGTGAGGCGGTTGGCATCGCACCCTATTTTGAGATGATCGTTGGTTATGACAGCGGGTTTGGCAGCAAACCAGAACCGAACGGTTTTTTAGGAATTTGCCAAGCCCTTGGCATTGCCCCAGAGCAGGCCGTGATGGTCGGTGATACCTATGCTGATCTGGGCGCCGCGCAAGCCGCGGGAGCCGGTTTATTCATCGGCATCTCAAACATCTATCCAGATTGCCCTGAAGCTCTGAAATCAGTTGAATATCTGCTGCCTGACCTGACCGGCCTTCCCGCGATTATGGCTGATGTCACCGCTCAGCCCACAAAGGCTTTTTCAACAACAAAATGACCGGGCTCTGAATTTGCCCCTTCTGACAAGCCCGCCGCCAGACATAGGCTCTTCATATCCATATTCATATTCATGGAACCACAGATCATCACCCTGTCTGTTTCCACATTAAAGGCGGTACAGCCTAAATCCTCAAACAACGCCCCGCTTTCTATCAGGTTGGTTACCCGACCCATCCGGTTTGACGCCTCTCTGGTGGTTGTTGGATAATAGGTCAGCTTTTTGACCGCCTCTTCCCCAACCAGAGGATCTGTTTGTGTGCGGTTGATCAGGTCTGCACTGAAGCCCAGTTCAGCCACCTCGCGGCAGGTATGTGTTAAGATGACCTCATCAAACTGGTCATAAACATCTGGGTCACGCAGCAATGAGGCAAAAGGAGCAACACCTGTTCCGGTTGAGATCAGATATAACCGGCGACCAGGCAGAAGCGCATCCAGAACCAAAGTACCAACCGGCTTGGTTTTCAT
>CALKIF010000094.1:0-4882 GCA_937988715.1 uncultured Alphaproteobacteria bacterium | reverse complement strand
TCCAGCCAGTTGGATAATTGCGCGGTGATGGACAGCGCCACCTGAAGCGGGGCTTTACCGGTGACCTGCTCAATCCCGATCGGGCAGACAAGCCTGTCCGTCTGTTCTGTCGTCAGCCCGTTATCCTGCAGGCGGCTGCGGAACCGTGCCGCCTTGGTTTTTGATCCAATCAGCCCGCATCTGGCAAAGCCGCCGGCATTCAGCAAAACAGAAATGATGTCATAATCAAGCTGATGTGAATAGGTCATGACCAGATGTATGGCCTTGTCTGGTGCCCGTGCGGCAAGGGTTTGCGGGTGACGGGCAGGCAGTTTTGTCACCCCTTGCGGGATCACTTCCGGGAAGCGGTCCTCATCTGTATCCACCCAGAAAATCTGACAGGCCAGGTGGCGGGCAAGCTCAACAACGGCCCGGCCGACATGACCGGCCCCGTAAATGAACACATCACACATCTTATCACCTACAGGCAGGACACAGGCTGTCTCCGGTGTTGGTGTCGGCCGGTGCGCAACAAAACCGGGCACATCCTGGCTTGTGGTGTCATGCAGGCTGTAACCGGTGATCTGGCCGGCCAGCGCGGCCTGCACAGATTTATCATCTGTCTGGTACCATTCAAACATCACCTTCACATGGCCGCCACAACATTGCCCCAGTGACGGGCCCAGCGGATAGGATCGGATCTGGCGCTCAAAACCTGTTTCCGGTTGATGCGACCGGGCCACGTCAATCGCCTGATATTCCAGCTCACCGCCGCCGATACTGCCCTGAATATGGCCGGCATGGACCAGCATCATGGCGCCTGTCTCACGCGGGGCAGAGCCCTTTACATCTGCGATCACCACCAGACAGACAGGCGTTCCGGCTGGGGCAGATAAAACCGCCTCAGCCCAGTTTGGCGGAAACGGGCTGATTAAGATGGCCATATCTGTGCCTGTGCTGCCATCAACAGCCGCTCAGCCGTGGCCGGGGCGTTCAGCTCTGGATAGTTGTTGGTCGGGCTCAGCCCTTTCAAGGCATCACCAAACGCAAGGAAGACAGATATGCCCAGCATAAAGGGCGGCTCACCCACGGCTTTTGATCTGTGGATGGTCTCAGACCGGTTTCCCTCACCGTCATAAAGGCTGATATTCATCACATAAGGCCGGTCCGAACAGGCCGGTATCTTATAGGTGGAGGGCGCATGGGTCAGCAACGCCCCATCTGCGGCATAGACCAGCTCTTCAGTGGTCAGCCAGCCCGCCCCCTGAACAAAACCGCCTTCAATCTGACCTTTATCCAGGGCCGGGTTAAGTGAATGACCTGCATCATGCAGAATATCCGTCCGCACAATCCGGCTTTCGCCTGTCAGCGTGTCGACCGCAACCTCAGACAAGGCCACACCATAAGCAAAATAATAATAAGGCTGGCCGGTCAGGCTGGCATCATCCCAGTGAATATCAGGGGTGGCATAAAACCCGGTGGCTGACAGGGATACCCGCCCCTCATAACACAAGCCGGTCGCCTCAGCAAAAGACAGCGACTGACCAGAAGGCAGGCTGACCTGGTCGCTCGCAAAGCTGATCTCATCAGCTGCACATTGATACAGCTCAGCCAGATGCGTTGCCATACGCGCCTTTATCGCCTCTGCTGCCCGCAAGGCTGCCATGCCGTTCAGGTCAGTCCCGGAAGAAGCCGCCGTGGCTGAGGTGTTGGGAACCTTGGCGGTGGTGGTGGCTGTAATCCGCACCTTGCTGACCTCAAGGCCAAACACATCAGCGACAATCTGGGTGATTTTGGTATGCAGCCCCTGGCCCATTTCTGTGCCGCCATGATTCAGCTGAACAGATCCGTCAGAATAGACATGAACCAGCGCGCCGGCCTGATTCAGCATGGTTCTGTTAAATGAAATGCCAAATTTAACAGGGGTAAAGCCCAGCCCGCGCCGCAGCACAGGGTTGGTCTGGTTATAGCGGTCAATTTCGGCCCGCCGCTGGTGGTAATCAGACCTGTTCAGCAGCTGATCTGTCAATGTGCCGAGGATGCCGTCCTTAACCGGCTGGCCATAAGGCGTGGCCAGGGGCTTGCCGGCCTGATAATCAGGGTAATAATTGGCGGCGCGGACCGCCACCGGATCCCGCCCCAGATGGGCTGCGATCTGATCCATTATGCGTTCAATACCGATCATCCCCTGCGGGCCGCCAAAGCCGCGGAATGCTGTATTGGACGGCGTATGTGTCCGGCACAATCTGGCGGTGATCTGGGCATGCGGAATATGATAGGCATTTTCAGCATGTGTCATCGCCCGTATCGCAATTGCCTTGGACAGATCATAAGACATCCCGCAGCGCAGATACTGATCCATAATCAGCGCGCTTATCCGGCCCTGCTCATCAAACCCGACCTTATAGACCAGCTTCACATCATGACGTTTGCCGGTGACCCGCATATCATCATCCCGGTCATAGACCAGCCGGGCCGGGCGGCCTGTTTTGCGGGCCGCCAGCGCGGCGATACAGGCGGTCAGGTTGCTCTGGCTTTCCTTGCCGCCGAAACCGCCGCCCATCCGCCTGACCTCAACCTGCACATCATGATAAGACAGCCCTAACATGCCCGCGACCTTATGCTGAATCTCGCTCGGGTGCTGGCTGGACACATATAGCTGCAGACCGCCGGTCTCATCAACCTGCGCAATCGCTGCCTGACCTTCCAGATAGAAATGC
This sequence comes from uncultured Alphaproteobacteria bacterium, assembly GCA_937988715.1. Classification (GTDB taxonomy): domain Bacteria; phylum Pseudomonadota; class Alphaproteobacteria; order Puniceispirillales; family Puniceispirillaceae; genus JADHLI01. Next base: position 2,183 of record CALKIF010000094.1, on the reverse strand, counting down.
TCCTGCCCGCCGACAATCAGCTCTCCGTCTATCTGATAGGGGGCCGCCTTATAAGCAGCAAGCGGATCACCTGTGCTCAGGCAGAGCGGCTGTTCAAGAAAACTGTCTGCCTCAATCGCCTCATCAATGGTCAGCACAGCTGGCAGCGGGGTGATATCCACACTCACCAGCTCAGCGGCATCTCGGGCCTGGGCCCGGCTGTCGGCCACCACGGCAAACAGGGTCTGGCCATGATACATCACCTCATCTTCAGCAAAGACAGGATCATCCCCCATCACCGGGCTGCAGTCATTTTTACCCGGAATATCCGCCGCGCTCAGAACAGCATGAACACCGGGCGCAGACAGCGCCTGTTCTGTATCTATGCTGTTCACCCGGCCATGGGCAATATCGCTCAGCCCCAGCGCGATATGCACACTGTTTGCCGGCAGCGCCATATCATCAACATAAGCGGCCCGCCCGGTGACATGCAACGCCGCGCTTTCATGGGCCAGCGGGGTGCGGATTTGGGTGTTGTTTTCAGATCTGCTCATCACTGGCCCTGTTGTAAGGCCGGCGGGATCAGCCCGGCCTCTGTCAGCCCTGTTCCGGCCAGCCGGACAGAGGTATCTGTTGCCGCTTCCAGACGGCATTTCTGAACCAGATTGCGGGCTGCCAATAACCGGTAGCTTTGTGAGGCCCTGACATCAGTCAGCGGCGTGAAATCAGCCGCCAGCGCGTCATCAATCCAGTGCTCATTTATCTGTTCAGGCGGCCGCAAGGGCTGGCCGCTCAGGGCGGTTTCAAGGGCTGTTGCCCGTTGCGGGATCCCGGCCATACCGCCAAAGGCAACCCGCGCTTGCTCTATGACCGTCCCGTCTGTCTTCAGGGCAAAGGCGCCCATCACAGCAGAGATATCCTGATCAAACCGGCGTGAAAGCTTATAACAGCTGAACCGCCAGCCCGGCTGTAACTTCGGGATAAACAGGCCTTCCACCCATTCAGATTGCTGTCTGTCCTGCTGGCCATAGGAGATGAAAAATTCCTCCAGCTTCAGCTGTCTTGTCTTCTGGCCCCGCCGCAACAGCACGTCAGCATCAAGCGCGATCAGGGCCGGGGCCAGATCACCTATGGGTGAGCCATTGGCAATATTGCCGCCAACTGTGCCGCTTGACCTGACCTGAACAGACCCGAACCGCCGCCATAATTCAGCCAGATCAGGAAACATCTTGCCCAGATAGTCAGCAGCCTGTGCATGGGTGGCAGCCGCACCAATTAAATAGCCGTCTTTTGTTTGCGTAATATCTGCCAGACCATCGACATCCTGAACAGATATAAACGCGCCCAGCTTTCTGTTCTGTTTTGTGATCCACAGCCCGATATCTGTTGCCCCGGCGATAATCTGTGCGTCCGGCTGGTCAAGATAGGCTTGTGATAAGGCGTCTTTCGTGCGCGGCGCCAGATAGCGCACACCTTCTGCCTCATAAGCCAGGTCAGGCAGTTCTTCACACGCCTTCAGAAAAGCTGTTTCTGCCTCCAGCCGTTCGGCTTCCCAAGCCGCCATATCACGTCCCGCCAGTGTTTCTCCGGCGCGCACAATCGGCCCATATCCGGTACACCGGCATAAATTGCCGGCCAGCAGATCATCCAGCTCAGCAGCGGTAAAGCCAGATCTGTTCAGCCAGCCGCCATATAAAGACACCACAAATCCGGGCGTGCAGAAGCCGCATTGTGAGCCGTGATGGTCAATCAGGGCCTGCTGTACCGGATGCAGCTGGCCATCTTCACGCGCCACCCCTTCAACAGTGCGGATAACCGCTTTATCTGCCATCGGCAACAAGAAGATACAGGCATTCACAGGCTGCCAGACCAGCTTGCCATCACACAACCGTCCCAGCAGGATAGTACAGGCTCCGCAATCTCCTTCTGCACAGCCTTCTTTGCTGCCGACCAGACCCTGATGACGGCGCAAAACCTCCAGCAAAGGGGTGTCCGGCCTGAGATCAGCAAACAGACAGGCTGTGCCGTTGATCATCAGGCTGACCGGCCGGCCAAGGCCTGTGCCAGGCTGTGCGGTAACAGGGCTGGTATCTGATGAGGTTGGCATGGGCCCCCCGCTTATAAACTGAATCCTGTTAAAGGCGAATCATCTTAAACGGTAGCAAAACAGGCTATGTGATCAAGATGTTTCCTGCCTGAACGCC
>CALKIF010000093.1:0-1579 GCA_937988715.1 uncultured Alphaproteobacteria bacterium | reverse complement strand
AAGGCCGAGGGCAACACCCAGCAACGCCCCATGAGACAAGGTATCGCCAAAATAAGCCAGCCGCCTCCAGACCACAAAACAGCCCAAAGGCCCGGCAACAGCTGCCACGCCTAATCCTGTTAACATCGCCCGTACAAAAAAATCATCCAACATGCCACCCGCCTATTAATGTGTACACAGGCTGCCATCAGCATGATGGGTATGGTCATGTTTATGTTTGTATACCGCAAGCGCAGCCGAAGCGGTGGAGCCGAACAAGGCTTTATATTCGTCACTTTCGGCCACAGCCCCTGGCGTGCCGGAACAACAGACATGACCGTTCAGGCAAATCACCTTGTCTGTTGCCGCCATCACCACATGCAGATCATGTGAAATCAAAAGAATGCCGCATTCCAGCTCATCTCTTAAGCGGTTAATTAAATCATACAGCGCGGTCTCGCCGGTAAAATCCACACCCTGAACAGGCTCGTCCAGGACCAGCAAATCTGGCTTGCGTGACAGCGCCCGTGCGATCAGAACACGCTGGAATTCGCCGCCGGATAAGCTGCGCATATCAGACATCAGCAAATGTTCAACGCCGGTTGTGGCTAATGCTGCGCGCACCGCCTCTGCCGACAGCTTTGCGGTCAGCTGCATGAAATGGGCAACTTTCAGCGGCAATGTCCAGTCAATATCAATTTTCTGCGGCACATAAGATGTGATCAGATGCGGCGTTTTTTTTACCTCACCTTCTGATGGTGCGGTAACGCCAAGAATCACTTTAGCAGTGGTTGTTTTGCCAGACCCGTTCGGGCCGATAAGAGTCACAATTTCTTTTTTGCTGATGGTCAAGGACACGCCGTGTACCAGCCATTTGCCATTGCGCCTGACTCCGGCATTTTCCATCTCAACCAATTTGGCTTTGTCTTCAGACATAGAGCTATCTGCCTATCTTTTTGAGGAAATGACTCATAAAACCACTTGAGCCGGACGGTAGCATTTGTTATACCATAACACAATAATGTTATAATATAACATTACAAAACAGATATGACACAATAAAAAGGGTAAATTGATGCTGTCTTCAGTCCGTCTTCCATTCACTCATGCCTTCATTGCGCCGGTGTTGTTGTGCTCTCTGCTGGGGCTTTCTGCTCCTGCATATGCCGATATTCAGGCAGTGGCCTCAATCAAGCCTGTTCATTCACTGGTGTCCTTGGTGATGGGGGATAAGGGGAAAACCAGCTTGTTAATTGATGGTGCAGCCTCGCCACATACCTATGCGCTTACCCCTCAACAGGCGCGGGAGATGCAAAATGCAGATGTCATTTTCTGGGTAGGCGAACATCTGGAAGCGTTCTTGAAAAAACCTTTGCAGACAGTTGGTGCGAGCGCCCGCCAGATTGAACTCATGGCCACGCCGGGGATCAAGACACTTTCGTTCCGCGAAGGTGGTGCCTTTGAAGCTCATGCGCATGACAATCATGATGGACATGATGATCACGGCCATAAAGATCATGACGATCATGATGATCATGGCCAAAAAGATCATGCCCATAAAGAACATGACGACCATGATGAGCATGATGATCACGGTCAT
>CALKIF010000092.1:0-6688 GCA_937988715.1 uncultured Alphaproteobacteria bacterium | reverse complement strand
CGCCGTTCATCCTTGCCATGCCAGGCATGCATATCAGACCCGCAAATCCCGCAAAAAGACAGATCAACAATGGTCTGGCCATCTTGTGCAACAGGGGCATCCACATCCCTGAAGGCGGAGGCATGATCCCCTGTATAGACAACCGCTTTCATTTGTTGCCTCCTGCAGCTATCTGATCAGAAATTTTCATTCGGGAAATATTTGCGAAGGCGCACATCAGATGAGCGGGCATGCGCTTCCATCCCTTCCAGACGCGAAATACGGGCTGAAGCCGGGGCCACTTCACGGTTAGCTTCACGTGTCATCCGCTGGGTGGTCACAATCTTCATATATTTATGCACCGACAGCCCGCCTGTGTAATGGGCCGCGCCCTTGGTCGGCAGGATATGGTTCGTGCCTGAACATTTATCCCCGTACGCCACGGTGGTTTCCTCACCCACAAACAACGAGCCGTAATTTTTCAGCCGGTCTGTAAACCAGCTGTCAGACGCGGTATGGACCTGAAGATGTTCTGCTGCATAGTCGTCAGAAATTTCGGCCATCTCTTCATCTGTGTCACATAAGATAATCTCGCCATAATCGCGCCAGGCCGCAGTGGCCGCATTGCGGGCGACCTCAGGCAAGGCGTCAATCAGCCCAGGCATTAAGTCTGTGACCTTGTCAGCGAGACTGCGTGAGGTGGTGAACAGCCAGGCCGGCGAGTCAGGCCCATGTTCAGCCTGGCTGACCAGATCTTCAGCCACGACCTGCGGATCAGCTGTTTCATCAGCGATAATCGCAATCTCTGTCGGGCCGGCAAACATATCAATACCCACACGGCCATAGAGCATGCGTTTGGCCTCAGCCACAAACCGGTTCCCCGGCCCTACCAGAATCCGAGCTGGTTTGCACCCAAACAGGCCAAACGCCATGCTGGCAATCGCCTGAACCCCGCCTAAGGACAAAATGGTATCCGCACCAGATAAATGCATCGCATATAAAATCGCGGGATGCGGGCCGTCATTGCCGTTCGGGGCGGAACAGGCAATGATGTTTTCAACACCGGCAACCTTGGCAGTGGCGACAGACATAATCGCCGAGGCAACATGCGCATAACGGCCACCCGGCACATAACAGCCTGCGGTTTCAATCGGAATCAGCTTCTGGCCCGCCCAGAGGCCAGGTGATAATTCGGTTTCGAATTCAGAGATGGATTGTTTCTGGGCTTCAGCAAACTTTGTCACCCGATCATAGGAAAACTGAATATCGGCTTTCAGCTGGTCAGATACCTTGTCCGCTGCAGCCGCGATTTGGTCCTTTGAGACGATCACATCACCTGTGAACCCATCCAGCTTTTCAGCATAGGCGCGGACCGCCTCCTCGCCCTCAGCCTCAATCCGGGCCAGCATGTCACGCACAATGGCCTGAGTTTCGTCAGTGCCGGTCTGCGGTGTTTTATCCGCTTTTTTCAGATAGGTAATCGTCATCTATTCGACCCTTCAACAACTTATAAGGAGCAGATTTACTGCTCAAAATCCGTGATTACGGCTGTCCCCGGTGGGGTAGCCCCTGACATCATTTCCAATTCTTTGCTTGCCATTGACAGCGATATTTCCCTGTCAACCATCGGGCTGAGATCAACCATCCCTTTTTGAATCATATTGAGAAGAGACGGATATTTCCATGACGGCATGCCCCGGGTGCCGTAAAAGGACAGCTGTTTTGTGTAGATTGCTCTCATATTAATATCAAGCATACCATCACCGCCTGGCATACCGACATGAACATGACGCCCTAATGTCGCCAGACATTCAACAGACGCATTTGTCGTTTTCGCGCTGCCAAGTGCTTCAACAGACAGGTTTGCGCCACCACCGGTGATGTCCATAATGGCCTCTACCACATTCACTTCGCTGGCATTGACCGCGGCATCTGCCCCCAGCGCCAGCGCATGGTCAAGCTTGTCTTTGACAATATCCACCACAACAACCTGAGCCCCCAGCATTTTGGCAAGCAACAGAGCAGACAGCCCGATTCCGCCTGTGCCATGAATGGCCACCCATTCGCCGGCACGAAGGTCAGCCCGGTCGGTCAGGGCGTGCCATGCTGTGGTCACCCTGCACCCCAGACCAGCAGCAAGCGCAGGTGACATATCAGACGGCAAATGAACAAGGTTATGGTCAAACGGCACAGCCACATATTTTGCATAGGCCCCAGGCGCGCTGAAGCCGGGCACAATCTGATCGCTGCATGTATTTGATTTGCCTGTATGACAGGCAGGACAACTGCCGCATCCCAGAATGAACGGGGCGATCAGGCGATCACCTGTTTTATATTTTGCCTTTGGTCCTGCCTCTACCACAATGCCGCAATATTCATGCCCCAAAATGGAGCCGTTTTTTACCAGCGGATGATTGCCCGTCCAGCCATGATAATCAGATCGGCATACACCACAGGCAAGCACTTCCAATACCACCCCATTTTCAGGACAGTGCGGGTCCGTCACCTGTTCAAGACTGAGGGGTTCATTAAAATTTCTTACAACAGCAGCAATCATCTTACACCTGTTCCACAATACTGTATTATTTTATCGGTGCCCGCCCGTGACGGTGCGGGCAGAGACCATCAGCAAAATCTATCGGGTTGGCAACATCATCAAGGATATGTCAGGGACCAACGCAACCACCACCCAAACGGAAATCAGCGCGATAAGATAAGGCACGGTATATCGTAGCAACTTGAAATAGGCCACACCTGTCACGCCTGAGGCGACATACAGGTTCAGCCCGTAAGGAGGGGTGATAAACCCGATAGAGGCACCAACAAGAAAGATAACCGAGAAATGAATAGGGTCAACACCTATGCCAGCGGCCACAGGGGCGAGAATTGGCGCAAGAATAATGGTCACAGGCAATGATTCAAGCACCATCCCTGATATGAACACAATGGCCATCGCCGCAAACAACACAGGGTAATAACCCCCCAGCCCGGTCAGGAATTCTGTAATAAAGACCTGCGCGCCCAGTAAAGATAGAATTTGCTGCATCACCACAGAAATGGCAATCAATGGTGCCAGCACGCCCGTAATCTGGGCAGAGCGCATAGTTATCCCCGGAATATCCTTAATCGTGAACCCTTCGACAACAAGCATTTCCGGATAAGATTTTTCCTGCCAGCTTTTGGCCATATCAAGACCAAGGAGTTTGTTCACACACCAGCTGACAAGCCCGGCAATAATGCAGAAACCAACAGTCACGCCTGCAGCTTCAGTAGGCGAGAATTTCCCTGTATATATGCCCCACAAAACTAGGCCGATAGCAAAGAAGCCCAGCCAGGCGCCAAATGCTGTCTTCAGCGCCCGATTGACCTGGAACTGAATCAAATGCCCCCAGCCATTTGCCTGACAGACCAGCCAGCAGGCCAGTTGCATGCCGATAACCATCAACGCCCCGGGCAGAATACCCGCAACAAACAGGTCCGAAATCGGTAGATTGAGCAGAAACCCATAAACAATAAAAATAATTGACGGGGGAATGATTATACCAACAGTCCCCCCTGCCGCCGCAGTTGCAGCAGAAAACCGTTCATCATAGCCGCCCTTAACCATTTCCGGATGCAACATGGACCCGATTGTCGCTGTTGTTGCCGAATTAGACCCCGAAATGGCCGCAAACAGGCCGCAGGCGCCCAGAGACGCCATTGCCAACCCGCCGCGAAGCCAGCCAAGACAGGCATAGGCAAAATCAGATAATCGTCTAGCGATCCCCGATTTATTGATCAGGTCACCTGTCAGAATAAACAGCGGCATCGCCAGCAAAGCAAAGCCTTTGTTAAATACATTCAGCAGTTCAGCACCCATATTATCGAGGGTCAGCCCCAGCACAGCCGAACAGCCAACCACCCATGTTGCGATCACCAGAAATACAGGTACACCAAGCATGAATAATGCGGTTACCCCGACCGAGATCAGCGTAATCAAGCTTGCATCTGTCATTACGCGTCTCCCCCGATAACAGTCTGTTTTATCAATGGCCTGCCGGTCCGGAAATTATCAAAATCTTCAGTGAAATTTTCAATCACACGTGCTGACATCAAAAGGAACGCCAGCGGAGCAGTGGACAGAAACCACCACTGCATCACATTATCAGTCCCCAGCACAATCTGGAAATTGGAGGCAGACAGCACAACCGCCCGAAAGGTCGTTACAATAACGATAATGGAAAATCCCATCCACAGCAGATTGTCCAGGCACAGACAGGCAAACTGACCATTGCGCCCCATACGGCTTCTGAATTCAGTAAAGCTGAGATGCGATCTCAGCCTGACGTTATAGGTGGCCCCGAACCAGGCCATCACCATAAACAGCAAGGGTGGTATCGTTGTCGACCAGGGTTGCTGGTTGGAAAACACAAACCGGTCTATCACGCCCCAGAAAATAATAAAGGCGATCGACAGGTAACTGCCGACCATGAACACCCGTTCAAGATATTTTTCAAGCAATGGTATCTGCTTGTATAAATAAGCAATTAGCCCGCCGCCTGTGAAGGCTATAAAAATGCCTAAAAGCCATGTTGCATCACTTCTCAATGCTGCCTTCATTGCCCAAGGGTCCTGAGCCAGAAAACTTTTAATGATCGGCATCAACTCAGAAAAAAGAGACACGGCTTCTGTTCCTTTTTGAAAAATTGCACAAAATGCACATCACATGAGTAAAGGACTAGCCTCGCTGTGCAAGGCTAGTCCTGAGTGATAAAAACACCGAAGCGTGTTATGACTTCCACCAGCGGCGTGGCTCGACATTCTCGGCCAGCACATGCTGATTTGTACGCACCTCATCATAGATTTCCTGATAGGTGTCGATACCGCCGGCCCAGCCGTTGATGCGGTCACGCCATTCGTTCCAGAGCTGAGGCTGGAATTCAGGTGAACACATTTCTTCGGCCTTGCGGATTTCTGCATCTGACAGAGACGCCACACGAACATTATTTTTAGCAAAAATTGTGTCCGGACCCTGATGCGGGCTGGTAAATCCGACTGTGTTTGCCAGTGCGGCTTCGTTCGCTGCCTGAACATGGACCTGAGTCAGATATGACGCTTCCATAACAGCGTCCTGCAGCTCACCACCCAGCTTGTCAAACGAGCTGGCAGACATGGCTGTGTGTTCAGTACCACAGAAGAAACGCAAATCAACACATTGTGAGACAACAGGAGACATGTTTGCATAGGCCACAGCTGATGCCCATGTTTCAGCACCATCAATCAGCCCCTGCTTCAGCCCGTCAAGGGTTTCTTCCCAAGCCACAGGCACAGGATTCAGGTTCAAGGCCTGCATCGCGATCCGGCCCAGCTGGGTTCCGGTTACGCGGTTCTTGGTGCCGGCAAGCTGTTCAACAGACGTAACTGTATCCTTATCCTGCCAGGCCATACCGAGCTGGATACCCCGCAGTTCAGCATGTGTGAACAAGAACTTCAGACCATGCATCTTTTCAAACGGGTCACGCAGAATGCGCTGAGATGCTGGTGAATACATAAAGTGATACTGGTCAGCACGTGAGCGGAACATGTAAGCATAATCCAGCACGTTCAAATATGGTGCGCCACCAGCTGAGTTTTGTGTTGATGCTGCATAGATATCCACAATGCCCTGCTGTGCCTTTTCCACACAAGACAACTGTCCACAAATCTGGTTGTTACCGATAAATTCAATTCTGATTTCACCGTCGGTCCGGTCTTCAAGGTCACGAACAAATTCAAGGCACCCGGCACGTTCAATCAGCAGATTTGTCTGGTTGAACCCGGCCGCACCAAATTTCAGCTCGAACTTGGCTGGCTTTGCATATCTGCGCTTGTATGAAGATTCGGCTGCCTGAGCAAGACCGGAGGCTGTTAATGCACCGCCTAAACCACCTGCTGCTAGTAAGGTTGAGGTCATACCATATGTGCCAGCAATCTTAAAAAAGTCCCGACGTGAGACCCCTTGTACCCTATCAAAAATACCCATTTATTCCTCCCATAGTTTTTTGATACTCAGCAGCTTCTTATAATTTTTAACCACATGTCAAAACAAAATTTTGTTTAATTTAATAAATCAGGAAATTAGCGGACATCTGATTTTTGCTGGTCAGGGTTTCGGACCAATCAAAGCTTGTCAGGCTGCCGCTTGGTCCCTAGCTGTATTAGGCCGCATATCACGCAAACAGACTATCAATCAGGCCCAGATCCACCAGCCCATCATGCAGCATCATACCCGTCAGATAAACCAGCAGAACCAGCCCCAGCCAGGACAGCCATCTGTATTTGAGCATGATGCGCATGATTATCCCGGCAAAAAACGCCATAAAGGCAATGGCCAGCGCCAACCCAAAGACCAGCAATGTGGTGTTATCCCGCGCAATCGCCGCAACCGCCACAATATTGTCAATCGACATTGACACATCCGCCATTAAAATAGTGATCAGCGCCCGGCCGAATTTGCTGTCATCAATTTCAGTTTCCGACTCGTTCTGTTCATTCTCCTCAGGCACATCCAAAACAGACGGGTCATTAAATTCTTTCAAATCATTATAGAACCGCCAGCAGACCCAGGCCAGAAGGGCCGCCCCGACCAGCAGAATACCTTTGATCGCCAGAAGATAGGTGGCGGTGATCGCGAACAGGATTCGCAAACCCGCCGCCAGAGCCATACCAATGAAAATCGCCCGCTTGCGCA
>CALKIF010000091.1:0-4708 GCA_937988715.1 uncultured Alphaproteobacteria bacterium | reverse complement strand
TGTATCTTGATAACGGTATTCGGGCGCGCAGCTTAAAACCTGTGCTGGAATATCGTGCTGAGAATTCGCTAAAAAAATTTGTATTTTCCACGGAAAATTTTGAGAAAATCTTTTCAGCAGATGAATTCTGGCATGTGCTTCGTGTGTCTCTTTACTACACCATATTCGGCACGCTTGGGGCTCTGGTCATAGGGCTGTTTGCGGCCCAGCTTCTGAATACGGCGTTCAGGGGGCGGATCATCTTAAGGGGGCTGTTTTTATTTCCTTATGTTGCCCCTGTGATTGCGGTTGCCTTTGCCTGGGTGTTGCTTCTGGATGCCGGGCCAGGGGGTACATTCAACGCCATGCTTCAGCAGTTGGGGATAGCTGACGGGCCGGTCAATTTTCTGGGAAAACGAGCTGTTGAGGTAAATATATTCGGCCTTAGCTTTGCCTTTCCTGTGGCCCTGACAACAGTGATCATTTTTGAATCCTGGCGCTATTTTCCCCTCGCCTTTTTGTTTATTCTGGCGCGGATGCAGTCGATTTCATCTGATATTTATGAAGCTGCTGAAATTGACGGGGCCACTCCTTTCCAGCAATTCTGGTATCTGTCTATTCCCCAGCTTCTTGGCATTCTGTCGATTTTATTCCTGCTTCGTTTTATCTGGACCTTCAATAAATTTGACGACATTTTCCTGCTTACAGGCGGGGCGGCAGGCACACGAACATTAACCGTGGATGTATATGAACAGGCTTTTGCTGTCTCAAATCTGGGGGCGGGGGCGGCTGTGGCTGTTGTTGTGTTTTTTGTTCTTCTTATCTTTGCCCTGATTTTCTTTAAATTTTCACCACAGGATGATGGATGATGCCAGGACTCCAGCTGCCCTTAACGGCGTTTATTCTTGGCTCTATCTGGGGCATGCTCTGGATGGTTCTGTCTGGTTTGCTGATGATGATGGTTGGCGGCATCATCTTTGCGCCACCTGCAGGGCTGGCCGCACTGCTGAGCGGGGTGATGGCTGTGAGCATGTTATATCTTGCCCCGCAGACGCGGAGCCTGTCTCGTCAGGCCTCATTTGCAGGGGCGATGATATTTGTTCTTGTCCTCGCCGGCAGAATGGCCCCTTTTGGTCTTTCGCTTTCTGAGGCCATCGTGATTCAGTTTATCACCCTGATATTATGGGCATGTCTGAGCGTGGTGTCGGTGAATATCTGTCTTGCCGGATTTACGCCTCACCCTGTCAGCCGGTATCTGTTCGAAATTCTGATCTTGCGTGTGCTCAAAGGCCTTGGTCTTGTTTTGTTGTCTGTATTTGTTGCCTTGCCCTTTTATGTGATGGTGATGACCAGCCTGAAAAGCCAGCAATCCCTTCTGGCCAATCCGCTTGATTTTTCAATTAATATTGGCGCGCCACCTTCAGAATTATTTAGCTCATATATTTAGCTGTTCACAGATTTCCATTTCGTTACCTTAATGATTAACTCATCTATTGTATCTGTGTTTTCTTTTCTTATTTCACTGGCCTTTGCCATCCCCGGTGCTTATGCCGTTGCCAGGCTGAGCTTCCCAGGCCAGGCGTTCCTGTCCCGTTCCATTCTGCTGATTTACATGGTGCCTGCCATTATTCTGGTGATCCCGCTTTATGCGGTCTTCAGCCAGCTTGGCCTGAGGAATTCCCTTGTTGGGCTGATGATTGTCTATCCGGCAACAACGATTCCTGTTGCTCTTTATATGCTTCAGGGTTATTTCCGCGGCTTGCCAGCTGAACTTGAAGAAGCCGGCCTGATGGACGGCCTCAGCCGGATTCAGGTGATCTGGAAAATTACCTTGCCGCTTGCGGTTCCGGCCCTGGCATCTGTGTCTTTATATGTCTTTATGATTGCATGGAATGAATTTCTGTTTGCGTTCATGTTTCTGGATGACCTTGACATTTTTACCCTGTCCAGGGGGGTTGTCTCACTGAATTCGTCTGAGGTCCCGCGCCAGCATCTGATGGCGGGGGCTGTTGTTGCCACATTACCTGTTCTGGTGATCTTTCTGTGGTTTGAAAAATATCTGGTGTCTGGCCTGACGGCCGGGAGTGTGAAGGGGTGATGGGGTGACAAATCTTCTGAACGAACAGGCAATTGCGATTCTAAAGAAAAATGACCGCGGCGGATTTACCATACCAACCGCACGATTATATCCGTTTCAGTGGAATTGGGATTCAGCCTTTGTTGCGCTTGGGCTGGCGACATATGATCTGGACAGGGCATGGACGGAACTTGAAATGCTGGTCAGCGGGCAATGTGATGACGGGATGATCCCCAGCATTGTGTTCCGGACTGATGATCAGGATTATTTTCCTGGCCCTGAAATCTGGCAAAATCATAACGGCCCTGTTTCAGGCACAGGCATATCTCAGCCGCCGGTTCTGGCCAGTGTCATTCTGTCACTGGTTCAGATGAACCCGACGGTTGGCCGCATGAAAGCGGCTCAGTTGTTTGAGCCTGTCATGCGCTGGAATCGCTGGTTTGACCAGTATCGCCGCACAGAAGACGCACCAGCTATTTGCACAGTTCACCCGTGGGAGACAGGAAGAGATAACTGCCCGGACTGGAATATTGGCCTTCATCAGATGGAGGTAGACCCGGATCTACCTGCCTATACGCGCAAAGATATTGTCCATGCTGATGCCTCACAGCGCCCAAGCCAGCTTGAATATGATAAATATCTCACAATTGTAAAATTCGGGCGTGACTGTGGCTGGGATCAGGAAAAATTATTGAAAGACGGGCCGTTTTGCGTCGCAGATCCAGGCCTTCACTTCATCCTGTTAAGGGCTAATCGTGACTTGCTGACCCTTGCGACCTTGCTGGGCAGATCAGAACGTGAGCGAGATGAAATCAAGAGCTGGATTGAGGCAGGTAAGAGGGCATCAGATTATCTGTGGAATGACAGGGTCAAAGCGTTTTGCGCCCGTGATACGCGCACCGGGCAGTTCTCAGACGGGTTTTCAAATGCAAGTGCACTTGTTTTTTATGCCGATACAGGCTCAAGTGAGCAGAAAGAGCACACGCTGGCGCATATCAAACGTATCAACCAGAAAACCAGATTTGGCCTGCCCAGCTGGGACCCTGATGCTAAAGGCTTTGAGGGTCAGAGATATTGGTGTGGCCCGTTATGGTGTCAGATGAATTATATGATATCGCAGGGTCTGGCTGAAACTGGTGAGGCCGAACTGGCGGAAAAGCTGCGGCTGGATTTACGGCGCGTTATTGAATTATCCGGATTTTATGAATGTTTTAATCCGCTATCAGGGCAAGGATGTATCGGAAAAGATTTTTCATGGACAGCGGCATTATGGCTGGCCTGGGCTGGACATGATTTGCCTGCACGGCAGGCAAGCTAGGGAGGCAGCAGATGGGTGCAATCTCACTTGTTAATGTTGAAAAATGGTTTGGTGACACGCAGGTCATTCGGGGCTTGTCACTTGATATCGAAGATGGCGAGCTGGTCGTCTTTGTTGGTCCTTCAGGGTGCGGTAAATCAACATTATTGCGGATGATTGCCGGGCTTGAAGACACAAGCTATGGCCGCATTTTTCTTGATGGGCAGGATGTCACAGATAAAATTCCTTCTGAGCGCGAACTCTCAATGGTGTTTCAGTCCTATGCTCTTTACCCCCATATGTCTGTTCGCCAGAATATCGGCTTTGCCCTCAAGACAGCTGGCATTGATGCGAAGACGATTGACGAGAAAGTCTCTGAGGCCGCATCTGTTCTTGAGCTAAATGACTATTTAGACAGACGGCCGAAAGCCTTGTCAGGAGGGCAAAGACAGCGGGTGGCGATTGGCCGGGCCATTGTGCGTGAGCCAAAAGGATTTCTGTTTGATGAGCCTTTATCCAATCTGGATGCTGCTTTACGTGTTCAGATGCGGCTTGAAATTGCAAAATTGCATGAACAGCTTGGGGCCACCATGATTTATGTTACACATGATCAGGTCGAAGCTATGACCCTTGCGGATAAGATTGTGGTGCTAAGGGATGGCCAGATCGAGCAGGTGGGCACCCCGCGCGAGCTGTATTAACACCCCAAAACCCTGTTCGTTTCAGAATTTATCGGCAGCCCCAAAATGAACATCTTATCCTGTTCGGCAGATAACAGCAAATTTACGCTTCCTGGCCAGGGTAAGGGCAGGCATCTGCTTCAACAAGATGCTCAAACCGCATCTCAGGTTGGGATCCGGCCAGAACATATCATCATTTCTGATGCGTCTGATTCTATCTGCTCCGGGGTGATTGAGGTTGTGGAATATTTGGGCGCTGACTGTTACCTCTATGTGGATTGCACAGGCATAGGCAGAATAACGGTCCGCACCTCTGGGGATCACACCTTTACATCAGGTGATGAGATTAAGCTGTCCTTCCCTGCAGAACATCTTCATTTCTTCAACACAGATGGCCTTGCGATCAGATCACATTCAGACCAGTGATTTGTCTGTAAAGACTTTCATCAGACTGACATGCGCGCCCAAGATAAAATTGGTCAGCCCCAGATGCCCCTGATAAGAAACCGCTGAACATCAGCTCTGCTGTTCTTCCAGCCTGTCTGTTGCCGGTGGCGGGGTCGGGGCAAGGCGGCATAAGGCCTGATAAACCTCATCTTCTAACGCCAAATCAGCCGCCCGCAGTGACGGCGCCAGCTGGTCCCGGTTGCGGGCGCTAATAATGGGCGCAGTGAT
>CALKIF010000090.1:0-1930 GCA_937988715.1 uncultured Alphaproteobacteria bacterium | reverse complement strand
TGGCCAGACACCGCCTGCACTGCCCGTCAGGCGTAGGTAAAACCCTGAAAATGTCGGGCTGATTCTGCAGGAACTGAGGCAGCGAACGTTTTACACCAAATCTGAGGGCATCCGGCATTTTATCTGTCAGGGCTTCACAGACAGAGAAATTGCAGAAGCCTATACAGACTTTACAGCACAACACATGCCGCCGCAGTTTCCCAATCAGGTGCGCCGCAAAATGGATATCAGCCGTGACTGCCCATAGCGGATATATGTGGTGTCCCCCCACTGGGCGGCGGTGTCAGGGCTTAATCGTCGCGGTGGACGCGTTCCATGCGTTCGTGCTGTTCCTGGGCAGCAAGTGACATAGAGGCGATAGGCCGGGCTTCCAGACGGGCCAGGCTGATCGGCTCATCTGTCTCTGTGCAATAGCCAAAGCTGCCATCTTCGATCCGGCGCAGGGCAGATTCAATCTTCTGCAGCAATTTGCGTTCCCGGTCACGGGTACGCAGGTCAAGCGCGGCCGCGCTTTCAATTTGCGCGCGGTCCATCTGGTCAGGTTTATGCAGGCTTTCGGTCGACAGATTGGCGATGGTCTGGTTGGCCTCATCCAGCAGTTCTGCCCGCCAGGCCAACAGTTTCTGGCGGAAATATTCGCGCTGCCGGTCATTCATGAACTCTTCATTCGCTGAAGGCTTGTAACCTTCAGGCAAAGCCGTAATCGGGGTATCAACAGGGGTAGAAGATTTCGGGTTGCCCATGATACAAAATCCTTTGCTGTCACAAAAGCCCAGTTCGACATGTCAGCAAGGCGGGTCCCGCCGTTGATGTCATGACTGGTCCTTCTGTTACTTGATTCCCGATTTCGTTTCAACCCCTGTTGCCACGACCAAAATCAGACACGCCAACCCGCATCGCTGCTGCTTTGCTTTGTCCTGTCTGTTTTACCTCTTGTTTGTTAATTTTGCCTTAATCACGCAAATGTGATTTGCCCTGCCCGCCCGTTTGAAAAATGCTGAAGTGTGGTGCTGTTCTGGTCCGGCCAGTGTGTTCGGCCCCTGACCAGCATAGAGCCACAAGGTGACGGGACGCCAGGCAGGCCGCCTTTATCGGCCCTGTATGGCCACCCCGGCAAAGTTAGGGCGCATGTCTTTGATGCGGTGCACTGCCGAAAAGACAGCAGAAAAGGAGCAAATTCGTGAATATTCTGATTGTTCAAGATGATTCCATGATAGCCGATGCGATAGGGATCACCCTGTCTCAGGCTGGTTATCACCATGTCCACGCCCAGACCATCGAAGGGGCTTTGAATGAGCTGGAGCATGCCCAGGTTGACGCGGTGCTTCTGGACATCAATCTGCCTGACGGGGACGGTACCCGCCTGACCCGCCTGATCAGGAAAAGCCATATGCCGGTCCCCATATTGGTGATTTCCGGCAACAGCCGCGTTGATGACCGGATCACAGCTTTAGGCGCGGGGGCAGACGGCTATCTGACCAAACCGTTTGACCGGCATGAGCTGATCGCCACGCTGGAAGCCATTATCCGGCGGTCCAACGGACATTCCTCTGCCCAGATTGAGGCCGGCAATATGATGATCGATCTGTCCCGCAATGTGATCACAATTGATGGTGATTTTGTGGCCCTCACCCAAAAGGAATATCAGATCGTGCATCTGTTATGCATGCGCAAAGGTGCGGTGCTGAGCAAGGAAAGCTTTATTGCGCATTTATATGGCGGCATTGATGAGCCTGATTCAAAGATTATTGATGTGTTCATCTGCAAATTGCGGCGCAAGCTGGAGGCATCCGGTCTGAAGCGGGCCAGCATTGATACCGTCTGGGGTCAGGGCTATGTGCTGCGTGATGATCTGGCGATTGCCAGCTGATCTGCCCCTGCCCGCCCCCATTATGGGGTGAGCAAAAAACATTCTGAAAAACGGCCGCCG
>CALKIF010000089.1:0-1825 GCA_937988715.1 uncultured Alphaproteobacteria bacterium | reverse complement strand
TGTTGCGGTGATCCGCATCTGGTTGTTTTCACCTGTTTTGCTAACCAGCGTCATGGCGTAATTATTATCAGCCAGCCTGATGATATTGGCGGTCACACCCATATCTTCATCATTGATGGCGGATGCCAGGTCAGCAAGTGTGTTTGTCGGCGGGGTGAGGGAGATGTTGGTGGTGATATTTCCTGTGCGTGCTGTAAAGGTCTGTGCAGGCGGCGGAGACGGGTTGGTGGCCCAGGTGCCGAAATCAAAGGCGAATGTATCTGAGGCCAGAACCTGAGACGCAGAGGTAAAGCCCTGAAAAGATACGGTATGCGAGGCGGCCAGCTGGCTCACTTCCATCTTATGCGAGAAAGGCTGTACGGCAATTTTGCCATTATCCTCAATAGCGATCATTTTATCGTCAGTTGAGGCAACCGCCAGGCCTGTATTTCCGGCCAGCAGATCAAGATTATTATCGAATGTTTTCACATCGCTTTTGACTTCACCAAGAGAGGAGATAGATACAGTCTTCTCTTCGATTTTGTCATTCAGGAAGGTTTCGCGCGGCACACGTTCAGCATCGACGATAGCGTCGACGATTTGTGTGACATTTAGACCGCTTCCCACATTGAGAGCGCTGAGATAATCAACAGCCATAACTTCCTACCGGGTCTTCCTGATCAGTTACCACGGACAATATTCCCAAGGCGAGCTGCAAAAAACATACCAAATTCAGACCTTGTGCGGTGTGTAAGCTAAACGGTTGGTTTGCGGGGCTTGTTATCATCTGTGCGTGCAGATTTTACTCTTTCTGAATTTTTGATAGTATTAATTTAGATAAAACTAATAATTTAAAGTGATAGATGCGGACAATAACTGGTAGCTCAAATTTCGTAGGGTCAATTGGCCTGACGATTGTCAGCTCTCTGTTCATCGGGGCTGTCATCGCTGTGCTGGCCAATGGTTTTGTTAAGGGGATCAATCTGCTGTTTGATTTTCATCAGACGCTGTTGTCTGATGGTGGGGCGGGGTCTGACTGGTTTGTTCAGTTCTGCATCAACAGCTGTGTTCTGGGCCTGGCGCTGGTTGTTGTGACCAGGCTCAAATCTCTGCTCAGGGGCGAAAACTGGCAGGGTCCGGCAGATATCATTCTGGCCAGCCATAATGCCCATCATGCTGTGAGTCTCAAACAGGGGATTCTGGCCAGTATCGCCAGTTTTTTGTCTCTGTCTTCCGGGGCGTCACTTGGTCAATATGGCCCGATTGTTCATCTGGGTGGTCTGGTTGGCAGCTGGGCCCGCCAGAACCGGTTTGCCCCGAAATGGGGGGCGGATATCTGGCTGGGCTGTGGTGTGGCGGCGGCCATTTCTGCGGCTTTTCATGCGCCGATTGCAGGGATCATTTTTGCTCATGAAGCTATCTTAAGGCATTTTTCAGCAAGGGCGGCTGCCCCGATTTCCATTTCTGCGATTTCGGCGTCGGCGTTTTCAGCCTGGCTGTTTGGCGGCGACCGCATCTTGGCGATGTCTGCTGTGCCGGAAGATATTCTGCCTCATCTGCCTATCTTGCTTCTGGCGGGAATTGTGTTTGCGCTGGTGGCGATTCTGATCATGAAGATGAATTTCTGGTGTATCGCCCGCCAGAACAGGCTCAGCTCTCTGCCACGCGGCACAATTGTGGTTGTTATGCTGGCGCTGCTGGGAACGTTTTTGCCTGAGGTTCTGGGTCTGGGTCTGGATACGCTGAAACATATCATCAGTCAGGACTTTGTCCTGATGGCTGTCCTGCTGTTGTTTTGCTTCAAGTTTATTGCGGTGTTGTTATCTGTTTATGGCGGGTTTGTGGG
>CALKIF010000088.1:0-52078 GCA_937988715.1 uncultured Alphaproteobacteria bacterium | reverse complement strand
GCCAGAAGGTTGCGGGCGGAGGCCAGAACGGCGGCTGGCGATTTTACAAAGCTGGAAAACCGCGCTGTCTGACTACCGATAAAGCCCCAGATGATCCGGAACAGGATCAGCCCTAATACCGCAAGGCCGCTTCGTTCATGAACCGCCGTTACGCCCATCTTTGCTGAGGCAACAGACACAATCACACACCCCACAAGAGCCCAGTGAAATACCCTGAGCGGCAAATCCCAAACGATTGCATCTGCAGATGATGAACCCTGTCTTGACATAGATTCCCCCTTTGATGTGTAGTCAAAGGCCTGTTATAAGCGCATCCCGCCGACAGGATGAACTAAAGGACATTATCATGGCTTCAGACCGTCTGACCAGTCACCCTGCGCTTCTTCACGCTCTTCAGTGTCTTGACCAGCAGGACAGCCAGCTGGCTATGGCCAGAAAGCAGTTCGGCAACCCGCCTGACAGGTTTGAGCCCGCACAATTCAGCTCACTGGTGCGGATCATTCTGGGCCAGCAGATTTCACGGCAAGTTGCTGTCGCCTTGTGGAAACGGATGTCTGAGCAAAGCTGGACAGGTGCTGAGGCCCTTGCCGCTATTCCTTATGAGAGCTTACAGACCATCGGCCTCAGCCGCAGGAAGGCTGAATATATTATTGATCTGGCCAGAGCAGAAGTTAGTGGTGAGCTGAATCTGACAGAGCTGAATAAGGCAACAGCCGACATATTCACCACGAAGCTGCTCAGCTATCGGGGTATCGGCGGATGGACAGTTTCAAATTACCGGCTGTTTTGTCTTGCTGATTTTGATGCCTGGCCAGGCAATGATCTTGCCCTTATGGAAGCGGTCAAACGTCTCAAACAGCTGGACCATCGCCCCACCCATGCCGAAATGGACCGCTTTGCTGATGGATGGCACCCCTATCGAGGGGCCGCAGCCCTGATGTTATGGCATCTCTACAGCTGTCTTGTCAGAGACGGTACCCCGACCGGCTAGCCGTGTTCAGCTGAACAGATCGCCTTGTGGTGCTGCGCTCTTATGAAGGTCTGTCTGATGTTCAGCAGGCGCAACCAAACTGGCATTATCCTGACGAATATCGCCAACAGCGGGGGCTACCGGATAGAGATTGAAAAAACGAGACAAGGGCGGCACCAGACAGACCTCTGCCTCTGCTGATGTGCCGGTCAGCCATGTCTGCCAGCGTGTGGCCGGTAACACAAGCGGACTGCGATGATGCACAACAGCCAATTCACCTTCTGCAGCAGTTGTTAAAATGACAAACTGGCCCCGCTGATTGCGCTGCGGCGGGGCAAAATAAAGACCCGCAAAGGCCATCACCCGTGCATCTGTCAACTGAACATGAAACGGCTTTCCCTTGCCCGCCCATTCATACCACCCGCTTGCCGGAACCAGACAGCGAGAAGCTGTATAAGCCTGCCGGAAGGTGGGTTTTTCCTGAACGGTCTCTGCACGGGCATTGATCAGACGTTTGCCATCAGGCCCTGCCTTCAGGCCAAATTCAGCCTGTTTTGCCGATAATTCCAGACCAGACTGAATCAGAATCAAAGAGGCCTGAGACGGGGCAATATTCCACCTCGGGGCCAATGTCTCCATGACATGCACGCCAAATCGCCTGTGCAGCTCATCAGCAGTGGTTGTCAGCGTGAACCGTCCACACATCAGATGCCCTTTTCACTTCAATTGTACCTGCCCTTGCAAAGCCAGGCCAGATCATGATGACTACAGATAATGATTGCCATAATAGTGACATTTTATCATAACAATCTCAGTTGTAATCACAACAGCAAGACTGTGCCCTTTCATGATGATACACCCGATTAATGAGGCGAATCTTGACCGGGCAGCCGCTTGTCTGAAAGCCGGAGGTCTGGTCGCCTTTCCAACCGAAACAGTTTACGGGCTGGGGGCATTAGCCACAGACGCCACAGCTGTCGCGCGGATCTTTTCTGCTAAGCAACGGCCACGTTTCAACCCTCTGATCAGTCATTTTCATTCTGTTGAGGCAGCGCTTCATGCCGGCGGCGCGAACAGGTCTGCCCGCCGTCTGGCAGAGGCCTTTTGGCCAGGACCGCTGACCTTGATCCTGAACCGGCCTGATAACAGCCCGATTGCTGCCCTCGCCTCTGCAGGAACAGATACACTTGCTGTACGGGTGCCGTCTCATCCAGCCGCGCTGGCTTTACTTACCAGAGTGGGCGCCCCGGTTGTTGCGCCCTCAGCCAACCCCAGCGGCCGCATCAGCCCGTCAACCGCACAACATGTCGCCACAGGGCTTGGCCCGGCTTGTGACATGATTTTAGATGGCGGGGCCTGTGAAAGCGGGCTTGAATCAACCGTGATTGACTGCCGATCAGATCGTCCGGTTCTGTTGCGCCCCGGCCCTCTGACAGCAGAACAGCTGGCTGATCAAATCGGCATTGATATGACCTCAGGCCCTGCAAAGACACAGACTGACAAGCTGGTCTCACCTGGCCAGATTGAAAGCCATTACGCCCCTCATGCCACAGTACGGCTGAACGCAACTGAACGGTATAAGGGTGAGGTTTATATCGGCTTTGGCCCGTCAGCCCCCGGTCTGGTTCCAGATTTCAACTTGTCTGAGAGCGCAGAACTGGTAGAAGCGGCAGCCAATCTGTTCGCCGTTCTTCATGAAGCAGACGCCCTGAACGCAGGGGCTATTGCCATTGCACCAATACCCATGGCAGGATTGGGTTTGGCAATTAATGACCGAATTTCCCGTGCCGCGGCGCCAAGACCGGCCGGACAGACAGAATTCGACGCTTAAATAAAGCCCCCAGTCGGATAGACATGGAAATCAGAATAAATGAATGATCTGCAGCATTTTGAACCGATCTTAAGCAGCAAAGATATCATCAGCCAGCCAGAAGATATGAAACCGCATCTGATGGACTGGCGCGGCCAGTTTGATGGCGCAGCCCAGGGCGTTCTGTTTCCCCGCAGTACAGAACAAGTTGCCCAAATCATGGCGATTGCGGACACCCATAATCTTGTCATCGTGCCTCAAGGCGGCAATACAGGGCTGGTCGGTGGCGGCATCCCTGATCAAAGCGGGCAGTCCATTATCCTCAGTCTGGCCAAGATGAATCAGGTGCGCGAAATATCGGTTCAGAACAGGTCAATGATCGTTGAATCGGGCTGTATTCTGCAAGATTTACACAAGACAGCTGAAGAACATGATTTATATTTCCCGCTCAATCTGGCTGCAAAAGGCAGCTGTACGATCGGGGGCAACCTGTCGACCAATGCAGGTGGTGTAAATGTGGTGCGATATGGCAATACGCGGGATTTATGTCTTGGTGTTGAAGTGGTGTTGCTTGGCGGACGCGTGATGAATCTGCTCAGCCCCTTGCGCAAAGATAATACCGGTTATGATTTGAAACATCTGTTTATTGGCTCAGAAGGAACCTTGGGCATTATTACAGCGGCATCCTGTAAATTATTTTCGCTGCCAAAGGTCAGAGCAACCGCTTTGGCCGGGATCAGAGATATTGACGCTGGCGTTGAACTGCTGGGCAAATTGCAAGCCAGAAGCGGTGAGCAGGTTGAGGCCTTCGAATTAATGCCAGCCAGCCTGTTACAGATTGTGTTCAAGCAGTTCCCGTCTATCCCCTGCCCGCTTTCACCGATTCCAGAATATATGGTGCTGATGGAAATCGCCAGTTCTGATGAAACAGATGGTCTGCCAGATGAAGCGGGCCAGATCCCGTTGCACAGCTTAATGGAAGAGTTTTTAGCAGAAGCGTTTGAAGAAGGATTGGTGACAGATGCCACCCTTGCCCGTAACGAGACACAACGCCAGCAACTGTGGGACATCCGCGAACATGGACCTGAATCAACCAAACGGGAATCAACACCGGTAAACACAGATATATCTGTAAGGCGATCTGATTTGGCAGCCTTTTATGAGGCCGCCACTGATGAGGTGCGCAGTGTGTGTTCGAAAACCCGGATATGCGGCTATGGGCATATGGGAGACGGCAATCTTCATTTCAATCTGGTTGAGGCTGATGGCGGTGACCCCAGCTGGGAACAAAAACGTGAAGCCCTGAAAGATGCAATTTATCGGGCTCTGGATAAAATTGGCGGATCGATCAGCGCCGAACACGGCATTGGCCAGCTGAAAATAGACCAGCTGCAACAGGTCAAAGACCCGGTTGCCCTTGATATGATGGCCCAGTTGAAATCTGTGTTTGATCCCAAAGGACTGCTGAATCCAGGAAAGGTAATCAAATAATCCTTGCACTGGCCATAGGCAGATAAAAAAGGAGCCGATACATGTCCTCTGCACATTCTGATAAAGAGATTATTTCAGGCATTCTGAAGTTCTGGTTTGAAGATATCAGTCCAGAATCCTGGTTCAAAAAAGATATAGCCTTTGATGACCAGCTTAAACAGCGGTTCGGATCGCTGGTTGAACAGGCCCTTGCCGGACAGTTGGATAAATGGGCTGATCACGGCGAAGGACGGCTGGCTCTTATCCTGCTGCTTGACCAGATGACCCGCAATATTTACCGCGACACCCCAAAAGCCTTTGCCGGTGACGACATGGCCTGTGCTTTGTCTTTGCGTTCTGTTGCCGAAGGGCATTTAGAAGCAGAAGATGATATCAATAAACGGCATTTTTTGCTGATGCCAATGATGCATTCTGAAGATATTCATATTCAAAAACAGTCATTGCCTCTGTTCAAAACATTCACAATGCCAATGACCTATGATTACGCTGTAAAACATCATGATATAGTCGAACGTTTTGACCGTTTTCCGCACAGAAACAGTATTTTAGGCAGGCCATCCACAGATGAGGAAAGTGAATTTCTGAAACAGCCAGGCTCATCCTTTTAGCCACGGCAGTATTTCAGCCCATACCTCATCAAAGGATAAATCATCCAACCTGTCCTGTTTTATCCAACGGGCGTGTCTGCCATAGGGTGCAGACATGGCCGGATCTGTATCTGCGCCCATCAGCATCAATGTCGGCACATGCAGGCGCGCTGCCAAAAATACAGGCCCTGTATCATTTCCAATCACGCACCGGGCCCGCGCGGCAAGCCCTGCCAGAGAAAACAGATCTGTCTGGCCAGTCAGATTAAGGCAGGACGGACAGTCTGTTGCAATCGCGTCTGTTACAGGCCGGTCAACTTCACTTCCCCCCAAGACAGGCCGCAGCCCTGCTTTGGTTACAGCTTCAGCCAGCCGGATAAACCGTTCTGTGGGCCAGCGTTTTGACGGCTTCGCCGCTGATGAACCCGGGAGCAGAAGAACATAATCAGACGCATCGACAGAAGCAGGCAGATCAGCAGACCGCAAAAACGAAAGCTCATCCTCATGTTCCTGAGCCCCCGCCATTTTCACGGCCGTCAGCATCCGGTTACGGTTATTCACACCGCTAAAATCAGGCATAGGATCTGACGCGCCAGGGGCTGTCCCAAACCAGCGTGTATCTGTTCTGCATAGCCTGGCATAACGCGCGGTCCGGCGAGAGCATTGCAGATCAATAATTTTATCCCATTTTTGGCGAAAAACTGACCTTATCTGCCAAAGTTGCATCAGCTTCCAGGCCGGTGCACGGGCGTCCAGAATGACCTCATCAAACCAGCCCGAAGCCCGCAGCAGACCGGCATAGGGCGCTGTTGTCAGCACGGTTATTTTGGCTTCAGGAAAACTGGTGCGCAGGCTGGAGAAGGCATCAAACCCCTGAACCACATCCCCGAAAGCCCCATGCTTTATAACCAGAATTTGCTCTGCCATCTTTTGTGAGCCATTAGAAATTTCATCTTCTTTCTGGCGTTTATGCGCGTTTGGCTGGGAACAGTCCAGCCCAAAATACCTCCCTCAGAAAATGCCGTTTGCCGCTGACAATACAGCCCGATCGTGGCATAGTTGCCCTGTCAAGAAGCAGTCTTCATCTGAACCCAGGCCATGGCGGGAGCATCTTTTTTGCCCTATACGCATATTCTGCTTCCTCATAAGGAAGTGATGACAGACCAAAATGCCGGGGCCATTGCCAGCATCGCCGCGCAGAATGTACGCCTGTCGTCACCAGATCAGAAGTTTACCGTCTTGGGGCGGCAACTGGATGGGCCGCCGATGCCTGATATTACCTACCAGCCTCTTGCCCCCCGGCACAGCTGGCTATCTGGTCAAAATATTGGCCTCGCCCGGGCTTACATTCACCATCTGAAATCAGCCCCTCAGCCTGACCTTGTTGAGGTGCATGGCCGTGCCCAGGTTGCACGCTATATCTGCCAGAAACGCCCTGATTTGCCTGTTGTGCTGTATCTGCATAATGACCCACGCGAAATGAAAGGTGCCCGCAATATATCTGACCGGGCCTGGCTGATGACGCATTTAGCCGGCATTATTTGCGTTTCTGAACATATCAAACAATGTTTTCTTGACGGGTTGTCCGCAGCGGCGGTCGATGAGGCTAAAATCTGTGCTGTTCTGAATGGTACGACCCGGCATCTTTGCACACCGCAGCCCAAACAGAACCGCATTCTGATCATTGGCCGGATGGTCCCTGAAAAAGGTATTCTGCCTGCCTGCCGCGCGGTTGCATCTATATTGGATGAGCATCCTGACTGGTGTCTGGACGTGGTTGGCGGCCGTCATTTTAAAACAGAAACCCCGTCTGCTTATGAAGAACAGATTGCGCAGACGCTGGGCCCTGTTCAAACCCAAATCCATCTGCATGGATTCCAGCCAGCCTCTGTTACACAAGGCTTGCAAGACAAAGCAGCGATTTCCATTGTTCCGTCCTTATGGGATGAGCCATGCGGCCTGACAGGACTGGAAGCCTTAGCCGCTGGATCGGCCCTATTAACCACAGACAGAGGCGGCATTCCGGAATATGCAACTGGCCGGGCAGAAATCATACCCCTGACCGGAACAGAGCTAAGCGATGCCGAAGCAGAGCAGAAATTTGAACAGAATCTGGCGACACATCTTCGTTTGCTGATGACAAACACAGCCTATCGTGAAAAATTACAACGCCAGGCCTGGGCTGATTTTCCTTTCACAGCAGAAAATATGGTCGTTAACACAACGAAAGCCCGGCAAGCGTTCTTGTCCAGATTTACAAACCCTGCGCTTTGATGTAGCAGTTGAAGGCAACCAGATCATTACGCATGGAACCCAGTGTGAAGCGTCTATTTTCAAAGTCTTTATCCTCAACGGGCTTAACGATTGTCAGTCTTATCATGTTCATGATAGGGACAATTGCCATGCCTGCTGGCGCGCAGGACAGCTCAGATATCGCCTTTGAAGCTGACACAATCACAGTTGAGCAAGAAAACGGTGTGATGATCGCCACAGGCAACGTTAAAGTCACTCAGCAAGGCGACGAGCTGATCGCTGATCAGATCACCTATAATCAGCTGACAGGCGAAGCCCGGGCAACAGGATCGGTCAGGCTGACCACAAAGGATGGCACAACACATCTCTCAGAAGAGATGATACTGGATGAAAACTTCACCCATGCCGTGGCCACCCCTTTGATCAGCACACTATCAGATGGCAGCCGGTTTTCTGCACAAACCGGGGACCACAGACAAGACCAACGCACCGTATTCGGCCGTTCAGTCTTTTCCCCCTGTAACTGTGATTACGATGCGGGGGAAAGTCCCATATGGGATCTGAGATCATCTCAGTCAGAGCATAATATCGAAACCCAGACGATCACGCATCAGAACGTCAGAATGCATATTTTTGGCCTGCCGGTGTTTTATTTCCCGGTGCTGGCGCATCCGGACGCAACTGTAAAACGTCGCTCTGGCCTTCTAACCCCTTCTGTTTCTTATTCGAATGATAACGGGCTGACCCTGACAACGCCCTATTATCAGGTGATTAGCCCGACACAGGATATCGAATTCCAGCCGACAAATTTCCAGTTCAGAGGGCAAGGGCTGAAAACCATATACAGACAACGCTGGGATCAGGCAGAGGTGAACGCATCGGTATATGGGGCCCGCCTTGAAACCTTCAAAGAAAAGCGAGAACAGGTCGGCGCAATTGACGCCCAGTTCAAAAGCCGTGTCGGCTCTGGCTGGGCGGTGGATTCACGTTTGTTTCGCGCTTCTCAGGATACATTCCTGCGCCGTTACAGATATGACAGCACACAAACATTGAAAAGCCATGTTACAGCCACCAAGCTCACTGATGAGCGGTATTACCGCGTAACAATGTCAGACGTTCAAGGCTTGAGGGAAGAAGACACACAAGACAGGGAACCTACAATTCTGCCGTCTGTCTATTATTCAAAAATCACCAAGGGACCCTTCAGAGACCAGATCGTCAGACGTGAACTGACCGCCCTGCAACTGGATAATGATGAAGGTCATGAGCTGGTGCGCTGGACAGCTCTGTTGGGAACAGAAAGAAAATACAGTCAAAATGGCCATATCCTCACCGCCTCAGGCGATTTGATGGCAAGCTATCATGATGTTCAGAAAACAGATGATAACACTGATGAGCTGTCTACATTTGGTCAGGGCAACGCCATTATATCGGGAGAGTGGAAATATCCGTTAGGGGTTCAATATGGTAAGGGCTTAAGTTCAACAGCCATTATCACGCCCCGGGTAAAAACAATTGTGATCGATGGATCTGACCGCACTGATGAGCTGCCTAACCGTGATGCTGCGGATTTCCGGCTTGATGAAGCCAATTTGTTCTTAAATAACCGCTTTCAGGGCCGCGACTTCATCCTTCCAGGCACTCATATTGCCGCTGGTTTGTCCGGCATTACCAACAACCCTGTTATCGGTGATATTACCGGCTTTGCAGGCCTGTCCTATAAGGCTCAGGGCAAAACACCTGCCGGCCTGACCATCAGCGGCCGTGAGGATTACTCGGACTATGTGGCCAGCCTGTCGATAGCAACGCCGTATAATCTGAACGTATCCTGGTCGGGGCGGGCTGATTATGAAGAGCTCGAATTACACGAATCCCGCAGCACTCTTGATTTTGCATCTGGCAAGACTGAATTCAGGATTGAGCATACCCAGATCTCACAAGCTTATTTTGAAGCCGCTGACGATGATAAAGAAGACGCAAAAATCAGATTTGCGCAACGTTTGCCAAATGATATTCAGCTTGTTGCTGAGCAGGTATGGGATTTGTCTTCTGGACAAACCCGGCGTGATCAATCTGTGTTATCTGCTGTCTGGACAGGCGGGTTTCAGGACTGTGTTACAGTCTCGCTCGATTATAAACGTGACCCCTATGCCGATCGGGACATCAGGCGGGTCAATGAGCTTCAGCTGAAATTCTCATTCAAATATCTCGGCACGATAAATTCTACTGATATCAACTAAGCCTCAGATCAAAACAGCCCATAAAACAACTGAACAGGTAAGAGCAACCAAACCTCTGTTCAGCCAAACTGACTGGCCCAACGCCTGGGACAATAGCTGACCGGCCAGAGCCCACAGGCTGTGCAGCAATAATTGAGCAACAGCAAAGCTTGTGCAGATGATAAGAGTCTGTTCACCGGCACTGCCCAGCTGTGGGCCGAATTCAGTCCAGGCCAAGACCGTCATGACCCAGGCTTTGGGGTTGAGAGGATGCACAATCAGGCCGGAACGCCAGCCAGGAGGTGCTGTTAGCTCAGGAGCATCTGCCGCGCCGCCTAATGTCCGCACAGACAAGAAAATCATCACCGCCGCCGACAGAAATTTTAACGCTGTCAGCACAACAGGCATTGTGGTTAACAAAAACCCGACACCAATGGCCATCGACAGATTCAACCCCATCTTGCCCAGCACAAGACCGGCATTGAACGGCATCGCGGCTCCAGTTCCATAGCGGGACCCGACAGTCATCATCAGCAAATTTGCCGGACCGGGCGTGCCCACCATAAATACAATGAATATCCAGAGCGAGAAAACAGGCCCCACATCATATGTGAACAGGCTAAAGGACACTTAACCGGTCCCCTGGTCATCAATCAGGCGATAGGACAAAGCTGTGACCGCATCAACCCCATAACCAAGCTGATCATAAAACTTCAGCACACCTTTGTTATCGGTGCGAACCAGCAAATTGATTTTCGGACAACCAACGGCGGTTAACTCAGCCTCAGCCCGTTGCATCATCAGCCGCCCTATACCTTGAGTCTGGCAGGCCGGATCAACCACCAAATAATTCACGCTGCCCCTGTGGCCGTCATAGCCTACCATCACCGCCCCAACAATCTGACCGCCTTTCTCAACAACCCAGAACCAGCCTGTACCGCCTCTGCCCAGCTCGTCTGTTTTTCTCTGAATATCTTTGCCAGGATCATTCCACGGTCTGGTTAATCCGCACCGGACCCATAAGGATATGACGGCATCGGTGTCTGCCAAGGTAAAATCACGCAGTTTGATATCATCTTCTGTACTTTGCATGTTTTCCCCCCTTTTTTCCCGCTTTCGGTCTTTACATCTGATCCTGGCCAGACCAAAAGCAGATAATGTCATATGACAGCGCCGCGGGTCCAGTCTCCAGCGGTTCTGGCTGGCGAATGAAGCGCGAAGAACGGGCAGTATTGATATATTTTTTTATATTTATATTTATGTTATATATAGCTTTTTATTGTTTAAACTCATTTATGGTTAATTAATAAATTCTTCAGCACCCATGATGGATCGCTGTCACTGGGGAAAACAGGATAGTGAACCGCCTCAATCTGCCCCCTTCTTGCAATCAGGGTCAGTCGTTTGATCAAGGTTTTGGCCTCAACTGTAAAGGTGGGAAGCGACAAAGCCGTGGCGAAGTGAAGTGCGGCATCGCTCAACACCGGAAACGGCAGGTGAAGACGGCCAGCCAGCTCACTCTGCCAGGCGGTATCTTGTGAAGACAAGCCATAAAGACCGTCCGCACCCGCCTCTCTAATCGACTGATAGGCATCACGGTAAGCACAGCTTTGCGGTGTACAGCCCCGCGCACCAGGAATATCATCCCAGCCTTGCGGCAGCGCCACACCGGGCCTGCCCGTCATGGGATAAATATAAACAACTATCGTACCTGCCTGCCTAAACAGGTTGACCTCGCCGCCGGTGGTTGCAGGCAAGCTTATATCCGGCAGAGACATGCCGATCAGATGATCGCACGCCCCATCATCAATCGGCTCAGGAAGATTGGCTGGCAATGATTCATAAGACCCTGTCATTTTATGCATACTTTCAAAACTAGACGGAAATGGCTCAGAGACATCGGCTCTGTTGTATAGATATCATCACCTCATACCGGACCTGCCCCCGCCTCTTCAAGATGCGCCAGAGGCAGATGATGTGTCCATTTAATCTCTTTCAGCGAGATTTTTGACGACATAGAGGTAAATTCAATTTCATTGATCAATTTTTGCTGAAAGGCATCATAGGCAGTGATATCAGGGCAGACAATTTTTAACTGATAATCAGCCCCCTCTCCTGTCAATCTGTGAGCTTCAACAATTTCCGGAAACCGTTCCACAACAGATATAAAGCGGTTTACCCATTCTGGTGAGTGACGGCCGACGGTGATAGACAAAAACACCACAACAGACAACCCTAATTCTTCGCGGCTGAATTGGGTGTATTTCCCGGTGATAACCCCGTTTTCTTCCAACCGTTGAATGCGGTTCCAGCAGGTTGTCTTGGAAATCCCCAGCCGTCGGCTCAGTTCTGTCAACGCAATATCTGCCTGTTTCTGCAGCTGCCTCACCAAATGAAGATCGATTGCATCCATTCCAAAAATCCCCGATAAAGTGAATTTTGTTCAGATATTCTATATTAAATACAGAATATTTGGAACTTAACATTCTTTTTATATTGTTTAAATGAATTATTTCTATTTTCCTTCCCGATCTGTAAATCCAGAGCCGACAGAGGATACCCCCATGACAACCGCATCACATCATATTGAAACGCTTGTTCTGCATGCAGGCGGACATCGCCGAGACCCGTCAACCAATTCTGTTGCGGTTCCTATCTATCAAACAACCAGCTATCAGTTTGATGATACTGAACATGCGGGTAAATTATTCGCCCTACAGGAGCTGGGGAACATCTATACAAGGATTATGAATCCGACCACACAGGTGTTAGAAGAACGCCTTGCTGCATTAGAAGGCGGTGCGGCGGCCCTTGGGGTGTCGTCCGGGTCTTCTGCGGTTGCTCTGGCCATCCAGAATGTGGCGGCTGCGGGTGATAATATTGTTGCCTCCCCACATCTGTATGGTGGCACATACAATCTGTTCAACAACACGCTGGCAAATATGGGCATAGAGGTCCGGTTTGCCGACACCACCTCCCCACAAAGCTTTGCTGAGTTAAGTGATGGGCGGACCAGGGCTTATTTTGGGGAAACACTTCCCAATCCGAAACTGGTGCCCTTTCCTATTGCTGAGGTTGCAGAAATAGGCCGGGCGCGCGGCATCCCGCTGTTCGTGGATAATACAGCCGCACCGCTGACCTGCCGTCCGTTTGACCATGGGGCTGCTGTTATTGTGCATTCACTGACAAAATTCATTGGCGGTCATGGAACATCGATTGGTGGCGTGATTATTGATGGGGGCAATTTTGACTGGGTAAAGCATCCTGAACAACAGCCACATTTCAATCAACCTGATGGCAGTTATCATGGTGCTGTCTGGGGATCTCTGGTCCCTGAAGCCTTGGGGGTGCCTATCGCCTTTGCCATTCGTGCCCGTGTTGTATTGCTTCGCGATTTGGGAGCGTCACTGTCACCAACCAATGCGTTTCATCTGATCCAGGGGCTGGAAACATTGCCGCTTCGCTTCCGTGAACACCAGGCAAACGCCTCCAGGCTGGCAGACTATCTGTCCCAGCATAAGGCGATATCATCTGTCATCTATCCAGAGCTGTTTACAGGGGCGGAAAAAACGCTGACAGACACATATTTGACCAAGGGATATGGCGCACTTGTCGGCATTGAGTTGAAAGGCGGTGTGGATGCTGGCCGACAATTCATTGACAATCTGAAGCTGATTTATCATGTGGCCAATATTGGTGATGCGCGCACGCTGGCGATACATCCTGCCTCAACCACCCATTCACAGCTTTCCGCCGAAGACCAGCTGAATGCCGGGGTCACGCCGGGATATGTGCGTTTGTCAGTGGGTATTGAACATATAGATGACATCATTGCAGATATTGATCAGGCCCTGGCGGCGAGCTAGGCTGAGGTCCACCCGATTGGTGAATGACGTATTATTCCACGGTAACGGATTTGGCCAGATTACGCGGCTGGTCAACATCCGTTCCTTTTTCAACAGCTGTCAGATAGGCCAATATCTGAGCTGGAATAGCCAGTACAGCAGGGCTTAGCAACAGATCACAGTCCTCAATAATGATTTTGTGATGGGCAAAGTCAACCTTTTCTGCTGCTGTGCGCGTGGCGATCAGAATAATGTCTGCCCCGCGGGCTTCTGCTTCTTTCAGATTTGACACTGTTTTTGCGGATAATTCATGATGATCCAGAAGACAGATGACGGGCAGACCTTCTTCGATGAGCGCAATAGGCCCATGTTTCATCTCCCCTGCCGCAAATCCCTCTGCATGAATATAACTCAGCTCTTTGAGTTTCAGCGCCGCCTCTAACGCCAGGGGGAAGAGCGGGCCACGGCCCAGAAACAAACAGGTTTTCGCCCGCTTCAGATGCTGGGCAATAGGTCGCAAGCTGTCAAACTGGCCAACAGCCTGGCCAACAGCCCCAGGCAAGCCCAGCAATTGTGTGTCGTAAATTTCAGCCTGTGCAGGGGTAATATGACCACGCCTCAGGCCTATCTGAATGGCAAGTGACAGCAATACAGTCAGTTGTGCAGTGAAGGCCTTTGTTGAGGCCACACCAATTTCAGGTCCTGCTCGCGTTGGCAACACAACATCTGCTTCTCTGGCTATCGTACTTTCCGGCACATTGACAATACAGATGGTTTTCAGCCCTAAATCTGCCGCATGCCGCATGGCCATCAAAGTATCCAGGCTTTCGCCTGATTGTGAAATCGCCAGTGCTGCCCCGTCAGGGACATGCGCGGGATGGCGATATCTATATTCTGAGGCCACTTCAACAGTTACCGGCAGACCAGCGAGCTGTTCAAACCAATAACGGCCAACCTGGCCAGCATAATGGCTGGTTCCGGCAGCCAGTATCACCAGATGAGAGATCTGGCCTAACGCCTCATCAAGTTGCGGGGTCTCACGCATGGCTGACAATGTATGAGCAATCGCATCGGGTTGTTCATGAATTTCTTTTTCCATGAAATGGCGGTAGCCAGCCTTGTCAATCAGAGACGGT
Organism: uncultured Alphaproteobacteria bacterium; assembly: GCA_937988715.1. GTDB lineage: Bacteria > Pseudomonadota > Alphaproteobacteria > Puniceispirillales > Puniceispirillaceae > JADHLI01. Next base: position 37,767 of record CALKIF010000088.1, on the reverse strand, counting down.
GCAGATGAAACAGTGATGACCTCACGGTTTACGCGCTGGCCATCTTTGTCCCAAATGGTGACATCCTCTCTTGTCAGGCAAGCAAAATCACCATCTTTCAGATAGATGACATTGCGTGTCAGATGGGCCATGGCCAGCGCATCAGAGGCGACACATACCATGCCGTCTGCCGTACCAATCGCCAGCGGTGACGCCTGACGGGCGACCAAAAGCCGTTCTTCTTCATCTGCATACAGAACGGCCAGTGCAAACGCCCCGCTGATCTGACCAAGAACAGATTTCATGGCCTCTTCGGGAGACAGGTTTTGTTTATCGGCCTGCAGAAACAGATGCGCTAAAACTTCTGAATCCGTATCGCTTGTGAAAGTATGGCCTTCAGCGATCAACTGGTCTTTCAAAGAGGCATAATTTTCGATTATGCCGTTATGGACAATCGCCACTCGTCCGCCTGCGGTATGCGGATGCGCATTCTGCTCGGTAACGCCGCCATGAGTTGCCCAACGGGTATGACCGATGCCGATCTGTCCGGGCTGTTTCTGGTCTGCCAGCAAAGAGGCAAGATTGTTCAATTTGCCAACTGAGCGAACAAGGTTTAACTGGCCATCTGCAACAGTGGCTATACCGGCGCTGTCATAACCTCGATATTCCAGCCTCTGCAATGAGGCCAGCACGATATCTGCTGCTTGCTGATCGCCAATATAGCCAATAATGCCGCACATGCTCTGACCTCATCAAAACGCCTTTAATCTGCCCTTAATGTCATAACTGAAAACAAATAGAGTTGCAAAGCCTGACCTGATAAAGCTAATCGTCTTGCCACGCAATTAGGGCGGTTGTATAAACAAGTCATGGAATTTTCAGCACTTATTCTGGCGGCTGGTAAAGGTACACGCCTGAAATCCAAGCTGGCCAAACCCCTTCATGAGGTGGCCGGAAAGGCCCTTATTTCATGGGTCTGTGAGGCGGCAACAACAGCCGGTGCTTCACAACATATTTGTGTGATCAGCCATGATGGTGAGGCTGTTGCCAAGCTGGTCAGCACAACAGCAGAAACGGTTATCCAAGACCCGCCTCTTGGCACAGGTGATGCGGTAAAATGTTGCTTAAATCAACTTCAGGAATTACCGCCGGACAGGCCTGTTATCATCCTTTATGCAGATACCCCGCTTATTCGGCCAGCCACTCTGCGCGAGATGGCCAGCAAGCTGATAACCGGTGCAGATGTTTGTCTGCTTGGTTTTCGTGCAGATGACCCCACCGGTTATGGCCGGATTATTCTGTCCGACACAGGCACGGTTGAAGCAATCATTGAACATAAGGACGCCACAGACAACCAGAAAGAAATTACACTTGTTAATGGCGGGGCGATGGCCGCAAAGGCTGGTGTTCTGGTTCACCTTCTTCCGAAAATTGAGGCGAAAAACAGCCAAAATGAACTTTATCTGACTGATCTGGTTGGCCTTGCTTTCGCCGCCGGCTTGCAAACAGATGTTCTGACCACTGATGAAGCTGAACTGGCCGGGGTGAATGACCGGGCCCAGCTGGCCCAGCTGGAAGCTGTTATGCAAGACAGGCTCAGGGCTCAGGCCATGGCAAGCGGTGTGACTTTACATGCTCCTGAAACGGTGTTTCTTTCCGCCGACACCCGGTTTGGCACAGATGTGACCATTGAGCCTCATGTGATCATCGGCCAAGGTGTTTCTATTGCTGATAATTGCCAGATTAAGGCGTTCTCACATCTTGAAGGGGCCACTCTGGCAGAAGGATGTATTGTTGGCCCTTATGCCCGCTTACGCCCGGGAACAAAGCTGGGCCCAAAGGTAAAAATTGGCAATTTTGTCGAAACCAAAAACGCTGTTTTTGCAGACGGGGCCAAGGCCAATCACCTCAGCTATCTTGGTGATGCCATGATTGGCGAAAAAGCCAATATTGGCGCAGGCACAATAACCTGTAACTATGATGGCTTCACTAAATCGACAACCATCATCGGGGATCAGGCTTTCATCGGCTCAAACAGTGCGTTGGTCGCGCCGGTGGAGATTGGCAAGGGCGCCTTGGTTGGTGCGGGTTCGGTTATTACAAAGAATGTGGCTGATGATGCAATCGGCATAAGCCGCGCAACACAAAAACAGATTGATGACGGTGCCAAGGCCCATCGCAAAAAGGCAGATCAAAAGAAGACCGGGGTATGAAACATACAGATTTGATTGTGCAGCATCTCAGCACTGTTCAGGCAAAATCCGTTCTCGTTATCGGCGATGTGATGCTCGATAAGTACGTAATGGGGGCCGTCCAGCGTATTTCACCTGAGGCGCCTATTCCTGTTCTTTCGCATTCACAAACCTCTCAGGCAACAGGCGGGGCTGCTAATGTGGCCCGCAACCTCGCCCAGTTGGGCTGCCAGGTGACCCTGGTCGGGTGCGTTGGCCAGGACCCGGTTGCTTCTGAACTTTTTAATGTTCTCAGCCATATTCCCCAGCTCAGCTTCTGTCCAGTCAGCTGTGCTGACAGGCGTACAACTGTAAAAACACGGTATTTATCCTCTGGCCAGCAGATGTTACGTGTCGATTCAGAAACAACAGAACAAATCACCACACAACAGGCTGAGCAAATCGTCTCACAGGCCGAAACGCTGATTGAACAGGCAGAAGTGCTGGTTTTATCTGACTATGCAAAAGGATGTCTGTTCACAGATATTAACCACCGCTTGATCAAATTGGCTCAGGCCAATGATGTGCCTGTCATCGTTGATCCAAAATCGCATAATTTTTCTGATTATCAGGGCGCCACCATGCTCACACCAAATCTGGCTGAGCTGTCACGGGCCTCTGGGCAGGCCCTTTATGAGCTGGATGAAATTGAAGCTGCCGCGCGCGCTCAGATGAAACAGTATGGCATCAAGCAGATGCTGGTGACGCTGAGCGCCAGAGGTATGTTGCTGGTTGAGGGTGATGAGGTATTACACCTGCCTGCCTATCCTTGTGATGTTTATGATGTCTCAGGGGCCGGTGATACAGTGATTGCGCTGATGACCTCTGCCAAACTGACCGGCCTTGCCGATACGCTTGGGATGCATCTGGCTAATCTCGGCGCATCACTGGTGGTCGCGAAAACTGGTACAGCCAGCCTGACACCCGGCGAATTGATTGTCGCCACTGATGCAGATGCTGTTGACACCATGCTTGCCACGACACAAGCACAAATATCGCGGTGGCGCGATAAGGGCAAAACAATCGGCTTCACCAATGGCTGCTTTGATTTGCTGCATCCAGGTCATATTCACCTTCTGTCACAAGCGGCCGCGCATTGTGACCATCTGATTGTCGGTCTGAACTCTGATGCGTCTGTTAAGCGCCTGAAAGGCAGTAACCGCCCTATTCAGCCAGAACAGGATCGGGCCCGGTCTTTGGCCGCCTTGCCCTATGTCTCAGCCGTTGTTCTGTTTTCTGATGACACGCCGCAGACCCTTATAGAGGCGCTGAGCCCGGATATACTGGTCAAAGGCGGAGATTATGTTGCCGAGGATGTGGTCGGCTATGAGCATGTCACCAGCACGGGCGGACAGGTTATCATTATTGACACCCTGCCCGGCCATTCCACAACCGGTTTTTTGAAAACAGGTTCGCTTAAGCTGTATTAATCCTCTTGTCCGGCAGCGATGAAGTCCTGATCAATCTGTGGCAGCGGCGTGTCATAGATGGAAGCTTCAAATGCCTGCAGACGTTTGTAAATCGACAGCAATTCAACAATTGTTGGCCAAGAGTTGACCAGATATTGAAATGAATTGGTCACCTGGCTGAAAGCAGTCAATATCTGTTGCATCAAACCAAAGGTGATCGCACCAACAGCGATTGTGGGGATCAACAACAAATAGGCAAAAATATTATCCGCCTGCAGATAGAAACTGCGGGCCACATTGAAATACATGTAATGGAAATAGAGCCGGAAGTAATTCCGCCGAACATTGCCGAATAATTCTGCTAATGTTGGCGGCTTGGCCCGGGTTTCATCATCCTCACCATAAACAAGCTCTTTACGGTAAGCCGCCTCAACACGCTGGTTCTTAAATTCCAGTCCAGGCAGTTTGATGCCCACAGTGGCCAGAAACACAGTACCGAACACCGACCAGAAGATGGCCGCAGTCAGAAGGGGGTTGGCGATTTCACCGACAAACGGAAGTGAGGTCACATTGCTTGACAACGCCATCAGAACCGGAAGGAAGGCAAACAACGTCATGATTGAATCAACAATCGCCACACCCAGCCCTTCAACAATACCGGCAAAACGCATGGTGTCTTCCTGAACCCGTTGCGATGCCCCCTCAATATGCCTGACCCGGCCCCATTTCGAGACATAAAAATCATTCATCGCTGTACGCCACCGAAAGACGTAATGAGACACAAAGAAGCGGGTCAGAACATAAACAAATATCCAGATAAACGCGATTTGAGTGAAGATGAGAATAAGGCTGTAAAGATCTGCGGCTGTGGTGGTGCTATCATCAGACAGGGCATTTTGAACCGCATCAAAGAACGGCCGCCGCCAATTGTTGATCGCGACAGACACCTGGACCGAAAAATAGGTAGAAAAAAGGATCAGCTGAGAGCCAACAATAGACCAGATCTGCCATCGGTGCGGCAAATAACGAAACCAAAAGGCCGCGAATAACCCGCAGATAATTATATAGTAGAGGTAAAACCACAAAAATTCTGACGAAATGAAGTAACTGACACCAATGATGGGGTTTTGCGGATCACTGTCTAAAGCAAAACCAAGCGCCCGGCCAAGCGTTTCCCCAAAACCATACCAAACAGAAATAACCACTGCGGACCAGGCAATTGCGCTCAGGAAAAATAATTTCGGGCGCGGAAAAAAACTTTCAAACATGATGAGATCCTTTTGACATTGCGCAGAGAGAGGGTTTACCCGCCTTTCACATGGCGTTCAGTTAAAGCAGGTCATTATCCTGAAGATGTTGATGCAAAGCTATGTTAACAACAAGGCCAAGGCCTATGAAGACCGTCAGCATTGCTGTTCCGCCATACGATATCAAAGGCAAAGGCGCCCCGACAACGGGCAGAAGGCCGGTGACCATGCCAATATTCACAAAGACATATAAAAACAGCATCACTGAAATGCCTGTGCACAGCAGCTGCCCAAACCGGTTACGGCATCTCACCGCGATCATCAGGCATGATGCCAGAATGACAAAATAGGTGAACAGAACCGCCAGATTGCCGACAAATCCGAATTCTTCACCGATCATGGTAAACACAAAGTCAGTCTGTTTTTCGGGCAGGTAATTTAACTGGCTTTGAGAGCCCATAAGAAACCCTTTCCCAAACAGCCCGCCGGAACCAAGAGCAATTTTGGACTGCGCAATCTGATACCCTGCCCCTAACAGATCAGATTCAGGATTAAGGAACGTCAAAATACGGGCCTTTTGATAGCTATAGAGCTGAGACCATAAAACAGGAAGCGCAGCCACCCCCGCAATAAGTGCTGAAAAGACATATCGGCGCGGCAAACCTGCTGCGAACACAACAGCCAGCCCGCCAACCAATAACATGAAAGAGGTGCCCAGATCTGGCTGTATCATAACCAAACCAAAGGGCACCGCGATCAAGGCCAGGACCGGAACATAGGTGACAAAAGATTGCATCTGTTCAGGGGTCTGGCTGGACAGATAACGGGCAAGAGCAATAATGACCGCCAATTTCGCTGGCTCAGATGGCTGGAAATTAAAGGGGCCAAGAGCAATCCAGCGTGTTGCGCCTACCCCTACGCCGATGAACGGCAATGTGGCCAGAACCAGAACAGCAAGCACAATCCCCAGATAAGACCAGTTATACAGCCAGCGTGTCGGAATAAACGCAATCAAAAACAAAAGCACGGTGCCAATCGCAGCCCGAAGTATCTGACGTTCCGCCCACGGCGTCCATGACCCTTCTGAAGCTGAATACAACGCCAGCGTGCCAATTAAAACAAGAGCTGCTGTTGAAAACAGCAACAGCCAAGGCAGGCGGAACAAAAACCGAAACAACAGCATCAGATCGCCCCTTTTTTATCTTCAGCCAGAACATAGCTGAGGATATCACGGGCAATCGGCGCCGCCATTGATGAGCCTGAACCGCCATGCTCAACAACAAGAGACAGCGCATATTTAGGCCGCTTATAAGGAGCAAAAGCCACAAACAAGGCATGGTCACGCTCTTTCCATGGCCGGTCAATATTATCGATTATTCCTTTTTCCCGCTGTTCCTTTGTGATCCGTTTCACCTGAACAGTTCCGGTCTTTCCTGCCATTCCCTCTTCATCAATATCATACTTGCGGGCTGTTCCCAGCGGTCCTGCGGTGACCGCCCGCATACCCCGGTGCAGCACATCAATGATTTCAGGGGCCACATTCAAAAGCGGAAATTCAGGCCTGTCAGCCGGGCCAGACACAGCCTCAAGACGAGGCGAAACCGCATATTTCCGATTGGCAATGCGGGCGGTCATCACTGCCAGTTGTAAAGGTGTGGTCAGAACAAACCCCTGCCCGATACCCGCGACCACTGTCTCACCTGGGGTCCATACCGTACCCCGGCTTTCCATCTTCCAGTTCCGGTCAGGGATGATGCCTGTCTTTTCATTGGCAAACCCAACCTCAGTCGGCAGCCCCAGGCCCAGCCGTCTGGCCATATCATGAATCCGGTTTATGCCTGTCTTCAAAGCAATTTGATAAAAATAGACATCACAGGACCGCTCCAGCGCCTGAATGGAATCCACGTTACCATGGCCATTATCGTTCCAGCAGTGGAAGGTGGAATTCCCAAATTCAAATTCACCTGAGCAATCATATCTTGTGTTCTGGGACACCACACCAGCTTCAAGTGCCGCGGCCAGAACAACCATCTTAAAGGTTGAGCCCGGCGCATAGAGCCCTGAGGTTGCCCGATTCAATAACGGTGTGCGCGGATGCTGATTCAACCGGCGCCAGTCCCTGACCGAAAGGCGGTTTGAAAACAGGTTCGGATCATAACCCGGCACAGACACCATCAATTTGATTTCCCCGGTGTGAATGTCCATTACCGTCGCTGCCCCGGATTCAGGAGGCACAAGCCGTCCCTTTTCATCCTGCAAGACCAAATCATCACCGGTTGTCACATGTGCCCGTAATTCAGAATTATCCAGCAAGGCCATTTGTACATTCGGATTCTGAAGCGGCACAATTTCTGACTTTCCGCGCCGCAACCTCTCTGCGGCATAGGACTGAGCCCCGACATCAACAGACAGCCTGACGTCATCACCGGCTGTAGCCTGCTTGTCACGCAACACCCGAACAGGCTTTCCTTTGGCGTTCATTTCAATACGTTCAACACCGGCCGCCCCTCTCAAATTGGTCTCAAATGTGCGTTCAAGACCAGAACGGCCGATCCGTGATGCCGGAAGATACCTTAATTCCGGATTGGCTTTCACATCCCGTTTATTGGCTGGTGATACATAGCCCGTAATATGGGCCGTCATCCACCCTTGCGGATAGATACGCCTGAAACTCTTGCGAAAGGACGCCCCTTCCAAAACAGGAGAGAGAACCGCAAGACGAGACAATTCGCGTTGCGTGAGGTTAGACCGCACAGTTACTTCCAGAAAATCAGGCTGGTCGTCTATCTGTTTCAAGATGGCATCAATTTCAGCCGGACGGAGCCTGACGATCTTGCGTACACGATTGAGCCAGGCTCTCAGATCCGGTATCCGGGCGGGCAGCATGCGTAGCTCAAAAATCTCTGAATTGCCAGCAAGAAGCCGGCCACGTGCATCAAGAAGCCGGCCACGCGGCGCCTGAACCAGACGTCTGTCAAACTGGTTACGGTCAGACAGGCGTTGATAATTATCGGTCTGCGCAATCTGCAGCTGGTAGAGCCTGCCCACGAGCAAAGCCCCTAACAGGGCCTGCCCACCGCCAACCACCAGCATACGCCGTGTCATGACAGAAGACAGTTCTTTTTGCTCTTTGCGCTTTTTCATTTAACAGCCTTTCAGTCACCCAAGGACCGTGCGCTAGCCAGATTGAACCGACATAATCTTTACCAGAACAGATGACAGTGACACCAGAACGACATAAAAAATCGGAAATAACAAGACCGTCATCCCGGTCTGCTGGAGCAAAGAGGATAAATCCGGCAGTGAGAAATGGCTGATAAAATAAATCACCAATTTTATGGTCCCGACCAGAATAACAATTAAAGAAAAATTTGCCCACAATTCGATAAAATCTGCATCAGCTAGATGGCTAGCACGCCATTGTGTCACAAGTGCGGCAATGACAAAGGCGATGCTGTTAGCCCCAAGCATCTGGAAGAACATCACCTCAGAGAACACCCCCATCAGAAGAACCGCCAGCAAAGACAGCCTGAACGGATAGGCGATATACATGAAATAAATATAGCAGAGTGCCAGCAAAGGTGCAGAATTATAGAAGATTGACCATTGCGCAAGTGCCCCTTCGAACAGAACGAACAACAAGCCACCGAGCGCACAGAGAATTTGAACAGGCAGAACAGACTGCAGATCTGCCGGCTTATCCAGAGGCCCTAATCTCATTGCAGCACATCCTTGGTGCTGAATCCTTCAAGCAGCCGTCCGTCATCCTTTTCGGGCAGAGGTGTGAAAAACCGCTCCAGCACAGAAATCGATTCAGGCGTGCTGCCCTCTGGCCTGACCAAAATAGAGACAAAGGAGACTGTGCGCAAATCAACCGCAGGCTGGATATAGAATTTGCGGCCCCTGCCCGCTATCACGCGGCCAACCGGCAGGCCAGCTGGCAAAAGCTCACCATGGCCTGATGTCAATACAAGCTCATTTTCCTTAGGTTCTGCTTCCAAAGGCAAAAAGCTCAGGGCAAGCACCCCTGAATTTTGACCAATGGCCAGACCCGGCCAGGACGAGCTTGATAACAATACCGGAATACGGGAATTCACATCGCTCAGCAGTAACACCCAGGAAAACCGCTTCCCGACCTCTACAATATAGCCCACAAGCCCATTTGCCGTCACAACAGGGTCGCCGCGCTGAATCCGCTGATCAGGACCATGCATGATCTGCATGGCATGTGAAAAGCTGCTTCCGGGGGCGGTGATGGCCCGCGCTGTAATGGCCTGACGATCCGGCGGAATGACGGCACCAAGAACCGTACGCAATTGACGATTTTCAGACTCCAGTATTTCAGCCCGCCTCTGCCACCGCTTCAGACGATCATTTTCGGCTCTTAACCTGACTGTCTCTTCCCGCAGAGAAGCAACTGTGCGCACCCCTTCAAACATTGTTTCGACCGCCCGCACAGGTGCAGACACAACATCAAATAACGGTGCAAACAATTCTGAGACATCATTCTGTGCTGTGCGCACAGCCATGATATCTGCCTTACCGATAAGGATCAGCAGGAACCCAACAAAGATATAAAAAAGCTGGGCAACTCTTTTAGACTGGCTTGCGCGCTTCGTACTCTTGCGCCCGGCCATATCAACCCTAGGCCCCAATTAAGACATGACGCAGTGTCTTTAACTCCTCAAGACAGCGGCCTGTTCCCATCACAACACAGAATAGCGGGTCTTCAGCAATCGAAATCGGCAGTCCGGTTGCCTCACGAAGAACCGTATCCATTTCGCGCAGCATTGCCCCGCCACCAGTGAGCACAATCCCCTTTTCAACAATATCTGCAGCCAGTTCAGGCGGCGCCTGTTCAAGGGCCATTTTTACCCCTTCAACAATCTGTTTCAGGGGATCAGAAATCGCGTCAGCAACCTGAGATTCTGAAATATTGATCTCTTTTGGCACCCCATTCACCAGGTCCCGGCCTCTCACCTCAATACGTACACCAGATGATTTTTCCGGCCGACGGGCGATACCAATTGTTTTTTTAATCCGTTCTGCTGTTGCTTCACCAATAAGCAGATTATGCGTGCGGCGCATATAGCCAATGATCGCATCATCAATCTTATCCCCGCCAACCCGCACTGAATGCGCATATACGATATTTCCCAAGGACAAGATAGCGACCTCCGTTGTGCCGCCACCAATATCAACCACCATTGATCCAGACGGCTCAGTCACAGGTAAATCTGCACCAATGGCTGCGGCCATCGGCTCTTCAATCAGGAACACCCGGCGCGCGCCCGCCGCCTCAGCTGATTCCTGAATAGCCCGCCGCTCAACAGCAGTAGAGCCTGACGGCACACAAATGATCATCTGCGGACTGGCAATGGAAAACCGGCCATTCACCTTGCGGATGAAATGCTTAATCATTTCTTCAGCAACTTCAAAATCGGCAATCACGCCATCTGCCATAGGACGGATCGCTTGAATATTGCCTGGGGTTTTCCCCAACATCACTTTGGCTTCTTCACCAACAGCAAGGACTTGTGTTTTGCCGCGCACCTGCGCCATCGCAACAACAGATGGCTCATTCAGCACAATTCCGCGCCCTTTAACATAAACAAGCGTGTTCGCGGTTCCCAGATCAATCCCGATATCCGCTGATAAAAACCCAAAAATTGAACCAAACATGATGCTTTCCCTACCCGGTCGGACAGACTAAATCTGTATTGATATTCCTAACAAATTGGACTGCTCAAGATTGCACGTTTAATGCCAAAATGTAAAGAAGGGGAATCATGCTGATCCCCCTTCAAAACTGACCCTGTTTCAGACAGTTATCCGCCCTGCCTGAAGACAAGCCAGCTTAGTTTTTGTCTTTATCCACCAGACGGTTAGCACCAATCCATGGCATCATTCCGCGCAGACGCTCACCCACCTCTTCAATGTTATGAGCTGCATTGCGGCGGCGAGTTGCTTTGAAGTTTGCCTGATGAACCTTATTTTCCAGCATCCAGTCACGTGTGAAACGTCCTGACTGGATATCTTCGAGAACCCGCTTCATCTCTGCCTTGGTTTCATCTGTGATGATCCGCGGACCAGTGACATATTCACCATATTCAGCTGTGTTTGAAATTGAATAATTCATGTTGGCGATGCCACCTTCATAAATCAGATCAACAATCAGCTTTACTTCATGCAGACATTCGAAATAGGCCATTTCAGGCGCATATCCGGCTTCTGTCAGCGTTTCATAACCAGCCTTGATCAGTTCAACAAGGCCGCCACACAATACAGCCTGCTCACCGAACAGGTCTGTTTCACACTCTTCTTGGAATGTTGTTTCGATGATACCTGAACGGCCACCGCCAACGGCACTGGCATAAGACAGGCCAATATCATGCGTGTTGCCTGAGGCATCCTGATAAACAGCCAGCAGACACGGCACACCGCCGCCTTTCAGATATTCGCCGCGCACAGTGTGGCCAGGGCCTTTCGGTGCAACCATAAACACATCAATATCACCGCGTGGTTCAATCAGATTGAAATGGACGTTCAGGCCATGGGCGAACGCGATTGCCGCACCAGGGCGAATGTTGCCGGCAATCTCGTCAGCATAGATGTCGGCCTGCAGCTCATCAGGAGTCAGCATCATAACCACATCACCCCAGGCTGCCGCCTCAGCCACAGACATCACCTTAAACCCAGCTGCTTCCGCCTTGGCACGCGTTGATGAGCCTTCCCGCAAAGCAACAGCAACTTCAGCAACACCGCTGTCTTTCAGATTTGCTGCATGAGCATGACCTTGAGAGCCATAGCCGACAATCACAACTTTCTTTGATTTAATCAGACCGATATCGGCATCCTGATCATAATACACACGCATAATTTTTCTCCTTCAACTGAAACGCCGGTTAGGCGCGGTGCGGTAATAGGGATGTAGTAAAGCCGCCATAGAGCAGCTTATCTGTTGTTTGTATTCTGCCTCTAGGTAATAAACGGTGAACCGCAGAAACAAAAGAAAAAAGTCAGCCTTGACGTGTTTGCTTATGCGGTGCTGTCTGATGACATATCAATCTTATTCCCTCTGGTCATGCCGCAGACCCCGGTTCGGGCCACTTCAATCTCGCCCAACGAGTCCATCAGATTGATGAAGGCTGTTACCTTTGATGAGTTGCCGGTCACTTCAAACACAAAGCTGTTCAGCGTGCTGTCCAATGTGCGGGCCCTGAAGCTATCCGCCACCCGCAACGCCTCAACACGTTTATTGCCGGAATTGACAATTTTAACCAGAGCCAGTTCGCGCTCCACATGAGCAGGGCCAATGGTCAGATCCTGCACCGAATGCACCGGAACAAGACGGGCCAGCAATGTCTTTATTTGTTCAATCACCATCGGTGTTCCCGATGTCACCACTGAAATCCGGGACTGATGCCGGGCTTCATCAACCTCAGATACGGTCAGGCTTTCAATGTTATAGCCGCGGCCTGAAAACAGGCCAACAACACGGGCCAGAACACCAGGTTCATTATCAACCAAGATAGATAGGGTATGTCGCTCTGAAACTGAGGTATCAAGCATGATTTAGGTTATCCTTCCTGTTGACAGAAACGGCAGGTTAACGGGTGGCCCGGCCAATATAAAGCCGCGCCAGCCAAATAATTAGACGAGGATTTTACCTTCATCTGATACGGAGTTTGACGCTTCATCCTCAGCGTTAAGGATCATCTCATTATGCGCAGCCCCTGATGGGATCATCGGGAAGCAATTTTCTTCCTTTTCGATACAGATATCAGCGATAACCGGCCCGTCTGTGTTCAGCATCGTTGTGATCACGTCATCCAGTTCACCGATTTCTGAGGCCCGCAATCCGGTCATACCAAAGGTTTCAGCTAACTTCACAAAATCAGGAAGAGACGCGCTATAGCTCTCTGAATAGCGGGAGCCATGATTCAATTCCTGCCATTGCCGGACCATGCCCATCCATTCGTTATTCAGGATGAAAACCTTCACCGGCAGCCGGTATTGGGCAATGGTGGACAGCTCTTGCATATTCATCAGGAAAGACGCTTCACCAGAGATATCGACAACTGTTGCCCCCGGATGCGCAATCTGTGTGCCGACAGCAGAAGGCAGACCGTATCCCATGGTCCCCAGCCCGCCAGAGGTCATCCATCTGTTAGGCTGATGAAAACCAAAATACTGTGCCGCCCACATCTGATGCTGGCCAACCTCTGTTGTGACATAGACATCACGATCACGCGTAAGGTCATATAGGCGTTTGATCGCATTCTGAGGTTTGATCACGCGGCCGGACTGGATAAATTTCAAACAATCGCGTGAACGCCACTGATTGATTTGCTCCCACCAGCCTGACAGGGCTTTGGCATTGGGGGTAAAGCCCTCTGCCTTCAATTCCGCAATCAGAGCGTCAAGAATTGCCGTCGCATCACCAACGATACCGACATCAACCTGAACCACCTTGTTTATTGAAGAGGGATCAATGTCAGCGTGAATTTTTACTGAACCTGGTGAAAACGCGTTTAATCGGCCAGTAACCCGGTCATCAAAGCGGGCCCCCAGATTCAACATAAAATCACATTGGTGCATGGTCATATTGGCTTCATACGTCCCATGCATGCCGAGCATGCCCAGAAAATGTGGATCATCTGCCGGCAGAGCGCCAAGCCCCATCAAGGTCAGAGTTGTCGGCCAGCCTGTCAGCGCCACCAGTTCACGCAGCTTTGCAGAGGCTTCAGGGCCGGAATTAATCAGGCCGCCGCCACCATAAATAACCGGATGTTTTGCCTTTTTCATCAGCTTGACAGCTTTTTTAATCTGCTCAGCAGACGGCTGCGTGCGCGGCCGATAGCGCTGCTCAGCTTCGCTCAGCACGCCGCCCTCAACAAAAGGAGCGTCCAGAAGCTGGATATCTTTTGGCAGATCAATCACCACCGGACCTGGCCGGCCTGAACGGGCAACATGAAAGGCTTCTTCAACGTTGGCCTGAAGCTGGGCACTTGATTTGCACAGATAATTATGTTTCGTGCAAGGGCGCGTGATGCCGGATGTGTCAGCTTCCTGAAAGGCGTCTGTGCCGATAAGATGGCTGGGCACTTGCCCGGTCAGACAAACAATCGGCACTGAATCCATCATTGCATCTGTAAGCCCGGTGACCGCATTTGTTGCCCCTGGGCCAGAGGTAACCAGCACAACCCCAACCTTACCTGTTGACCGCGCGTACCCTTCAGCAGCATGAACAGCAGCCTGCTCATGGCGCACCAGGATATGCCGGATCGAATTATTCCGGAACAACGCATCATAAATAGGCAGCACAGCCCCGCCAGGATAGCCAAAAATGACCTCCACACCCTGATCTTCCAACACTTTGAGGATCAGTTCTGCCCCTTCCATCATTTGTACAGATGGTTTGGCCTGTTGCTTATCAGTCATCGTTTTCATCCCGTCAAAATCCCCGCCAACTCCCCACTACCCCTGCACAACACAAAAAAACCGGACCTGCCCGCAGGCAGCACACGGTTTCGTTAGGCATGAAAGTCTTCGGAGCGGTTTTCGCTATTTGCCTTCTCTATCACAGCTTAAACAGAAAAGTCAACTGATTTATAGAATTTTTGAAAAGATTTTTTGATATAATTGTTTTGAATATGTCTCATTATTTTCATAATTTGAAATAAAATTATTACGCAGCCAGGTCATCTGACGTTTTGCATAATGCCGCGTGTCCCGGCTGGCCAGATAAACAGCTGTCTGTTTGTCAATATCGCCGTTCAGAAACGCAGCAAGAGCTGTGACGCCAAGAGCTTTCATAACCGGCAGGTCTGGGGAGAGATGGCGCTGCATAAGCTGTTCAACTTCGGCCAGCCCGCCACCCTCAATCATAGCCGAAAACCGTTTGTCAATTCGCTCATAGACCAGTTCACGTTCAGGGATATGCGCGATTTTGATCGCTCTGCCTGTCAAACCGCCTTCACGCGGGCGTGATTGCCAGTAAGACAGAGGCTTGCCTGTATGCAGCACAACCTCCAGCGCGCGCACCAGACGTTGGCTGTCACCTGCCTCAAGCCTGTCAGCAATCGCCGGATCCAGCTCTTGCAATTTGTCCAGAGCTCCCTGCCCACCATATTGTTGATGATAGCTCATCGCCTCTGATCGGGCCTCTTGAGGAATGTCCGGTATAGCTGAAATGCCGTGTTCAGCCGCGTTCAGATAAAACCCTGTTCCCCCCACGATGATCGGCCATTTCTTTTGAGCTCTGGTCTGCTCAACAGCCAGATGCAGGTCAGCCAGCCATCTGCCCACAGAATAGCGTTCAGCCCCGTCAACCGTTCCGTAAAGCTTGTGCGGCAGACAGGCTTCATCTTCAACAGATGGCCGGGCTGTCAGAATACGCAAATCTGTATAAACTTGCATTGAGTCAGCGTTTATGATGACACCATCAAGTTGTTCTGCAAAATCAAGAGCCAGCGCCGATTTGCCACTTGCTGTTGGGCCAGCCAGAAGAATATAGTCTGAAGCAGGATTTGGCTGTGTCATACGCACAGGACTTACTTGATCGGACAAGACTATGCAAGATATCGCTGTGCTTTCAGCCCGAAAAACAACGCCAGGCACAATCGAACAGATGGTTGAATTTGCCCATCAGGCTGGCCTGCAACAAATCGATATCATGAGCGATGCACCCTCAACAAGCCATGCTCTTCAGGCAAGCTGTCCGCATGACTGGCCCTGGCAGCAGCTGCGCGATGAGGCTGACAAACACCAGATTGATGTGAATAAACTTCCCGCAGAAGGACGGCGGAAAAAATTGATGCTTGCTGATATGGATGCCACCATTATCCGCGGCGAGTCCCTTGATGAGCTGGCCGAATTGGCCGGCATTGCTGAGCAGATAAAACCGATCACCGCCAGAGCTATGGCAGGAGAATTGGATTTCAATGAGGCACTTGCGGCCAGATTAGCACTTCTGGCGGGCCAGCCGCAGACGCTGTTAGATGATGTGATCAACAACACAGTGATTACAGACGGGGCGCGCGAAGCTGTCGCGACCATGCGCGCGCATGGAAGCAGCTGTTATCTGGTCTCAGGGGGATTCACCTTTCTGACAGGAGTGATTGCCAAGACGCTGGGGTTCAATGGGCATCACAGTAACATTATGGATGTCGCTGATGGCAAGCTGACCGGACGGGCTGTGCCTCCAATTCTGGGCAAACAAGCAAAGCTGGCTTTCTTGCAAAAATATATTGCGGATTATGGCCTTCGTCCCGATGACACTTTATGCGTAGGAGACGGGGCAAATGACATGGCGATGTTAGATCATGCGGGTCTGGGTGTTGCTTTTGAGGGCAAACCTGCGCTTCGCGAACAGATAAATATTCAGTTGAATCATACTGATCTGACCGGGCTTTTGTATCTGCAAGGCTATCATTCAGCAGAGTTTGCCACCATATAAAAGAGCCGGACACGCGGCCCGGCTCCTTTTCATGTTTCTTAAACAGCTGTTGTGTTTACTGGTCGAAACTGACCTGAACAAACCGTGTCTGCCCTTCGCTTTCGATGAGCATCAGCACACCTTTGCGGCCACTTTCCTTTGCCTTGGCAATCCCTTCAACCAGCTGGCTGACAGATGAAATTGCTGACTGGTTCAACCGGCGGATAATATCTCCTGGCTGCAGTCCTTTGCTTGCTGCAGGGCTGCCTTCAGTGACATCAACCACCACAATGGTGTTTTCATCAGCGGTCAGGCCATATTCTTCGGCAAGCTCAGCAGTCAGGGGCGCAACAGCAAGGCCGATTCCCTCCAGCGTTGTTTCCTCGGCCGGATCTGTTTTACCTGATCTGGAGAGCAAGCCACCATTTTCAGCCTGTTCAAGTTCGCCAAGTGTGACAGACAGGGTTCTCATTTTCCCGTCTCTGACCACATCAACATCAACAGTCGCCTCAACCGGTGTTTCTGCCACAATCCGCGGCAAATCACGGCTCTTGCTCACCTCTTTGCCATCAAAGCGGATGATGACATCGCCTGCCTGAAGGCCAGCCTCATCAGCAGGACCGGTTTCAGTAACAGACGCGATCAGCGCCCCTTTGGCTTCTTCAAGGCCAAGACTGTCTGCAATATCCTCAGTCACTTCCTGAATAAACACGCCCAGCCAGCCACGGCGTGTGCGACCATAATCCTGAAGTTGGCTGACAACCTGTGTTGCCAGGTTAGCTGAGATGGCAAAGCCGATACCAACAGACCCGCCTGTCTGTGAGAAAATAGCTGTATTGATGCCGATAACCTCACCCTCAAGGTTAAACAGAGGCCCGCCAGAGTTACCCCGGTTAATAGAGGCATCTGTCTGGATGTAATCATCATAAGGCCCTGAGCCAATGTCACGTCCGCGTGCCGATACAATACCGGCGGTCACTGTGCCGCCCAGACCAAACGGATTACCAATGGCCATCACCCAGTCACCAACCCGCAAGCCATCTGAGTCACCGAAAGACACTGCGGTCAGTTTTGAATCGCCTGGGTCAATTCTCAGCACAGCGATGTCTGTTTTGGCATCACGCCCGATAACTTCTGCTTCAAAGCTTTCATCATTGGCAAGAACGACTGAAATCTCATCAGCATTTTCGATCACATGATTGTTGGTGACCACAATACCGGCAGAATCAATAATGAATCCTGACCCCAGTGACTGGGCCCGGCGAGAGCGCTCACCTCTGTCCTCAAACTCACGGAAAAAATCCTCAAAAGGCGAGCCTTCAGGAAATTGTGGCAATTGAGGCCTGCCATTTTCACGCACGACCATTGTGGTGGAAATATTGACCACCGCTGGTGACAGACGTTCTGCTAAATCAGCAAAACTGTCCGGCCGGTCAGCGGCACGCGCGGTCTGGCTACCCAATAGAACAAAAAAAGCGATGAACCCGGTCATCAACAAATACCGCAGAAGAAGGGCGGTGTCCGCGCCGCGTTGTGCGACAGACCGGCTGTTTCGGTTTACAAATCGCATTGTAGAAACATGATTAGGCATTATTTAATCCTGTTGTCTGTTAATCCCTCAAGAGTGGTGACAGTCAGGCAAATTGCTGTGCCTGACTGAAGATGAGGTTTAGCGCCAGAGATTGTCCCCATTCTGGCCTCATTGAGGCCGGAATAGGGCCAACTGCTATGGTTTGTCTGATTATTCAGATCCGTCCTTGTCCTTAAAATACCGGAAGAAGCTTGAACTAGGTGAAAGAACCATAGAGGTGCCTGACTCGCCAATTGATTTCCGATAAGCTTCCATCGACCGGTAGAAGGAGAAGAATTCCGGATCCCGGCCAAAGCTGTCCGCATAGATACGGATAGCGTCAGAATCACCTTCACCTCGAACCTGTTGCGCTTCTTTTTTCGCTTCAGCCACAATCACAGTTCTGGTTTTCTCCGCATCCGCTCTGATCTTCTGGGCTTCTTCTTCACCAGTCGCGCGGAATTCCTTGGCCTCTCTTTCCCGTTCAGATTTCATCCGGTTAAAGATGTTCTGACTGGTGGCCTCCGGATAATCAGCCCGGCGCAAGCGCACATCAATAATTTCAATCCCGAGGGATTCCACTGACTGGTTCACCTCATCCCGGATCGACCCGTTGATGGCCTCACGCTCACCTGTGAGGATAGAGGCCAGGGTTTCCCGGCCCAGCACACGACGCACTGATGAATCAATGATCGATTCCAGACGGGCTCTTGCCCCGAACTCGTTCCGGACTGTCTGGAAGAACAGCAACGGGTCCATAATCCGGTAACGGGCATAAGCATCAACCTGAAGGCGTTTTTGATCCGCCAGAATGACTTCTTCAGCATCTTGCGGAATCAGCGACAAAACCCGGCGTTCATAATAGACAGCGTCCTGGATGAACGGGATTTTAAACTGCAGTCCGGGATCTTGTATGATCCGTTTCGGCTCACCAAACTGAAGCACAAGGGCCTGCTGGGTCTGGTTAACAGTGAACGCGGCTGAATAGAGGCCCAACAAAAACAGGCCAAGAGTAAGAAGCGATATATTACGTGTCATCTTCATGGTCTAATCTCCTGTTAGTTTGAGCTCTGGGCTTTACCCAGCTCTTTTAAGGGCAGATACGGCACCACGGACTGACCATCTTCATCAATAATGATCTTTTCAATGTTGCCGAACACTTCTTCGATGGTTTCAATGTAAATCCGCTCACGGGTTACATCTTTGTCCATCTCATAAGCGTTATAGACCTGATCAAAGCGTGAAGCGTCACCCTGGGCTCTGTTCACAACTTCCTCACGATACGCTTCAGCTTCTGCGATAAGGCGGGCCGCCTCACCACGTGCCCGCGGCACAATGTCATTACGGAACGCTTCAGCTTCGTTTTTCAGCCTGTCTCTGTCCTGACGGGCCCGCTGAACGTCATTGAAGGCATCAATAACGTCTGATGGTGGGTCAACAGCCAGCAGCTGGACCTCACGCACACGAACACCAGCTTTATATTCATCCATCAATTCCTGCAGCTTCTGGCGCACAGATGTCTGAACATTTTGCCGGCCTTCGGTCAGCACGGTCTGGATAGCGGTCTGGCCGATGATCTCACGCATCACCGCTTCAGCTGCCACTTTAATCGTTTCATCCGGTTCTGCGAGGTTGAACAGATAAGCACCCGCATCTGCAATCCGCCAGAACACAACAAAATCGATATCAACAATATTTTCATCACCGGTGATCATCTGACTTTCATCAGCGATATCACGGCGTGATGCTGACCGGCCGGAGATATCACGGAAACCGATTTCCAGGCGGTTATCACGCGTTACATCCGGGGTCAGAACTTGTTCAATCGGGAACGGCAAATGATAATGCAAGCCAGGTGATGTTGTTTTCACCCATTCACCGAAGCGCAAAACCACGCCCTGTTGTTGCGGGTTAACCCGGTAAAACCCGGTTGCCGCCCACAGGCCGAGTACAACGATCAGCAACAGCCACATAAACCTCATTGGGTTGCCCCCACCCGGGACACGGCCACCAAACTGATTCCGGAAGTCACGGAACATTTTATCGAATTCCGGAGGATTTGGACGACCGGGCGGACGTCCTGAACCTCCGCCCCATGGGCCGCCATTATTGCCGCCACCGCCCCAGGGACCGCCGCCCTGATTTCCACCTTGATTATTGCCTTGATTATTCCAGGGCATATCTGCTGCGCTCCATTTGCCATGCTGTTTTTTGTCTGCATAGCGGCATACCCTATCACCACCGCTTGCCAAATCGGGTTAGCAAGACTAGTTGATAGAGCATCCGCTTCATCCTTATATTTAGACGATTGACAGGAAATTCAAGAATGTCAGCACAAATTACCGAACAAAAAATCCTCAGCGCGCTGAAATCAGTCCAAATGCCTGGTCGTGATGCGGATATTGTCACGGAAAATGCCGTCAGCGGTGTTGTTATAAAAGATGGTAATGTAGGGTTCACCATTGAAATCAGCCCGGAACAGGCAGGCAGCGCAAACGCCCTGAAAGCCTCTGCAGAGGCCGCCGTTCAGGATATTGACGGGGTGTTATCTGTCTCTGTTATTCTGACCGCCCATAAGCCAGCCTCTCAGGCCTCTGCTGCCGGTTCTGCTGCGGGTCAGGCTGCAGGCTCTGCTTCCGCAGATGAGCCCTTGTTAAAGCCTGCCAAGCATGTGATCGCGGTTGCCTCAGGCAAAGGCGGGGTGGGCAAATCAACCACTTCTATCAATCTTGCTCTGGCCTTTGCCGCGCAAGGCCTGAAAACCGGCATTTTGGATGCAGATATTTATGGACCCTCCCTGCCCCGACTGCTTGGGCTGAATGAAAAGCCACGCACTGAGAATAACAAGCTGGTTCCGCTCTCAGCCTGGGGCCTGCAGGCCATGTCAATCGGGTTTCTGGTTGATGAGGATGCCCCGACCATCTGGCGCGGCCCGATGGTGATGTCCGCGGTTCAGCAAATGTTGCGCGATGTCGCCTGGGAAGGCCTTGATGTGCTTGTAATTGATATGCCGCCTGGCACAGGTGATGCGCAGTTAACCTTATCACAAAAGGCCGATCTGGCCGGGGCCGTCATTGTTTCCACCCCTCAGGACCTGGCGCTGATAGATGCCCGCAAGGGCCTGAATATGTTCAGACGGGTGAATGTGCCGGTGTTGGGAATCATTGAGAATATGAGCTATTTCGTCTGTCCGGCATGTGGCGAGACATCAGATATTTTTGGCACAGGCGGCGCCAAAGCAGAAGCAGAACGTCTTGGCCTGCCCTTCCTGGGCGGCATTCCCCTTGATATGGAGATCAGAGCCACCTCAGATGCAGGCACACCGATTGTCTCATCCCAGCCAGACTCTCCTCATGCACAAGCCTATCTGAAAATTGCTGAAACAGTGAACACGCACTTAAACCAGGCCAGCCGCACAGGCCCCGCTATCGTAATGGAATAGACCTTCGGCCAAACAGGGCTTCAGGACAAGGGCAAGGCGGGTGTTTTGCGGGTCAGCCTGTGGTAAGAAAAGCCGGGCACATCCTCTTCTGCAGGAAACCGTTCCAGCTCCTCATCTGTCCAGTCTGACCGGTCAAATTCTGGAAACCGAACACCATCTTCCGGTTCAGCTTCAACAAAGGTAGCTTCTATCATCTGGCAATATGGCAGGCCTGCTGCATAAATCTGTCCGCCGCCAAATAGAATCAGGCGTGTTTCCTGTGTCTGTTGCTGGACCAGCCAGTCTTTGCTGACCTTGATTGCGGCCTCTAGGCTGGCGACAGCAACCGCCCCTTCAGCCTGCCAGTCAGCGTCTCTGGTCAATACCACCGACAATCGCCCAGGCAATGCCCGCCCGATGGATTCGAATGTGCGCCTGCCCATGATTAATGGACACCCCATAGTGAGCTGCTTTACCCGCTTCAAATCACCCGGCAGATGCCAGATCAGATCATCCCCATCACCAATCACCCGGTTGCGGGCCATGGCCACAACACAGATCATCTGAAACTCAACTTCTTGCTTCATCATAGGCGTGGTCATACAGCAATAGGTGCAGCAATAGACGGGGCCGCGACGTAATCAGAAATCTTGAAATGCTCAAAAGTGAAATCATCCAGCTCATCAGGCGGATTAATCAGGTGCAAGCGCGGCAGAGGGCCCGGCTGGCGGGTGAGCTGTTCTTCGGCCTGTTCACTATGATTAAGATAAAGATGCGCATCACCCAGCGTATGCACAAAATCGCCAACCTCTAGCGAGGTGACATGCGCAATCATATGGGTAAGCAAAGCATAAGAGGCGATATTAAAGGGCACCCCTAAAAAAATATCAGCAGAACGCTGATAAAGCTGGCAGGACAGCCGGCCATTTGCCACATGGAACTGAAACAGACAATGACAAGGTGGCAGGGCCATATCCGGTACATCAGATGGGTTCCACGCAGAGACAATCAGGCGGCGCGAGTCAGGTGAGGTTTTAATTGAAGAGACGACATCTGCCAGCTGGTCAATCACACGGCCGTCCTGCGGGGTTTGCCAACGCCGCCATTGCTGGCCATAAACCGGGCCCAAATCGCCCTTTTCATCTGCCCATTCATCCCAGATGGACACACCATTATCCCGCAGATAGCCGATATTTGTATCGCCTTTGATAAACCATAACAGCTCATGAATAATTGATCGGGTATGTAGCTTTTTTGTGGTCAGCAAGGGGAATCCGGCTGACAAATCAAACCGCATCTGCCATCCAAACACTGACTTTGTGCCGGTACCGGTCCGGTCTGAGCGAACCACGCCCTGATCCATGACATGGCGCAGAAGATCAAGATATTGCTGCATAAGTCCCTCTGTGATGTGCCAAATTTCTTTGCCCGCTCACCCTAGCAAAGCTACCTGCCTGTTTAAAGAGGTGAGATATTCATCCCCCTTGAAAAATCACCGAAAGCGGCAAAAAACTTTTATTTCCCTGCATTTGCCTGTTATACTGAATGGGCCAGTTTCGACTGGCTATGACGATAAACGTGATGTGGAATAAGCAGGGCGGACCCGGGGGCGGTACCCGGCGCCTCCACCAAACATTGACCAATGGCTGTAAGCGGGGTTGAATTTTGGGGGCGAAACAGGATCGACGCATGTGGTAAAGACATTATTTTCGTTCGGTATGGTACCCGCCGTTATCGGGCCATGTAGTAGTTGCAAACGACAACACTGCTCCGGTTGCTATCGCTGCTTAATGCGGCAGGCGTAACCATTTTAAAGTCCTGACGGCTTGAGCTCTGTCAGGCGGGGTTTGGGGCTGCACCTGGCAACAGAAGCGGTCCCGCTAACATTAACATAACCGCGCCAGCAACAGGCTTAACAGACGAACATACGGATTAACGCAGATGAGCGATTCAGGACTTACCAGCTCTATCAATTATGAGCTTCTTGTCGAAGATTCACTGCGGACGGTTGTGCGCGGCGCACTGGCCATTGTTCAGGAATATGGCCTGCCCGGGGAATGTCATTTTTACATCACTTTTCGCACGCAAGCGAACGGCGTTGAAATGGATGAGAGCCTGAAGAGCGGTAACCCAAATGAAATGACCATTGTTCTTCAGCATCAGTTCTGGGATTTAACTGTTGAAGAGGATCATTTTTCGGTCGGGCTGTCCTTCTCAGGGGTGCAGCATAACCTGCTGATCCCGTTTTCAGCCGTTACGCATTTCACTGATCCATCAGTTGGCTTTGGATTGCAATTCAGCGATCCGAATGACAGCGATCAAGCCTCAGATAATGAAACCGGGGGAAAACCTGTGTTGCTGCGGGAAGTTATTTCAGACGAAGATACAGACGAAAAAACAACTGTGGTTGCCCCTGCAACAAAGACAGACCAGCAAGATATAGCTGGCTCAGCCAAAACCACCTCCGAACAAGAACCTGATCAAACAGACAATGCAGATGCAACACCCGAATCGGAAAGTGCAGAAATTGTCTCGCTTGACCGGTTCCGTAAAGACCCTGCCCCCAAATCATAAGCCGGAACCAGCATTTTTGTTCTCATTTTACCGTCAGCCTGTTGCTGATATCTTGATATTAATTTGAAAGGGTTTTCATGTCTGAATTTACCTATAGCCCCCTTCTTCCGACCGGAACAGACGATACCCCTTACAGATGTATTTCAACTGACTTTGTAACCACAACAGAGGTAAATGGCCGGACCTTTATCAGCGTTGATCCCGCTGGCCTGACCTTGCTGGCTGAACAGGCGATGGGAGATGTTTCACATCTGCTGCGGCCAGGCCATCTGGCCCAATTGCGTGCCATTCTTGATGATCCGGAAGCCACACAGAATGATAAGTTCGTGGCGCTGGAGATGCTGAAGAATGCCGTGATTTCTGCTGAGCGTGTTCTGCCGATGTGCCAGGATACAGGCACCGCCCTTGTCAACGGCATGCGCGGAGAGCAAGTCCTGACCGGCGGCAATGATGGTGAAGCGCTGTCACGCGGGATTTACAACACCTACCAGAGTCATAATCTGCGGTACTCCCAACTGGCCCCTTTGACCATGTTTGAAGAAAAGAACACCGCGAACAATCTGCCGGCCCAGATAGATATCGCCGCCGGATCAGGAGATGAATATCATTTCACCTTTATCCAGAAAGGCGGCGGTTCAGCCAACAAAACCTTTTTGTATCAGAAAACAAAAGCTGTTCTGACCCCGGACGGGCTGAAGGCATTTTTAAAAGAGGCCATTGTCAGCCTGGGAACAGCCGCCTGCCCGCCTTATCACCTCGCGGTTGTGATTGGCGGCACATCTGCAGAATATAATCTGAAAGTCGTCAAAAAAGCGTCTATTCGTGATTTGGATACGCTGCCAACAGCAGGGTCTATGACCGGACATGGCTGGCGTGATCTGGACTGGGAGGAGGAAATCCTGAAGATGACGCGCGAGCTGGGGATCGGAGCGCAATTTGGCGGTAAATATTACTGTCATGATGTGCGGGTGATCCGCCTGCCGCGTCATGGCGCCAGCTGTCCTATTGGGATTGGTGTGTCCTGTTCAGCTGACCGGCAAATCAGGGCAAAAATCACAAAAGAAGGGCTGTTTTTAGAACAGCTGGAGACTGATCCGGCGAAATATCTGCCAGATGCCAGTGAAACAGCTGATACTGAAGCTGTCAGCATTGATCTGACCCGGCCAATGTCTGAAATCCAGGCCGAGCTGACAAAACACCCTGTAAAGACACGCGTAAAACTGACCGGACCGATGATTGTTGCCCGTGATATCGCGCATGCCAAATTGCTGGAGCAGCTAGAGACAACAGGCTCACTGCCAGACTATATCAAAGATCATCCGGTATATTATGCTGGGCCTGCCAAAACTCCTGACGGTATGGCCTCTGGCTCATTTGGCCCAACCACAGCCGGTCGTATGGATTCATATGTCGACAGATTCCAAGAGGCTGGCGGCTCGCTTGTTATGCTGGCAAAGGGCAACCGGTCAAAGGCTGTAAAAGATGCCTGCCAGAAACATGGCGGGTTTTATCTGGGCTCAATCGGCGGGGTGGCTGCCAAGCTGGCGCTGGAATCCATCAAGAAAGTTGAGGTTCTGGAATTCCCGGAACTGGGCATGGAAGCGGTCTGGCGGATTGAGGTGGAAGATTTTCCCGCCTTTATCGTTACCGATGATAAAGGCAATGATTTCTTTGACCTGAGCTAAGCCTGTTCCAGCACCTCAGGCTTTGGTCCGCCATAGGCCCAGTCCAGAATCTGAACCGTATGACAAATCGGGCTGTCGACACCGGAAAGCTGGTGGATACAGCCCAGATTTCCTGCACAAATAATATCCGCACCGGTTCGGTTCAGGCTGTCTGTCTTGCGCGCCTTTAACTGCTGAGATAAGTCTGGCTGCAACACGTTATACACGCCAGCAGACCCACAACACAGATGGGCATTCGCAGGTGTCTTGACCTCAAAACCAGCGTTAGACAATAAATCCTTTGGCGCCTTCACAACCTTCTGGCCGTGCTGAAGAGAGCAGGCGGCATGATAAGCGATGCTCATTTGTTGCTGTGGCAAGGCAGGCAAGT
This sequence comes from uncultured Alphaproteobacteria bacterium, assembly GCA_937988715.1. Taxonomy (GTDB): domain Bacteria; phylum Pseudomonadota; class Alphaproteobacteria; order Puniceispirillales; family Puniceispirillaceae; genus JADHLI01. The sequence goes on along the minus strand of CALKIF010000088.1, from coordinate 11,841 downwards.
CAATTTTCTGGATCAGATATTCTGAGATATCCATCGCCAGTGACGATATCTGTTTTGCTGTCTCAGCATGAACAGGATCATGCTTCATCAGATCGCCATAATCTTTCAGTGTTGTGCCACACCCTGAGGTGTTCACAATAATCGCCTCTATCTGGCCAGAGGCGATTTCATCAGCCCAGGCTGAACAGGTCGCGGCCATCTGGGCATGTGCTTTATCTGCAGCGTTGATATGATGAGCCAGTGCCCCACAACAGCTGGCCTGCTGGCGCACAACCACATCCACACCCTGGCGGTTCAGCAGCCGGATTGTTGCTGCATTAATCTCTGGATCAAGTGCCCGTTGCGCACATCCAGCCAACAGCATCACCTGGCGGCCAGAAGATACCTCAGCTGTATAGATGTCATCTGTTCTGCCAACCGGATCAACGGGCTTGAGGCGTGCTGGCGCCAGATCCGCCATTGCCTTCATCCGTCCAGGCAGCAGCGCGGCAAACGGTTTGGCCAGCCGCGCAAACCGTAATGCCAGATGAAAGCGGGATGCATAGGGGACTGTGATGGACAGCACGTGCCGAAGCAGCCGGTCCGCCCATGGTCGTTTTTCTTGTTTCTCAATCTCAGCCCGGCCAATATCCACCAGATGCATATAATCAACACCTGACGGACAGGTTGTCATACAGGACAGGCAAGTCAGGCATCTATCGAGGTGATGGCTAATATCAGAATGCTTGATTTTTGTCTGCGTATCGCCGCCGCCCAACAGATCACGCATCATCCAGATCCGGCCACGCGGGCTGTCCCGCTCATCACCTGTCAGAACATAGGTTGGGCAAGTCGCGGTGCAGAAGCCGCAATGCACACATTTTCTCAGAATCTCGTCAGCAGTCCTGATTTCCGGACGGGCAAGAACCGTCAGATCAAAATGAGTTTGCATATCACGCCCCTCCCCTCATCTCGCCCATCTTGCCCGGATTCAGAATATTCTGCGGATCAAAGGCTGTTTTAATCCGGTCTGACAGCGCCGCAAGTGCAGCGGCCTGAGGGTGAAACACTGCCAGATTGCGCCGCAGCTGGTCGGAACCCCGCATCAAGGTTGCATGACCACCGCCATGAGTGCTTACAGCCTGACGAACAACCTCTCCCAACCCCTCACCCTGACCGCCGAGCCAGACAAGGCCGCCTGCCCAGTCAAGGCCAACATGCAGATCTTGAGCGTCCAGCAAATCATCAAGAAGTGCAGGTGCACAAGAAGGGGCAACCGATAATTTGTAAACCTGTTCTGCATCAGCAGGGATCATGGACAGATCGCACCAGCTTCGCCAAAACTCCTCAGAGCCAGATATATCAAGGATCGTCTGCTCACCATGTGCACTCAACGCCACCTTCAGACTCCGCATCCGGTCGCGAACTGATACATCAACCCCTTCCAGCCTGACCACGGCCTGCCAGCCAGTTTCAGTTCTGGCAATGGCGCCGCCTGACGGTTCTGTATCTGTGCAAAAGGCCGCTGCCAGAGCTGCCTGAGCTGCGGTGAGTGTGTCACACTGAACAGACAAGCTGGATGAGGTTTCCGGACACGGCAAAACTTTCAGCGTGATATCTGTCATCACCGCCAGTGTCCCAAAGGACCCGCACATTAACTTGGACAAATCATAGCCGGTAACATTCTTCATCACCCGGCTACCTGACTTAAACTCATCACCGCGGCCAGATACCGCAGAAAAACCAAGCAAAAAGTCACGTGCTGCCCCGGCTGACACTCTTCGCGGCCCAGACAGGTTGGCTGCGATGACGCCCCCTATCGTTCCGGTGCCCTCAGCCTGATAAAACTTATCCAAATGCGGCGGCTCAAAAGCCAGCATCTGATTTTGCGCGGCAAGAAGTTGTTCAATATCCACAAGAGGGGTTCCGGCTTTAACCACCAGAACCAGCTCTTCTGGCTGATAATCAATTATGCCTGACAAGGCCTGTAAAGACAGCGTATCAGATGTGTCAACAGGAGAGCCAAGACCTGATTTTGTATCCTGGCCACAAATCCGAAGCGGGCGTTCTTGCGCCAGAGCAGAAGATATAATTTCAGTGACCTGTTCGCCGGTCTCAGGCTGCCAGACTGTCATCCTGCCCATTCCCTAGAAGCGCGGGATATCAGGATGCGGCAGTTTGCCATGATGAACATGTAGACGGCCAAGCTCAGCACATCTGTGCAGGACCGGAAACACCTTGCCCGGGTTCAAAAGATGTTGTGGGTCAAACGCACATTTCAAACGCTGCTGCTGTTTTAAATCATCTTCTGTGAACATTTCCGGCATCAAATCACGCTTTTCAATACCCACGCCATGCTCACCCGTCAGCACCCCGCCAAGCTCCACACAGGTACGCAGGATTTCGGCGCCAAATTCTTCAGCCCGATGCAGCTCTCCTTCTGCGTTCGCATCAAACAGAATCAGCGGATGCAAGTTACCATCACCAGCATGAAAAACATTCGCCACCCGCAGCCCATATTTCTGTGACATAGCTGACATACGGGTCAGCATTTCTGGCAAGGCTTTACGCGGAATTGTGCCATCCATACACAAATAATCAGGCGAAATGCGGCCAACCGCCGGAAAGGCCGATTTCCGCCCGGCCCAGAACTGCGCCCGCTCCTCTTCAGACTGGCTGATCCGGATAGAACTGGCCCCGGAGCTTCTGACAATATCAGACACTCTTTCAATCAGCGCATCTACTTCTGATTCAGGCCCGTCCAGTTCGATAATCAACAGGGCGGCCGCCTCGCGCGGATAGCCCGCATTAACAAAATCTTCAGCCGCATTGATGGCCGGATTATCCATCATTTCCATGCCAGCCGGAATAATGCCAGCCGCGATCACATTACTGACGGCCTGGCCACCTTCCTGAACTGTGTCAAAGCCAACCAGAAGAGCACGCTGTGTTGCTGGCTTTCGTAAAATACGCACGGTCACTTCAGTGACCACACCCAGCAACCCTTCCGAGCCTGTCATAATGCCCAACACATCCAGATGACCAGAATCAAGATGCTTGCCCCCAATCCGCAGGATATCGCCGTCCATGGTAACCATTTCAATACCAAGGACATTGTTGGTGGTCAGGCCATATTTCAGGCAATGCACGCCGCCGGAATTTTCGGCAATATTGCCGCCAATCGAACAGGCGATCTGGCTGGAGGGATCGGGGGCGTAGTAAAAGCCGTCATCCTGGACGGCGTGAGTTATGCCCAGATTTGTCACGCCTGGCTGGGCTGTGACCGTACGGTTCGGCAAATCAATATCCAGAATCTGATTGAACTTACCCAAACCCAGCAAGACACCATCGGATAAAGGAATGGCCCCGCCAGACAGTGATGTTCCCGCACCACGAGGCACAATCTTCACCTCATGATCACGGCACCATCTCATCACCTCAGCAACTTGTTGTGTGGTTTCCGGCAACACCACCACCAGAGGCTGATTACGATAGGCAGACAGACCATCTGTATCAAACGCCGCCATCGTGGTGTCATCATCAATGACACACCCTTCAGGAACAAGGCGTTTCAGGGCGGCGACAATCTCATCACGTCGTGAAAGTGTCGCCTGGTCGGGTTCAGGAAGAAGCATAGGAAACCTGCCAAAATTTAACTATGGGTCTCAGTCTATACGAGAGAAGCGGATAAGGTAAATCATCTGCTCAGACAAAAGGAGCTGTTTATTTCGAGATGCGAAACAAAAAAACCACATGCTGAAGAACATGTGGTCAATTCTTGTCTGAAAGCGTTGCCACCTGACAGCAGCAACAGCACTCTTAATCCTCAGCCCTGACGAGCCTTAAAACGAGGGTTTTTCTTGTTGATCACATAAAGACGACCGCGGCGACGGACAACCTGGCAGTTGCGATCGCGCGACTTCAGCGTTTTCAGAGAGCTTGCCACTTTCATTTTTTCAATCCTATCGTCTGCCTCGGCACAAAATTGCCGATCTCAAAGCGTGTCGCACAATAGACAGTCATATCTAAAAGATCAAGTGCAAATCGCGCGAGCAGCAAAGATTCATGTCACCTGTGCGGTATCGGGGTAGCGCACATTACATCCGGCAAGACCGCAATACCCGTTAGGTACTTTATGAAGATACTGCTGATGATAATCTTCAGCATAGAAAAACTGGTCAGCTGAAGTGATCTCGGTTGTGATCGGCCCGTATCCTGCCTGGCTCAATGCCTGGCCATACGCTTTTGCGCTCTGGCGGGCGAGCTCCAGGCTGGCCTCATCTGGTGCATAAATAGCAGACCGGTATTGTGTGCCAATATCATTGCCCTGCCGGTTGCCTTGCGTGGGGTCATGGGCCTGCCAGAACACGCTCAATATCTGCTCAAGGCTGATCACAGCTGGTTGATAAACCACCAACACCGCCTCAGTATGGCCGGTCTGCCCTGAACAGACTTCTTCATAGGTCGGGTTTTCGGTCAGCCCGCCCATATAGCCTACCGCGGTTGTCCAGACCCCATCCAGCTGCCAGAACAGCCGTTCTGCTCCCCAGAAACAGCCCAGCCCCAGATAAATGGGCTGCGCACCATCAGGGAACGGCGGCAGCAGAGGACGGCCATGCACCGCATGAGGCTGTGCCTGCAATACAGGCTGTGCGCGCCCGTCCAGGGCCTCTGCTTTGGTGGGCAAACGTGATTTAAATGGGTTTGTGAAGAACATGCTGATCTCTCCTCACCGAAGATTATCTATCTGCCTTCAAAGATGGGTCATTTCGCCAGAACCGCAATACCTGGCAAGGTCTTGCCTTCAATATATTCCAAAAACGCGCCACCAGCGAGAGATACATAACTGAATTTATCAGTAACGCCGGCATGATTTAGCGCGGCCACCGTATCACCGCCGCCCGCAACAGACAACAGCTCACCAGCCTCAGTCGCTTTGGCTACAGCCCGGGCCAGCGCAACAGTTGCCGTGTCAAACGGGGCGATCTCAAACGCGCCCATCGGCCCGTTCCATAAAACAGTGCGCACTCCGGCCAGAGCCTGCTGATAATGGCTTATCGCATTGGGGCCGATATCCAGCATCATTTCTGTGGCCAGAATAGCGCTGTTCGGGATTTGCCTGTGCGCAGCACCTGCCTTGAATTCAGTGGCAGCCAGACCATCTTCTGGCAGGAAAAGCTGACACCCCTTTTTATCTGCTGCTGCGATGATTTCAGCTGCTGTATCAACAAGATCGGCCTCCATCAATGAGGCCCCCATATCAACCCCTTTGGCAGCCAGAAAGGTGTTGGCCATACCGCCGCCCAACAGCAACCTGTCAACTTTGTCGATCAGATGCGTCAGCACCGCCAGTTTTGTTGACACCTTTGCCCCGCCGACAACCGCCGCAACAGGGCGTTGCGGCTGATCCAAAGCAGCCCCCAAGGCCTGTAGTTCTGCTGCCATGACTGGTCCGGCAAAGGCAGGCAGATGGCGGGCCAGCGCATGGGTAGAGGCATGGGCACGGTGTGCACAGGAAAAGGCATCATTCACATAAACATCACCAAGGGTGGCAAGCTGTGCTGCAAACCCCTCATCATTGGCCTCTTCTGCAGCCCAAAACCGCAGATTTTCGAGCATCACCATCTGTCCGGCAGCTGGCCGGGCCGCGTCATCAAGACCGGTCAGAAGCGGAACGGTATAGCCAAGCGCAGCGCTGAGGTAATCACGAACAGGCTGCAGGCTGAACTGAGGCATCTGCTGGCCTTTAGGGCGTCCCAGATGGCTCAGCAACACAAGCCCTGCGCCTGCCTCAGCCAGTTGTGTTAAGCCTGGCAGCACGCGGTCAATACGGGTGGCGTCTGCAACCTTGCCATCTGCCAGCGGGCAATTGAAATCAACACGTACAAGAAGTGTTTTTCCTGCCAGCTGTCCAAGGTTATCCAATATTGATAGGGCCATCGTGCCAGTCCTGAATTGTGGTTGTCATGAAAATGCTTTCCGCCTAAAACTTCTGTCTACTGAGTTGAGGCAGAAAAAGCAACGTCAGACAGATGCGCATATCAGACCCACAAAACAGAACCGGCTGGCAGGAATTTAAGGCCGGCGTCAGTGAAGAGCTGCCTTTGCAAATCGGCATCATTCCGTTCGGGCTGGTGTTTGGCATTCTGGGCGTGGAAAGTGGGCTCAGCCCGCTTCAGACCGTTTGTTTGTCCCTGATCCTGTTTGGCGGGGCAAGCCAGATTGTGTTTGCCCAACTGGTCGCCGCCGGAACACCTTTTGGGATCATTTTGGCGTCTGTGACCACAATCAATCTGCGGCACACTCTTTATGGGCTGTCGATGGCCGCCTATCTTCGCGAGCTGCCGTTATTTTGGCGCCTTGGCCTGGCCTATCTTTTGACTGATGAGGCTTATGCTGTGTCGATAAGGCGATTTTCTCAGCAACCTGCCTCGCCTTACATGCATTTTCATCTGCTGGGCACGGGGCTGACCTTGCATCTGTTCTGGCAAGCCTCAACCATCAGCGGTGTTGTTATTGGCCAGACGCTGCCAGACAGCTTGTCTCTCGGCTTTGTGATCCCACTGACCTTTATCGCTATTCTGGCCCCGATCGTAAGACGGCCGGCAGAGCTGGTTGCCGCCTGTTGTGCATCTGTTGCGGTGCTGATCAGCTATCATTTGCCCTGGAACCTGTGGCTCATCCTGGCCGCTTTTGCAGGAATCGCTGGCGGGCTGGCAACAGAGCGTCTGACCGCACAGAAAGGCACCGTATGACGGATAATCTAATCTTATGGGGCCTGATCGTCGCTTGTGGGCTGCTGACCTTTTCAACCCGGTTTCTGCCGCTGACAGGCCTGCTGCCCAAACAGCTGCCTCCCGTGATGGAACGGGCCATGCATTATGTGCCTGTGGCTGTCCTGACCCCGATTGTGATTTATGGGGTATTTTTGCCAGAAGGCAGCCTGATGATAAGTGATAATATGCGTATCCTCGCCGCCCTGCTTGCCTTGATTGCAACGCTGGTGACAGGCCGTGTGATCATCACAATTGTGGTAGGTATGGGCAGCCTCTGGCTGCTTGAGATGCTGATTCTACCGGCTGTCTGAGCTGTCCTTGCGGTGATATAAGCGACCATCCATAACAGACAGGCCAAAAGCAACCAGGCCAAACCCTGCCATGGCTGACCAGCTGACCAATTGTCCTAACAGAAGCGCGTCCAAAGACAACGCAAATACCGGCACAATAATGGTCACCAGAAGCAGGTTTGACGCCCCTGCCAGTTCCAGAACCTTGAAATAGAGCGGATAGGCCATCGCCGTTCCCAGCAGGCCAATCCCCAGGATCAGCACCACCAATGTGCCAAGATGGGCAGACTGGAGTAAGCTGACAGATGGCTGACCTGACAGAAGGAGGGCAAGAGGCACAGACAAAACAGCTGAACATAGCAACATGCCACAAGCCCCCTGAACCGCCTGATAAGAAGACAGCCGGACACGCCCCCACACCCCAGCCAGCGCATAAAACAAGGTTGCCAGCACAATGGCCAACTGGCCCCAGACAGATCCGGTCTCACCAGACAGAGGGTTCACGCCAATGGCGACCGCCACACCGCTGACACCGATAATCACCCCTGCCACCCTGTTCACACGCAACGGTTCTGTCTTTAAGAACAGGGCAGAGACCAGGACGCCTATGAACGCTGTATTGGCATTCAGGATAGAGGCCATGCCGCCGGTAACAGAGAGCTGGCCCCAGGCGATCAGGCAGAATGGGGCCAGATTATTCAGCACACCCATGACAAGACAGTCGCGCCAGAACGCCAGCTGATAGGGCAAAGAAACAGAGGTGATGGTCAACCATGCACATAAACAAATAGCCCCTGAGATCAGACGCAAACTGACCAGCCAGACAGGCGAGAGATGCTCAAGGCCAACTTCAATGAAATAGAAACTTGCCCCCCAGAACGAAGACAAAAGCAACAAATATATCCAGGCCCGTAATGACATCATCAGATGTTGTCTTCCTCTGCTCTGTCAGACCTCAGACAAGCCCATAGCTGTCAAGGCTTGTGTAAAGCATCCGCGCGCCCATCACCAGAAACATCCATAACAGCAGTTTCTGGAAAAGTTCCGGGGCCAATAAGGGCCGAAGCCTCTCGCCAATTGTGAACCCAATAATGGCTGTGGCCACCCCGGCCAGACTGGGCCACAGGCTGGCTGTTCCGAGCAGCCCGGTGACAGAATAGCCAACCGCCAAAGGAATACAGCCGATCAGAATCAAAAACCCGCTGGCATCAACAAACTGGCGCGGGCTAACCTGTTTCATCACCAGATAAATGGTTATCGGCACCCCCCATAATGAGGTCAGCCCGCCCAGTATGCCCGAGATGCTGCCAAGAGAAACTTGCCAGGCCCGGTCATAACGCGGGTTCAGCCGCCAATGCATGATAAAAAGATTATTGGCCGCAAAGCTGATCACAGAGACAGCGATCAGAAGGCGAATCACATCATTTCCAAGACGGGCTGTAAACACCGAGAATACTGACAAGAACAGCAGCATGACCACAGCAAACGGCCAGTAGGTGCGCAACAAGGCCTTATGATCCTCAGCCTTGTAAAACTGATAGCCATTGGTGACAAACATCGGCAGAAGATTAATCGCAATCGCCTCCAGAGGAGAAATAAACATCGTCATCAAGGTAACAGATGTTGTGGGCAGTCCGAGCCCGAACACACCTTTCACGCTGCCTGCCAAAAGATAAATGCAGGCGACACTGAAGCTGAGCAGAATCTGATCAGTCATCAGGCTCCGTTTCTGGCTACAATTGCATCAATAATCTCTGCCAGCTTAAGGTCCAGCTCTGTCAGCCCGCCCGCATCATGCGTGGTCAGGGTGATGGTGACCCGGTTATAAACATTTGACCATTCAGGATGATGGTTCAGCTTATCCGCATGGATCGCCACCTCAGTCATAAATCCCATTGCTGCAGCAAAGCTGGGGCATTTAAATTCTGCTGTCAGGGCCGTATTGTCACGCCCTTTCACCCATGCGGGATGAGCCGATACAAAGGCATCAATTGTTGCGTCATCAACAGATCGCATTTTAAGGTCTCCTTTCACCTTGCTCCCGTACAAGGTAGTGATAAAGAGGCTTTATGTACAGACAGGAGACATCTGTGAAAACGCTGTTATTCATATCTCATGCACCGTCTGAAAATACGGCCAGGCTGGCAGACAGATGCGAGACAGCTATGAAAGAGTGGACAGACACCCTGCAGATCATCCGCAAACCCTCTCCTGAAGTGGTCGCTGATGATGTTTTGGGCTGTGACGGGGTGTTGATATCCACAACAGAGAATATCGGCTATATGGCCGGGCTGACAAAAGATGTGTTCGACAGATGCTATAATGATTGGTTAGGAAAGACAGATGGTCTGCCCGCGGCCATTTACATTCGTGCAGGCCTTGACGGTACCGCAACCAACAGAGCGTTAAGCCAGATCACAAATGGCCTGAACTGGCGTCTGATCCGCCCGCCCCTTGTTCTGAAAGGTGCGTATCTGGCTCAGTTTGAAGATGATGTCGCCGAACTTGGCGGGGCCTTTGCGACTGGTCTTGAAGCAGGGCTGTTCTGATGCAGATGCGTCTTATCTCCATGGCTGGCGAAATTCTTCCCCTTGCCGGATTGTTTATCGGCAACGCGCTGGCTGATATTTTTGTTGGGGCGCTGGCGGCTGTTGGTCTGGCCACAGGCGTTATCTGTTATAACCGCGTGGTTGAGCGCAGATGGGCAAATTTTGCTGTCTTTTCGGTTGCGGTTTCAGCTGTCTTTGCCGGGGTTGCCCTGCTGACAGAAGACAGTCTGTTCATCAAAATTCAGCCCAGCCTGTTCAATGCGATGTTCTCTGCCTTGCTGATCGGTGGCTGGTTGCGCGGCAAGGCGGTGATGAAGCTGTTTTTTGGTGCGCAATTTTCTTTGAATGAGGCCACATGGCGCTTGTTATCACTGCGCTGGGGTTTGTTTTTCCTCGGTCTGGTGATCGCCAATGAAATCGCCTGGCGGGTCCTGGATGATGATGGCTGGGTGACGTTTAAAGTTATGGTCGTCGCCCCGGTCACAGGCTTGTTCATGCTGGCCCAGCTGCCTGCAACGTTGCGGGGCCGTATTGAACCAGAAGCAGACTAGACGCGTAACCAGACTGTTCTCATTTAACGGTATCATCAGGAGACCTTGTCATGAAACAGGCTATGTTCTTTGCCCTATTTTTGCTGCTGACCACCACACATCACGGGCTGGCCGCTGGTGGCGGCGGTTCAGACGACAATACAGCCAGCAGCAGCTATTCAGCGGCGCCTAAGCACCCTGAGCTGAAGGCCGCCCGCCATGCCATAACCCGCAAACAATTCACCGTTGCGATTGATGAGCTTCGGGCCGTTCTGGACAAGCAGCCAGAGCACGCCGATGCCTGGAACCTGCTTGGCTATTCTGCGCGCAAATCAGGAGATTTTAAGACAGCAGAGGCCGCCTATACCAAAGCGCTGGAAATTGATCCAAAACACACCCAGGCCATGGAATATATGGGGGAGATGTATTTAACCCTGAACCAACCTGAAAAAGCAGAACAGCTGCTGAACAGGCTGAACAAATTATGCAGCTTCAACTGTATTGACAGAGATGCCTTGAAACTGGCAATCAAAACATACAAAGCGGCTCAATCCTAGACCGCTTCAATGGGGGCGTCAGTTCAGCGTGTCTCGCAAATCGGCTAATTTGTCGATGCCCAGCTGAACCATGGTGTTTTCCAGCTCATCTTTCAGAACAGAGACCACATGTGCGCCGCCTTGCTGACCAAGCGCGGCAACACCAAACATAAAGGCGCGCCCCAGCAGCACAAAATCAGCCCCGCTGGCAAGCGCCCGGGCGATATCCAGACCAGAGCGCACCCCTGAATCGACCATTAGTGTGAAGTCGTCACCCAGCCTTGCCCGGATATCAGGCAAACGCAATATAGACGGTGGTACAGCGTCAAGCTGGCGCCCGCCATGGTTAGAAATCACCAGCCCGTCTACACCTGCGCCGACAGCCCGGTCAATATCCTCATCATGCAACAGCCCCTTCAGCACCATCGGCCCGTCCCAGGCTTTCCTGATTTCATGTAAATAGTCCCAGGTCAGGGACCCGTTCAGCTGGCTGCCAATATATTCTGAGATATTCTGCAGTTCTGAGGCTTTGCTGTAGGGTTCAAGATTTTTAAATCTGAAACGGCCGCCATGCGCCAACACCGCCAGTGACCAGGCCGGATGTGTCAAGCATTGCCAGAACACCCGCGGGGTGACCGACATCGGGTTGCGTGACCCTATCGGGGCACCGGCCAGACGCATATCTTCACGCCTGCTGGGCCCAGGTACATCTGCGGTCAGAACCAATGTTGAAAAGCCGGCCTGTTTTGCCCGGGCCAGCAAATCGCGCATCACCCCATGGTCGTTCGGCGCATAAAGCTGAAACCAGCCACGGCCCTTGCTGAGGGGGCCGATGGTCTCTATATCCTCACCCGCGACAGTACTGAGGGTATAGGGAAGGCCTGCTTCTGTTGCCGCACGGCACAGAATTTTTTCCGCCCCCGGCCAAATCAGGGATTGCAAACCGATAGGGGACACGCCGAACGGCGCGGCAAATTCCTGTCCCAGAACCGAACAGCTGATATCCGGGGTTACCCGCCCCCGCAAAAAACGGGGCATCAGATGAATGCCCGCGAACGCCGCCTCATTACGCGCCATCGCCTGGCCCTGACCTGTACCAGCGGCCAGATAGGCATGCACGAAAGGCGGCAGACGGCGCTGGGCTGGCCCAACCATGTCGCTTACCCGCGGAAATTTCTGAA
>CALKIF010000087.1:0-53294 GCA_937988715.1 uncultured Alphaproteobacteria bacterium | reverse complement strand
CACCAGTCACCACGGCTGTCAGGCCAGAAAAATCATCCCTATTCAGACCGCCCTATCCCTTAGCTGATCTAAAGTGTGTCTCAGATTTACAAAAAAATAAAAGAGAGATGTAAAAACAGGCAGTTTGCGTCTTACAAACTGCCTGTCTAGATCTTAGAGTAAGGAAAGCTTAGTCAAGCAGACCAATCTTTCTCATATAAGCCAGATTTGATTCAAGAGCTTCTTTCGCAAGAGGGCTCTTTTCAGCCATGGCGTACCAAGCTTCAACAGCGATTTCACGAAACTTCTTGCGCTCTCCGACTGACCAGTCAATGACGGTGATATCAGGGTCAGCTTTGTCTTTCGCAACTTGCTCCAGACCTTCCAGAGTCGCATCACGCAGTTTCCGCTGCCAAGTTGCGTAAGTCCAAGTTTCCAAGGCGGCCTGTTCTTGTGCGCTTAAGCCGTCCCACACCCGCTTATTGATGATGGTCTGCAGGTTTGCCATTGAGTGAATGCCCGGATAAAGCGGGAATTTCGCAATCTTATGGAAACCAGATGCATGGTTATTGATGTAAACTGAAGCATCAGCTGCATCTACGATCCCTTTTTCAAGTGATGTGTATACTTCTGAAAAAGGAATGGAAGATGGTGACGCACCAGCACGGCGAAAAACGTCAGCAGCTAAGCCTTCAGGCGATCTTAACTTCAGCCCTTTCAGGTCGGCAACACCTCTAAGTGGGACTTTAGAAACAAATGCTTCCTTACCATAAGGACCACAGCCGAGGACCTTAATTTTTCCAGGCATCAGAGTGTCATAAATTTTTTGCAGCATTTCTTTGCCGCCGCCATGCATACAATAGTCCTGATATTGCTCAGGTGTGTCGTAGCCCGCAATCAAGTCACCCATAATTGCGAATGCTGGGTCACGACCTGAAAAGTAGGCAATCGCATTGAAGTCGCCATCCAGAATTCCGTTTGCTACAGCGTCGATCGTTTCTCTGTGTGGTACAACGGACTTAGTAGGCAGGGCCTCAATTTTTAAGCTGCCATTTGTCATTTCTTCTAGCAACGGTGTTGCGTTATTCATATAGGTGTGTGCCCAGTCACCCGCGTTGGAGCTCTGTTGAAATTTAAGAGTTTTCGCGTCGGCAACACCGGCCGATGCTAGAAGTGCACCCGCCATTGTCATGACTGCTAAGCGTTTCATTTTGTTTCCTCCCATTTTTGGATTGAATTTTATCAACTGAACCCGTCAGCAATTGAGAACATTAGATAAATTATGGCGAATGCTAACATGTATCCGACTACAGTCGGCGCATGCCCGTAAGTGGTGACATTGTCCACTCTAGTTGGCTCACTCATATTTAAATCCTCGAATTTCTAAGTTCACTTAATGCATTAATGCTTGAATAAATTTTCATTTACTGCAAGCCTAAAAGTAAAAAAATAGCTCGACGAAATTGAGAAAAATTGTGTTAAGGCAGTAAAAAGTTGGGCGAAAAGCAATAAAACACTGCTTTTGGGGGGAACCATGTCGAATACGGAAAGTGCAGCTGCTAGAAAAGATCTAACGTCGTTTGAGCCCGAAGCAGGGCCGTTTCGTTTTATTGACCATTTTAGTAAATTTTCCGGATTAGCGGTCTCTCATTTATACCTATTGGCGGCATTGGCAACCATCTACGAAGTAGCCTCGAGATATTTATTTAACTCTCCAACACAATGGGCTTTTGAGGTTGTCATGGTTCTGTGCGCGACAGCTTGGATGTTGTCAGCAGGTTACATAACTCTCCACAAGAGACATATCGCTATTAACGTTCTCTATCTTATGGCGGGGGAAAAAGGTAAATGGAGACTAGATCTCTTTGCCTACATTGTGGGCGTCCTAGCATTATGGCTGCTAGCGGACGATGCAATCGTGAGAGCTCTCGAATCAATCAGAATGGTCGAAAAAATGGGTTCAGCATGGAACTCACCACAGCCGATGATTTTGAAAACCATGTTGGTCATAGGGGCCATCATGTATCTTATCCAATTACTTGTGAATTTGCACAGACATGTGTTGTCACCTTTTGCTAAATTAGCCGTTCTGTTTGCCGCTGGTTTGATATTCATCAGGCTAATATGTGTCGTCGGTGCTCATTACTTAGGCGAAGCCAACGTAGTTTTCGGCAGCATCAACGGGCTATATAGCGCCGTTGGATCAATCATTGATCCCTCTGGCCTTATTGATATGAGGGAGATGGGCATTGCTTCCGCGAGCATGCTTATCGTTGGCCTGATGATTGCGTTGATGATGACTGGAATGCCTTTGGGTGTTGTCACTCTAATTGTATCTATCTTGAGTGCTTTGTTTTATTTTGGATATGGTGGTTTGTATTTGGTTTCGACTAATGCTTTTGGGCTTTTAGAGAAATATCCGCTAATCGCCGTCCCACTATTCGTTCTGATGGCCTCCATTCTTGAAAGAGCGGGCGTTGCTGAGGATTTGTTCGATGCAATGTCTATTTTTGCTGGGAAGCTGAGAGGCGGAGTTGCTATTCAAACCATAATCGTCGCTGTAATTCTTGCAGCAATGTCTGGGGTGATGGGTGGCGAAATTGTAATGTTGGGTTTGGTTGCCTTGCCTCAGTTGCTGAGGCTTGGATATGACAGAAAAATGTCTATAGGGCTTATATGCGCCGCTGGCTCGCTAGCCACTCTTATTCCCCCAAGCATTATCATGATTATTTATGGTCTTGCTGCTCAAGTAGCAATTGGTGATTTGTTTATGGCAGGCGCCGTGCCTGGGCTGCTGCTAGCCACATTCTACGGAATTTATGTGCTCGCTCGGGTGAACATAAACCCGTCCATGGCCCCAACAGCCGAAGAGGTTGCGCTGGCCCGAGGAAAGGAGATGAAGCTTTCGCGTGAGAAATTTATGGCCGTAGGATTAAGTATTTTTCTTATCTTTTGTGTAATGGGTTCCATTTACGGGGGTATTGCAACAGTAACTGAAGCAGCTTCTGTGGGTGTCGTTGGTGCCATCATTGTAGCGTTGATCCGAAATTCATTTAGCTGGAACCTTTTGCAAGTGGCACTTGCTGGTACAATGTCGACGGTTGGCACAATTGTATGGTTGATTCTGGGGGCAGTGTCCTTTGTTGGTATTTACAACCTTGTAGGAGGTGGTGATTTCCTAAGGTCGCTTTTCTCAAATCTCGGGTTGCCTGCTCTTGGTATTGTATTTGTCATGATGGCTATTTTGGTGATTTTGGGAACATTTATGGAGTGGATCGCCATAGCTTTTATTACTGTACCAGTTTTTGCTCCTGTCGTTGTTGGAATGGCGCCAGAACTTGGTCTTGACCCGGCTTGGGCTGCTGTCTGGTTTGGTGTATTGTTCGTGATGAACATTCAGATTTACTTTTTGTCACCACCATTTGGTCCAGCCTGTTTTTGGTTAAAATCGGTAGCTCCGCCTGACATTACTCTGCAAGAGATTTTCATGTCTGTTTTGCCTTTTATAGCTCTGCAGATAATTGGTATGTTGTTGGTGATGTTCTATCCAGAAATTGCGCTTTGGCTGCCAAAATATCTCACTGGTTAACCAGCTATTGAGCGAGTTAACAGTCTGCTCTTCAATAGGTTTATATTTCAAAGAGGCCATGTGAATTTCGGATAAGGGTAATGGTTCAATGACTACAGTATTGGTTACGGAGAAAATTCATCAGGCGGGGCCGGACCTGCTGCGGCAGAGAGGTTTTGACGTAATCGAAGGCTGGACGGCTAGTGCTGATGACATCTCCTCTCGTTCAGAAGAGATAGAAGCGATTCTGGTTCGCACCAATAGAATCACATCTGAGCAGATTTTATCATTTCCCAATCTGAAGGTGATATCGAAACACGGTGTGGGTTGTGATACGATTGATGTAGCCTGCGCCCGCAGCCAGAATATCACAGTGGCGATTGCCTCTGATGCCAATGCCCAGTCTGTTGTTGAACATACGTTTATGTTCATGCTGAATATGGCCAAAAATCCGGTTTATATGGATCATGTTGTGCGCGCAGACTACAGCCAGCGCACCTCTATCAGCGCTTTTGACCTTGGCGCGCGGACTGTTCTGGTTCTGGGGTATGGCCGTATTGGCACCCGGGTTGCGGCTCTGGCGCGGGCGTTTGGTATGACGGTTCTGATTTGTGATGAAAAATTTGATGCCGGTGTGAGTGAAGTTGACGGGTTTGAGCTTGTCCATGATCTGAATGAAGGGTTGAGGCGCAGTACCTTCCTTACCATCCACATTCCGCTGACAGACAAATCTGCGAATCTGATCGATAAAGACAGGATGCTGCAGATGCCAAAAGGCAGCTATCTGGTCAATTGTGCACGCGGCGGTATTGTTGATGAACAGGCCTTGGCCGAATTGACGCGCTCTGGACATATTTCGGCCTCAGCCTTTGATGTGTTTTCAGTTGAACCTATCACCGCAGATAACCCGTTATTAGGGGCTGAGAACACGCAGCTCAGCCCTCATGCTGCCGCCTTTACAGCTGAAAGCCTGTACCGCATGTCTCATCAGGCAGCGTCCAATATCTGTGATTTTTTTGATGGCGGCGTGCCAGCAGGCAATATCTATGCGCTGGATGCCTTTACAGCTTAACCTGTCTGCCAGCGAAATTCAGGGTCAAGATAGGGCGAGCCATCAGGGATCAGGGCTATCGGAATATCTGTAATGAACCGCCCAAGCAGAATATAGCTCAGGGTTTTGCCGTGCCGGTCAACTGAACGTGACGCATTCACACCGCCATCCAACACGTCAGCAATAACAAAATTAAACGCTGAAAGCAGAGGTAGCTCATATCTCTTGACGCCGGTTGCGCCTAAATGGGCATAGAGCTTGTGGACTTTGTCCGCTGTCACCTGTTCTGCCAGGAAGTCATAGGCTTCCGGCTTATAAGCGATCAAGGATATATTGCTGACATTGCCTTTATCTCCTGCCCGGCTATGGGCAATCGCGTGAAGAGGCAGAAGACGTGAAGGCTGTCTATCGCTCATTTGTCCACTACCTCAACAGTGATATGTGGTTCAATAAGGTCTCTGTCCAGTAAAATGGAGGCTGAGGCCATCTGCGGGGTGACGCTGCCCCGAAATCCGCCGCCAGCAGCTGGCCCTGAGCAATATAGATGCTGCAGCTCATCACATAATTTCTGGGCTGGCTCTTTAGAGGCTGATATCAAGGACAGCCGCACTCTGTAATCTCCGTCAAAGGGCAGCGTGCTGCCAGCAGAAAACTGGTCAGACCCGCCATCAAGAACGGAATAGGCGCCAATGATATCGCGGCGGATATCACCATTAAATCCTGACGTCTTCATCCGCTCAATCACAACATCACCAGCCAGTTTGGCCCGCTCAAGGCTGTTCAGCCCGGCATAGCTTAACTCTGTTTCAGCCATAAACCCGCCATCAACACATACAGTTGCTTTCAGCTCAACAGGCCGTGGTGTCCCTTTAATGCCTTCGATGCGTATCCGGTTTTCTGACTCTTCAGTTAGATGCAGGCCGGTGACATCAGCACAGACATCCGGAACAATATAGCAGGACGGATCATGCATTTCATATAACAGCTGTTCGGTTACCGTTGCGGTTGTCACACAGCCGCCGGTGTGATTAGGCTTGGTGATCACAAACGTGCCGCTGTCAGATATTTCAGCGACAGGAAATCCAACATCAGCCAGGGCAGGGACATCTTTGAAACCAGGATCGGCAAAGTAAGCCCCGGTCACCTGAGCGCCGCATTCCAGCAGATGGCCACAGATTGTCCCTGCTGCCAGCCTGTCCCAATCATCTTCGCGCCAGCCAAATTCATGCAATAGCGGGCCCAGTACCAAAGCGCTGTCTGTGGTCCGGCCGACAAGCACCATATCAACATCATTGGCTAATGCCTTTGCCACCGCATCACCGCCCAGATATACATTTGCTGCTTTCAGTTCGCGTCCAGACAGACGATTGCCTTCCATTGTCGGGGCCTGCAATATGGTTTGCTCGTCTAAATAGGCTGATAGATCATCGCCCTGAAGTACGGCAATCTTGAAGGGTGGCAGGTCCAGTTCCGCAGCAAGTCTGTTGACATGACGGGCTGCTGCCACAGGGTTGGCCGCCCCCATGTTCGACACAATCTTGATATTGTGGGTTTTGATCTGCCGCAGAATGGGACGCAGATAATTGTCCAGATAAGGAGAATAGCCGGCATCAGGGTCTGTGCCTTTGGCAATTTGGGCAAGTGCAATTGTCCGTTCTGCCAGCACCTCAAAAATCAGATAGCGCGGCCCATCACAACTGGACAGATGAGCAACAAGCGGCACAGCAGCATCAAACCTGTCCCCTGAAAATCCAGCACCGCTGGCAATGAATACCTTTTTTGACATTTGTATAAACTGTTTTCGTAACACCCTTGCCTTCATCCATCAAATCCAGAAGAAAACAGCCTGTCAAGGCTGTTACAGGCGTCATATTTCTGTGTAGACTAATCAGACGATGGGTTAAGCAATATGTTCTGGGGCCGTGAATTTGTGCGTGAAGTCTCTGAAATAATAAAACCTATAACAGGGTTATTCATGCTTGCAGTGATGGTTTTCATGCTGCTGGCACGGGCAACAGATATCTCAATCTTCAGCCTTATTTCCTATTGCGCGGCAGGCGGTGTGTTTTTGTGCAGCTGGCGGTTTGTTGGCCTGCGCGAGGTTTATCTTCTTGCGCTCTGTTCTGGTCTGACTTTTGTGGCCTTGTTCGGCCTGAACATGCCCTGGTCTGTATTTGAGGCGGCGATCAGCCAGGCTGTATTTCTGATGGGGTTTTTGCTGTTGCTGGCCCTTTTGCATGAAACGGCAGTGACCTCTCCTGCGGTCACAGCCTGTGGCCAGTATCTGACCCGCCAACCGCCAGCCCGGCGGTATTTTGCTGTCTTTGGTGGCACCAATTTCATGTCAATCCTGTTTAATCTTGGCATCATCAGCTTGCTGACCCCCCTGATCAAAAAGGGGGTGGAAACTGAACAACCAGATATTGCCGCGATACGTGAACAGCGCCAGCTGACCGCAATGCTGCGCGGGTTCAGCTGGGGTGTTGTCTGGTCACCAACTGCGATTGCGCCGCTGGCCGTGTTGGAGCTGATAGACGGGATTAGCCGGGAGTTGTGGACTGTTTATGGTCTTATTTGTGCGGCTGTGATTTGTCTGGTCGGATGGGCAGAGGACAGATGGCGGTTTCGCCATCTTCGCCGGTCTTCGGCCCGCCTCCGCCAACAGGCGATACTGCCCTTGCCTGCATTGATCGGGTTTTTGTCTGTGCTGATTTTGCTGTTCAGCCTGACCGTTCTGATCTCGTCGCTGTCAGGTGACAGCTTTGTGTTTGGCTTATTGGTGTCCTGTCCTATGGTGATGCTTGTCTGGTTATGGGGGCAAAACCGCCATACAGACAGCACGCCAGCAACAGCGGTCAGGCTGGCAAAGAATATTTGCCTTCATCAGCTCCCCAATAACGCCAAGATCATGCTGGCTCTGGCATCATCTGGTTATATCGGGCGATTGAGTGCAGAAATGGTGCCTGCAGAAGATCTGGCTACGATGCTGGGGCTTATGTCCATGCCTGATTATGTTGTGCTGATTTGCCTTGCGGTGATTATGATGCCGTTTTCCTGGCTCGGCGTCAGCCCGATTATGATGGCGGTGTTTTTTGGCACACTTCTTGGCAGCCTTCCTGTGTTGCCGGTTGACCCCACTTTGGCCGCGCTGGCTATTTCGTCTGGCTGGGCGCTGTCAATGACCACATCACCTTTTGCCACTGTTGTGCTGATGATGTCATCCATGAATGGCAAGCGTCCGCTTCAGCTTACATTAGGCTGGAATTTCACCTTTTCCGCTTTGGCCACGCTTTGTCTGTGTGTGATTTTCTTTGTCCTGACAGGCGGGCGTTAACCTGTCCCCTCAGACGCCAAGATATTTATTGATGGTCTGAGGCGCAGCCAGAAGCTCAGCTGAATTTCCCTGCCAGGCCACACTGCCTTTATCCAGAATGTAATGACGGTCTGCCAGCTGCGCGATGGCCCTGATATCCTTGTCCACTATCAAGATGGACTGGCCTTGTTTCTTGAGCTGTTCAAGACAGGCCCAGATCTGTTTGCGGATAAGAGGGGCCAGACCTTCAGTCGCTTCATCTAGGATCAACAGTTTCGGGTTGGTGATCAAGGCCCGGCCAATGGCCAGCATCTGCTGCTCACCTCCCGACAGATGATTGCCGTTATGCTCAAGCCGTTCCTGAAGGCGCGGAAACAGATCAAGGACGCGCGCAACCGTCCATTCATATTCGCTGTCGGCGCGCGCTGGCCGGAAGAAAGTTTTCAGATTTTCGGCAACAGATAAATTCGGGAAGATCAGCCGACCTTCCGGCACAAGGCCGATACCAGCACGTGCAATTTCAAAACTTTCCAAATTCTGATCAGCCAAGTCAAAGCGATGAATATGACCGGACTGAACAGATAATTGCCCCATAATTGCGCGGATGGTTGTGGTTTTTCCCATACCATTGCGCCCCATCAGCGATACGCATTCTCCGGGCTCAACGCGCATGGACAAGTCAAACAGGACCTGTCCTGCACCATATCCAGTATTGACCTTATCCAAAATCAGCATAATCATCCTCATTGCCCAGATAGGCCTCACGCACGGTTTTGTTTTTGCTGATTTGTTCTGGTGTGCCGCTGGCGATCACTGCACCTTCAACAAGCACAGTAATTCTGTCGGCGAGGGCAAACACGGCATCCATATCATGTTCGATCAGAAGGATTCCATGGTCTCTGCGCAAGCCTTTAATGATCTTGGTCATGTGCTGGCTTTCTTCTGCCCCGGCGCCAGCCATAGGCTCATCAAGCAATAGAAGAGAGGGGTTTGTCGCCATAGCCAGAGCAAGTTCAAGCAGACGCCGTTCCCCGTGCGAGATGTTGGCGACAAGACGGTCTGCACGTTCAGCCAGGCCGACATTCTCTAAAATCTGTTCTGCGCCAGAGATGAGCCCCGGATCGCTGAAAGCTGGTGAGAAAAACCGAAAGGCCTCTGAACGCCGGGCTTGTTCAGCAATGATTGCATTTTCCAATACCGTGAACCCCAGCAGAACATTACTGATCTGAAAGGATCTGCCGATGCCTTTATTGACTCTTTGTGAAGGGGTTTGCGTTGTAATTGCTTCACCGCATAACAGGATATCCCCAGCGTCTGGCGTTTCTGTCCCATAGATTTGTGTGATCAGCGTGGTTTTACCAGCGCCATTGGGCCCGATAAGGGCATGAATTTCTCCATGCTCAACAGTCAGGCTGACAGCACGTGTGGCATGCAAAGCCCCATAATATTTATCGACATCTTTCAGCTCTAGGATAGGGGAGGTCATTTTGTGTCCTCCCGCCCTGAGGCCATCAGGCGCAGCCTGTGAAAAGATCCCATGACGCCGCCTTTGGTAAACAGAACAACAGCGATCAGCAGAGGGCCGAATATAATCATCCAGTTCTCGGTATAGTCAGGCGCGATGATGTGAATAAGTTCCGGTAAAAATTCCTCTAGCAGAAAAAACACAATCGCCCCGATGAGGGGCCCGGACAAATAGGTCAATCCCCCCAGAACCACAACAATCATCAGCTCACCAGATCGTGACCAATGCATGATGTCAGGCGATACATATTCCTGCCAGCTGGCAAAAAGCACGCCTGCCAGCCCGCAAATCGCTGCGGAGATGACATAGGCTGTCATCTTATAGCGGAGCGGGGCCAGACCCATCGCCTCAATCCGCGATTCATTATCTTTTATACCCTGCAGAACAACACCAAAGCGGGAATTGATCACCAGCATCAAAAGTGTGCAGATCACAAACAGGCAGGCCCAAATCAGATAATAAAGCCGTAAGGGTTCCCACAGATCAATAAAGATAAAGTCTGCTCGGTCTACGCCCATGCCGTCATCACCGCCGAACAGCTCAAGGCTGACAAAAAAGAAATAGAGCATTTGCGCAAATGCAAGCGTGATCATGATGAAATAAATGCCCCTTGTCCGCAGAGCCAGAAAGCCGATCATCAGACCGAGACCTGCACAAACAGACAAAGCAATCAAAATATGCAGCCAGCCATTTTCCAGCCCATAAAACTGGCTGATGCCCACACAATAAGCCCCGATACCAATGAAAGCGGCATGCCCGAACGAGACCATGCCTCCAAAGCCCAGGACCAGATTCAGCCCCATTGCTGCCATGCCAAGAAGCATGATCCGCATAGCCACATCATTCCAGAACGGTAAATCCGCCAGGCTGGTATAGATAGGAAACAAACCAAAACCCGCCAGCAGCAAAAATAAAGACGGTGAGCGGGTCATGAGCGCGGTAATGGCTGTCAGGGTCTGCATTTGATCAACCCTTCGGCGGGAACAGGCCAGTTGGTTTGAACACCAATATAACGGCCATCAGAATATAAATCATCATTGATGCCAGAGCTGGTCCGGCCCCGTCTGCGGCTGACTGATCCATGAAGCTGCGCAGGATTTCAGGCAAAAACACACGCCCGACCGTGTCAACCAGACCCACAATGACAGCAGCAATAAACGCGCCGCGAACAGAGCCTATGCCGCCGATAATGATCACCACAAGAGAGAGGATCAGCAGCGGTTCTCCCATGCCGGGTTCAACCACAGTCAACGGTGCCAGCATCATGCCGGCAATTCCGGCAAGGCAGGCCCCTACAGAAAAAATAAAGCGGCGCAGCATATGGATATTGACCCCGAGGGCTGCTGTCATGTCCGCATTGCTGGCGCCTGCCCTGACCATTGCCCCCATCTTTGTTTTGGAAACCAGAACA
The DNA here is from genome assembly GCA_937988715.1 of uncultured Alphaproteobacteria bacterium. Lineage (GTDB taxonomy): Bacteria > Pseudomonadota > Alphaproteobacteria > Puniceispirillales > Puniceispirillaceae > JADHLI01. Next base: position 42,447 of record CALKIF010000087.1, on the reverse strand, counting down.
TAAATGCCAACGGCAATCGCAAACCCCACCAAAATGACCAGAACACGAAACATCGGATATGGGGTGTCGGGAAGAATATAAACAAAGCCGGACAAGGAGGGCGGCAGATTTGAAAACAGGGCGGCCGGACCAAAGCCAATCCGGGTCAGCTCATTAAAGAACAAGATCAGCCCAAATGTGGCCAGCACCTGTTCCATATGGTCACGTTTGTATAAATGCCTGATAATCAGATATTCCAGTAAATAACCGCTGGCAAAAGTCAGCGGTATGGCAAGTAAAACACCAAGATAGAAATTATTTGTGGCAAGGGTAATCGCTGTTGCTGCATAGGCCCCGATCATCACCTGGGCCCCATGCGCAAGAAACACCAGATCCATGATACCCAGGATCAGGGTCAGCCCCGCCGCCACCAGAAACAAAGTGACACCAGACTGAATGCCGTTAAAAACCTGCTCCAGCAGAAGCGTGATCGTCATTGAAGGCGGTGTCCAGAAAATACCTGATGTGAAGAAAAAGGGTCAGCCATCTTAAATCAGCTGACCCTTTGTTACCGTTTTTACAGTTTGCAGTCCTTAGCGTAAACATCACCGTGGTTTTCCAACACGGTACCGATCACTCTCAGTGTTGCCACACCGTCACTGTCCAGAACCACTTCACGAAGATACACATTCTGGATAGGGAACTGGTTTGTGTTCATCGCCAGTGGCCCACGTGTTGTCGGAATATCGCCTTTTGCCAATACTGAGCGCATCTGTTCAGCGTCTGTGCTGTTTGCCTTTGAAATGGCATGGTCGATTGCCATCATCGTGTCATAGGCCTGTGCAGCGTAAAATGAGGGATAGACCCCATAGGCGGCTCTGTAATCCCGCACAAATTTTTTGTTCATCTCATTATCCAGATCTGGTGACCAGGTCTGGGTGCTGATTGTGCCCAAAGCGGTCTCTTTCAGAGCTGGTAGCGAAATACCGTCAACAGCAAAAACAGTGTACAGCTTGCTGACTGAATCCATACCGCTCTGGTTCCACTGTTTCACGAAATTCACGGCCATGCCGCCTGGCTGGAAGATGAAGGTTGCTTCCGGGTTGGTTGAGCGCAGCGTTGACAGTTCGGCCTGAAAATCGCTTTGGCCGAGTTTTGTGTAGACCTCACCGATAATCTCGCCTTTGAAATGACGTTTGAAGCCGGTCAGCATGTCTTTGCCAGCCTGATAGTTCGGCGCCATCATATATACAGATTTAATACCGGCATCCTGCATATATTTTCCCATACCTTCAGAGGTTTGGTCGTTCTGCCAGGACATGGATACAAAATTCTTATGACAGTTTTCACCCGCCAGAGGTGAGGGACCAGCATTTGAGCTGATCAGCAAGGTGTCTGAGCGTGTCACCTGTTTATGAATAGCCATCAAAAGATTTGACCAGATGACGCCAGCAACAACATCAACCTTATCTCTTTTGATCAGCCGGTTCGCCAGCTGCTTGGCCACATCAGGTTTGCGCTGATCATCAACAAAAATCACTTCAGCGTTCCGGCCGCCCAGCTTGCCGCCAGTGTGCTGCATGGCCAGCTTTACACCATCTTGCATTTGTTTACCGATGATGCCTGCTGAGCCAGACAACGTTGTCATATAGCCAACTTTAACTGTGTCAGCCTGAGCCAGGCTGGCTGTCATCAGCAACGAAGCGGCTGTGGCCGCAAGAAATAGATGTCTCATAGGGTCCCCTTCCAAGCGCTATGCTATACTGGCAGTCATTCGCTGGCCAATTCGTCTGTTCTTTCACTGTTTCGCCTCAAGCTGTTATCAGCAGTGCTCTAGGCGATCCTTATAAATAAAATTACAGCCCATCACTATAAGCGGATGTTATAAAATCACAATGAAAATTTGTCAGAAATTGGCGCTGAAAGGGTCTTCGCTGTGCGGAACGCGGCAGCGGATTAAGCTCAGGGTTTTATAATTCGACAACGCTGTGAGAAATATCGTAAAAATCGATTTTTGCGACGGCTGACGCTTTCCACGCCTCAGTCGCTTCTTCTTTGCTTTCGTGACAGGATAAGACGGTCACACGGGCGGGGCGCACAGAACTGTCAACTTCGACCAGTTGATATTTCGCAAGATGTGCCTGCTCGGTGGTGGATTTAGGGAGCGACATCGACGGGATCTCCTTTTGAGCCATGATGCTGCCGGAATAGCAGAATTAACGATTGATCTCAATGTCAGACTGCATCTCTTTAACATATCTCAGCAACATCAAGGAGATCAGCAAACAAAAGCGCGCTTAGCGACAGATGCGCTTATCTATCTTTTGTGCTGCGGCGGCTCAACCACCCTAAAAACAGAGGCGTCAGATAAAGCGGGACCTGATACATAGCGGTAAACAGGCTCATCACCGGATCATAGGGCAAAGCCGCATAATATAAGCCCACATTTCGGTTGCCGGTAATCACCGCCATCACGTTCAGGCTGTCTCGGCGATGTGGTTGCTGAAACAAAAACGCTGTGCTGATCATAAATAGCTGGCTGCCAAAATTCACCAAAACAGCCAGACAAAGAAGCTGGATCGCCAGATACGGATCTGCGGCTATCTGTGTGCTGGTTCCGTTAAAGACCGGGATCAGAAACAGCAGCATCGCCACTGTTGACAGACCATCAAAGGCTGTTTCATTTCTGGTTATCCTCTGGCGCCCGAGGGCAAGCTGGCCAAGGATCGCCAGCCCCGCCCCACCAATAATCATCAGCGCCAGACGCACAAACAAGTCAAACGAATTAAGCGGGACCACATCAGTTAAGAACAGGTTGCCAAGGAACGGGCCTGTAAACGGGGCGAGGAGGCTTGTCATCACAACCAGCTCCATCGCCAGAATCGGTCTGAATCCCAAGAGCAGGCACATCCATATTGTTGAGGCGATAGGCGGGGCCACAGCATACCAAATCAGCACAGACAGAAATTCATCTGGCAGCCCGAGCCCTTGCGCAATGATGAAAAACAGACAAGGCACCAACACCAGTATGCCAAGGCTGAAGCCGATATTTTGAACGATGCGCCGGGGCTTGAGTGCCCCTCTCAAAGCCTCCCATAAATCCAGCCTGATCATGGCTGAGGCATATATCATAACAATAATATATGGCACGAAATGCCTGATCTGACTGCCCATATCAGGCAGAAGAAGGGCAACCAAAATCCCGAGGGGCAGGCACAAACGGGCATGTGTGCCCAAAAAGCTGAGGCCGCTGATAAAAGGCATGACAGAACCCAACCTCACATTATCAGCTCGGTGTCCTGCGCAAGCCAGGCAATATGAACCCCGCCAGAAAGATAAAACAGGCAATCAGGCTCATCACAGAAAACAGATCTGACATCTGGTACCCTGTCTGCAACATATAGCCACTTAACGGCAGGACGGTTGCCCCGATACATAAATTCAACAAAAATTTAATGCTGAGAATCCGGCTGCGCCAGCTGTCAGGAACATATCGCGACATTACCGCATCGGTTATCGGGATTTGGCCAAACACAAAAGACATCGCGATCATCATGAAGAAGAACAGGGCAAGGTCAGAAAAAGAGGCTGACAAAAACACAAAAATCACCTGACCAACCGCGACATATAATAACACCAGTTTGGCAGAAACCCTGTCAATCAGCCAGCCCACCGCGACCTGAGCGAAAGAGGCGGTGGCATAAACCACTGAGGCAAGCAGACCTGTCAGCGCAACCGAGGTTGTCAGATTCTGCATTTCCAGTTCAAAATAACGTGGAACCAGAAATGTCATCCCGCCGAAAACAAAGCCGCCGGCAGAGGTGATTAAAGCCAGCGCGAACAACGCGCGCTGCCATCCGTCAACAAACCCGTGCTTGTTGGTTTTTGCCGGTCTTTTTGATGTGTGCGCGGTATCTTCTTTCAGGTTGCGGGCAAAGATAACCCCATAGCTCAGGCAAAATAGGCCAGACAGTAAAAACCCAGACTGCCAGTCGCCATACAACAGAATGAAGCCGATGATAAGAGGGGCAAAGGCAACCCCCATATTGCCGAAGACGCCATTGATCCCAAGGCGCAGGCCAACCTTCTTTTCCTTCTTTAGCAATAAAGCAATCCCCACCGGATGATAGATTGACGCAAAAATCCCAATCAAAGCCAGACCGAGCATTAATTCATACGGGTTGCGGGCAAATGACGTTAAAACAGCACTGATGCCGATACCAAAGTGATAGACCACCATCATCAGCGACCGCGAATATTTATCCGCCAGCCTGGCGGCTATCGGTGCACAGGCCCCGAAGAGGACAAGTCCCAGCGTGCCATAGCTGATAATCTGCTCATAGCTCAGGCCAAAATACCGGCCTGCATCATATGCCGCCTTGGCAAATATAAGCATGATGAAATGGTCAAGAAAATGACTGATATTGATAAACACATCATGCACGGTTTTGTCTTTGATGTTTGATACCATATTCGGGTTACCTTCATTTAACGTTTAAACCGGAATTTAAAGCAGGTTCTGGCCTGGCCAGAGGTTAAAGAGATATCGGCCTGATGCAGGGTGCAGATTTCCTTTACGATCGCCAGGCCAAGTCCTGTACCTGTGCGGCTGTGACCAGCTGAGGACTGACCCTGCTCAAACCGTTCAAACAGATGCCGGCGCGAGGAGGCCGGTATGGCTGTACCGTCATTACAGACAGACAAATAAATATGTTTACGGTCCTTTCTGGTGGTTACAGTTATGGTCTTCAGATCATCGCCGCCATGGACCAGAGCATTATCGATTATATTCAGAAGGGCCTGTTCAACCAGCATGGCATCAATCTTCACAACAGCGTTGCCGCATTTACCGGAAAAAGACAGCTCAACATCTGCATCAACCACCTTATTCGCAACAGCCGATAAGATGTCCGCAACAAAGGGATCAAAGGGATGGGCCTGTTTACGTGCCGGCCTGTTCCGGAGCCGTTCATAAGATAACAACTGTTCTGTAAGTCTGGCCAAGGACCGGCTGGCGTCAACCAGCTCGTGATTTCGCTGCTTTGCCTCAGCCAGATTTGGCGCATCCTGGGCAACTTCTGCAAGTGACTGGATCGCCGCAATTGGGTTACGTAACTGATGAGCCGCATTGGATATGAACCTGTCCCGGCTGGCCTGTTCTTCTGTAACGTCACTGAACAGTTTATTCAGACGCCGCACCAAATGGCGCACCTCAACCGGCACATTTCGTCTGATTGGCCTGAGGTCAGTACTGGACCGGACGCTGATGGCCTGTTCAACTGAGGATAGAGGGCGAAGGCCCAACCGAATTCCAAAAACAACAACCAGACAGACTGTGCTGATCAAGAACAGCGCCGTTAAACCGCTTTGCAAAGCAAGGTCATTGGCCAGTGTCTGGCGCTGTTGTAAATCCTGCCAGACTGAGACAAGTACCAGCCCCTCAAGCCCGTCAATTTTTGCGCGCTCCATCAGTTGAACAACCTGAACCGGCTGACCGCGATGCACAGAGGTAAACAGGATCGGGGTGTTCAAGGCCAGTTCGCGTTCACGTGGCCGCAGTGGAGGCGGTGAATAACCGGTTATAAACCCGCCATCAGGCCCCCTGACATGATAGAAGAATTGAGAATCGGCAGCTTCTTCGAACAGAGCCTTTGTTGACGGAGATAGCCGTTCCCCATTTGTCACCAGCAAATCCCGATAAATGGCCAGGGCCATGATCGATAATTTCTGGTCAAATACATCCTCAGCCAGCTGCGCTGATTTCCGGTACTGCCAGGTCAGCCCCAGTGCAGCGGCAACAAATAACGGCACCAGGATCAACACCAGCAAACGCAGCCGAAGAGAGGTTCGCAACAGCATCACAAATCTGCTTTCAGATAATAACCTAACCCGCGGACCATATTGATCTGGACCCCATGAACAGAAAGCTTCTTGCGTAAACGAGAGATCAGCACCTCAACTGTGGTCTCATTTACATCTTCACCCACGCCGTAGACATAATTCATCAAGCTGGATTTAGGCACCAGCCGCCCTTGCGCATCAGCAAGGCATTCAAAGGCAGCAAATTCCTTTTTGGCCAGGCCAATATTTTCGCCTGCACAATTCACCTGACGGTGTTTGTGATCGATCACCAATGTGCCGATAGCCATCTGTTCAGGTTGGCTGCTTGGCCGCCGCCTGAGAACCGCCCGCACACGGGCGTCAAGCTCGGCCATTTCAAAGGGCTTGGCCAGATAATCATCTGCGCCGGCATCCAGACCTTCTATGCGCTGCAGGGTCCCGTCTCTTGCGGTCAGCACAATGACTGGCGTGTTCACGCCAGCGGCCCGTGATGAAGACAGAACCTCAAGTCCAGACAAGGAGGGCAGATTGATATCAAGTATACAAAGCTCAAACTGTTCTTGTGTGAGAAACTGAAGCCCGGCCTCTCCGTCATGGACCACAGTAATAGCATGTCCCTGATCACTGAAATGATGGTTCAGAGCCTGAGCAAGGGGTAAATGATCTTCAATTATCAATATGCGCATAAAGATGTAAGTTTCATGTAAGGTCCATGAGATACAACCTAAAGCCTCACGGTGAGCTTGTCTATTTAAGTCAAAAATAGAGAGGTTCAGCCAGACTTTGTTTGTGGAGGAAAAACATGAGAACTTTAACTCGTTTTGTTGCTGGTACAGCCATCGCGCTGAGCATGACAGCAACTGCGCATGCTGATGTTGATTTCAGCGGCAAAACTATTGAATGGACAATTCCGTTTTCAGAAACTGGTGGTTCAGCAAAATGGGCAAATTTCTTTGCCCCGCTTCTGTCTGAAAACCTGCCTGGCAACCCAACTGTTGTTGTGAAGTTTATGCCTGGTGCCGGGTCAACCAAAGGGGCGAACTGGTTCCAGAAACAGAACCATACTGACGGTACAGTGATGTTTGGCTCATCTGGGTCAACGCAGTTCCCTTACCTTCTGGGTGATCCACGTGTGCGTTATGAATATGCTGACTGGAACCCCGTGATGGCCTCTGGTACTGGCGGTGTTGCTTATCTGAACCCAGAAGCAGCAAAGAAATTTAACGGTTCTACAAATAACATGCAGGGCATGACGTTCATCTATGGCAATCAGGGGGCAACACGTCTTGATCTGATTCCGGCTCTGGCCTGGAAGATGCTCGGGCTGAATGTCGAACATGTCATGGGAATCAAAGGTCGTGGTGATGGCCGTAAAATGTTTGAAGCTGGTGAAGCAACCATTGATTATCAGACATCCTCTTCATATCTCAAAGGCGTTCAGCCTCTGGTTGACGAAGGCAAGGCTGTACCAATGATGACATGGGGCGCGCTGGATGCAAACGGACAGATCGTCCGCGACCCAACCTTCCCAGATGTTCCTACATTCAAGGAAGTTTGTGAGGCGACATTCTCTTGCTCAACATCAGGTGCAGAATTCAAAGCATGGAAAGCCTTCTTCATTGCTGGTTTCCCTTCACAGAAGATTGCCTTCCTGCCTGCCGGAACACCACAAGATGTGATTGACACCTACACAAAGGCGTTTGCCGCTATCAGAGCCCGCAGCGATTTCGCTGAAATTTCTGCAAAGCGTCTGGGCAAGTACCCGATGTATGTAGGAGGTGAGGCCCAGTCAGCTCTAAACGGGGCGATCACTGTTGACGCTTCTGCCAAAAGCTTCGTGACAGGCTGGCTGCAGTCTGAGTTCGGTGTATCGCTGAAGTAGTCACGCAGACAAAAAAATCTCGCTGCTCTGTCTGGTCCGATTGAAAGGAGAGGCAGAGCGGCCTTTTTTTCTTTTGAATTATACAGCACTATTGTAACCGATGGACATTTTCAGCATTGCATTTCCAGCGTTTATTGACGGCTGGCAGCTGATCATTCAGCCGCTTGTGCTGGGTTATCTTTTGCTTGGGGTGACGCTGGGGCTGGCGATTGGTGTGTTCCCGGGACTGGGCGGTATTGCCGGTCTGTCATTGGTGCTTCCGTTTATGTTTGGCCTGGATCCTGTCTTGGGACTGGCGTTGATGGTTGGCATGGTTGCGGTGGTGCCGACCTCTGATACTTTTGCGTCTGTGCTGATGGGAATTCCTGGCTCCTCTGCTTCGCAGGCAACTGTGCTTGACGGTTTTCCCATGGCCAAAAAGGGACTGGCAGCACGGGCATTGTCTGCGGCGTTTGCCTCATCTCTGTTTGGCGGGATTGTCGGGGCCAGCTTCCTGACCTTTTTTATCCTCATTGCCCGGCCGATTGTACTTGAATTTAAATCTCCTGAATTATTGATGGTTTCAGCCTTTGGCTTGTCGATGGTTGGCATTCTGGCTGGTCGTGTTGCCTTGAAAGGGATCATGGCAGCGGGCGTAGGGATGCTGGTGGCATCTATCGGTGAAGGGCCGTTCAATGGCGAGCTGAGAATGTCCAGCTATGATGTTCCTTATTTCACTGACGGGTTAAAGCTGGTGATTGTCGGGCTGGGCATTTTCGCTGTCCCGGAAATTGTCGCTTTGCTGAGGAAAGATAAAGCAATTGCTGAAAAAGCCAGTTTGGGTGCGGGTTGGCTCGACGGGGTGAAAGACTGGTGGCAGCATAAATGGCTGTCCGCACGCTGTGCTCTTATCGGGGTCATTGTCGGGGTCATTCCTGGTTTGGGCGGGTCGGTGGTAGACTGGATCGCCTATGGCCATACAGTGCAGACCACCAAAGACAAAGCCGGCTTTGGTAAAGGTGATGTCAGAGGCGTTATTGGGCCGGAAAGTTCCAACAACGCAAAAGAAGGCGGCGGCCTGGTGCCGACCTTGCTGTTTGGCATTCCCGGTTCTGGGTCGATGGCGATTTTCATTGGCGCGCTGGCCTTGCTGGGCTCAGGCGAGTTGGAAGTCGGCCAGGTGATGCTGAAGGATAATCTGGACTATACCTATGCGATTGTCTGGTTGCTGGCATTAGCCAATGTGTTTGGCACTATCATGTGTATCGCCTTGTCTGGCCAGATTGCCAAACTGACAACAATTCGGTTTGCGCTGATTGCGCCATTCATTTTTATGATTATATCCTTTGCTGCGTTTCAGTCTGGTCAGGATCTGATGGATCTTGCGGTGCTGTTTGCGGTCGGATTTCTGGGCATTCTGATGCGGCGCTTTGACTGGTCACGTCCAGCATTTCTGATCGGTTTTGTCCTGGCGAACCCGGTTGAAAATTATGCGAATAATGCGAACCAGATTGCAGGTATTCGCTTTCGTCAGGGCGCTGAGGCCGGATTTGACTATATTGCCAGTCCGATTGTGCTGACGCTTCTGGTCATCACGGTGATTTCGATCATTGTTGGTCTGAAACAGGCCAAATCCATCAGGGCAGAGGGTGAGGTTGAATCCGGCTCTAAACGTGCTCCTCTGATTTTTCTGCTCAGCGTGATCGGGTTTGTGAGCTATGCGCTTTTCGATGCGGCAACAATTCCGTCCTATGCCTTTGTGGATGCTGTATTCCCGCTGACTGTGGCAACGGTCTCGCTGGTTTGCGGTCTTGTGTTGCTGGTTCAGATGCGCCTGAAGCCGGAAACAGATCCCTTGTTTGCAGATCGCGAATATCATGATCCTGATGGCGAAAACAGATATGGTTTATGGCAGACATTGGCGTGGTTTGCCGGATTGCTGGTGCTGACCTCATTTGTTGGGTTCATTATTGCGCTGGGGGTGTTTTTGGTGTTGTTCTTTGCGGTACGGGCTGGCCAGTCGGGGATGAGAACAGCTTTGCTGTCTGCTGGCGGGATTGGATTTATGTGTTTCATGGCCTGGCTTTTGAACCGTGATTTCCCTCCGGGCCTGCTTCAGGCGAGTTATAATTTGCCCTGGCCTTTGACCTGACCAGAACAAGAAAGGAAGAAGATGACACAAACAGGACTTCCGTTTTTGTTTATGCGTGGCGGCACATCACGCGGCCCTTATTTCAACCGTGCTGACCTGCCTGCGGATCGTGATCAGCTGGCTCAGGTGCTTATTGCTGCGGTCGGGTCTGGTCATCCGTTGAATATTGATGGTATTGGCGGCGGCAACGCTGTGACCACAAAGGTGGCCATGCTCTCAGCCTCAGACGATGAATGGGCAGATATTGATTATTTTTTTGCGCAGGTCAGTGTTGAAACCCAGCTTGTTGACTTCAAGCCGACTTGCGGCAACATCCTTTCTGGTGTAGGCCCGGCCGCCCTTGAAATGGGTCTGATGCCAGCAAAAGAGGGTATCACAGAGGTTAAAATCAGATCTGTGAATACAGGCGCGCGCGTTCTGGCCCGGATACAGACGCCAGGCGCTGAGGTAAGCTATGACGGGACCACACAGATAGATGGTGTGCCCGGTTGCGCAGCACCGGTTGAACTGAATTTCATGGATGTTGCTGGATCATCTACTGGTGCGTTCCTGCCGACTGGCCAGCCACAGGATACTGTTGAAGGCGTTCAGGTGACCTGTATTGATGTGGCGATGCCGATGGTGATCGCCAGAGCTGCGGATTTTGGTCTGACTGGCCGGGAAAGCCGTGAGGAATTAGATGCCAACCGGGCTTTTTTTGACCGTATGGAAACCGTGCGTCTGGCCGCGGGACATAAGATGGGTATGGGGGATTGTTCGCAGTCTGTCACGCCGAAATTCGGGCTGCTGGCGCCGTTGCCTGAACAAGGGCATATTCTGGCCCGCTATTTCATGCCATGGGAAACCCACCCAACCATGGCTGTGACCGGCAGTCAGGCGATGGCGTCATGCGCGCTGACCCCGGGCACAGTTGCTGACGGGATGATGGCTCTGCCGAATGAGCGGCCGGCAAAAGTGACCTTGCATCACCCGATGGGAGAGATGGATGTACTGGTTGATTTTGACATTGAAGACAGCCAGTTCATCCATAAATCAGCTGGTCTTTTGCGCACAGCCCGCAAGCTTGCCGAAGGGACATTGTTTGTACCTTCAGTTTTGCCAAGATGAAGCTGTGATCAGGTAAGCAGATGAGCAGATATTTGCTCTGCTGAACGAGCAGGCTAGGACTTCGCCGTCTCATCAAGCAGGTCATCAACAGTTGCGGGGGTGTTTTCGCTGTCATCATCAGAAGCGTCATCAGCCTCATCAGTGTTGTCTGAAACCTGCTCGCGAAGCTCTCTGTTTTTGACTTCTAAATCTCTTACAAGCCCTGTCAGCCTCTTGATCTGATGTGAATGTGTGTCAACAGATTGCCGTTGCCGTTGAGTCTCGTTCAGAACCTGCATCAGAAAACTGCCTAAGATAAAGACACTTATTCCCAGAATGATCACCGCCCACTCGAGCCAGTTAAACTGCGTCATTGCTTTCCTCTTCCTGTTCAGATGCGGTAGATGATGGGCAGATATTTACAAAATTTGTGTCAGGCCCCAGAGCAGGTAAAGCGCAAATAAACCGGACATGATAGCTTCAAACCGCGTCACCGCAAAGCCAGCAAAAGTGAATAAAGGTTTGGGCTTGGGTTTGTTTTTTTTTGCCCGGCTGAACGGCCCGATGCCGAGGGCTCTGCCCATCCGGCTGATCCCGGCCCACATTGCCACCAGAACAGCACATAAAATGATAAGTTTACCTAACATGATAATGGTCTCTGCACAGGGGCATTCTGCTCATCAGGGCGCTGACGCAAACAAAGTGCGCGCGGCGGCCACTCTGGCGGCATTGTCTTCAGCAATTGACCCGTCAGGCATGAATAATGAATTTTCAAAGCCGACCCGTACCTTTCCGCCAAGAGATACCGCCTGTTCAAGACAGATTTGTTCCCGTTCAGCAAAGGCGCATATTGCCCAGTCAGGAGACAGGCTCAGCTGGTCCAGCTTATCCAGAAAAATGTTGACCATCTCTGGGTGACTGACACGCCCGGAATAATGGCCAATGGTGAACAAGCACCATATATCCTCTTCTGGCAGCCCAGCCTTGTCGACAAGCTGGCGAACAATATCCAGATGTTCGGGAAAATAGCAGATATGCTGAATGCGCGTTCCAGCCTCATGCAAGGTTTTATAAAGGCGGATATCTTCTTTTGTCGGCTGGCCGTCAGGTATCAGCTCAATAATGCCAATTGAAATCCCTGGCGGCCTGACCTCATAAGCAAGTGCGCGCATATCCTCAGGGCTGTAACGGCCGACACATTCAGTCGTGATCTGAAGATGCATATTTGGTACCGCTGTTTCCAATTCAGCCAGTGCTTCTTTATATAAGCCCGCATCAAGCATATGCTGCTGGTCAGCATCACGGACATGAAAATGCATGGCCCCGGCACCAACAGCGTGGCAGGCCTTAGCCGTGCTGACGATTTGGTCTATCGTCACCGGTATGGCCGGATGATCTGATGTTGTCCGGCGGGCCCCGTTAGGAGCAACCATAATCTGGGGCAGGGTGTGGGGTCGGGCAAAGGCCATCTTTGTGCTCACTCAATTGTAATTGCCAGCAAGGTGATTTGGGCCTTCAGTCTAGCTGTCCTGATTCAGCGCGTCCATAGCCGGAATTTCACGTTCACGCCGGGCGATATACTCCAACAAGGCTTCATTAATGCCCGGGTCAAGGTCTGGCTGTTGATAGTCTTGCAACATGGATTTAGCAGTGTTCAGGGCGCGGGCCGTGGTGTCCTGCTCGCCATCAACAACCCATTGTTCAAACGCGTTGTTATCAAACAGCTTGGGCATGAAAAAAGCATCTTTGAAACGCTCTTGCGTGTGCGAATGCCCCAGATAATGTCCGCCCGGGCCAATATCGCGGACCGCCGCCAGAGCTTCATCAAAATCATCCCATTTCAGCCCTTCAGCCATACGGTAGCCCATTGCGCATTGTTCTGCATCGACAATGAATTTAGCAATCGAACAATGCATCCCAGCTTCGTTCCAGCCTGCAGAATGCCAGATGTAATTGGCCCCGGACAGCAAGACCGCCATCAATGTTGTGGCTGATTCATATCCTGCCTGCGCATCCAGTGTTTTTGCCCCGCCTAGCGTGTTGGATGTCCGCCAGGGGATGTTATAATGCCGGGCCATCTGGCCAATCATGAAATTCATCAGGCTGATCTCAGGTGTGCCGGCCATTGGCGCGCCTGACTGCATCGACACTGTTGACAGATAATGACCATAAATAGCCGGACAGCCCCGCCGCACAACTTGAGTATAGGCAAGTGCAGACAAAGCCTCTGCGTTCAGCTGGGCAACAGTCGGCACGGTAGAGGCCGGCGTATTGGCCCCGCCTAACACAAATGGGGAACATAAAACCGGTTGATTGCGGCGGTTAAAGGCCCGCATGGCAGACAGCATTGTCTCATCCCATACAAGAGGACTGTTGCCGTTACAGTTGCCGACAACGACCGGATGTGTCTCCAGATAGTCATCACCAAATAATATCGCACACATATCCAGAACATCTTCGGCATTTTTGCCAGAGGTGGTCATGCCCATAAAGGTTTTGTCTGAATGAAGGATAGACGAATAAGTGATGCGCAGATGGCGGTGAGAGACAGGATGGTCCATCGGCTCGACGATGTGATGAGCTGAAGAATGCAGGGCCGGTAACATATGAGATAATTTGTGGAATGTGGCCAGATCATCCAGGGTCGGGGCGCGCCGCACATCATCCAGATCACGTAAATAAGGTGCGCCTGTCATTGGCACAAAAATGGAATTTCGGCCACCTAAACAGACCGTCTTTTCCGGGTTGCGCGCATGTAAGGTGATGTCTGCTGGGATCGTGCTGATCAGATCCTTTACCAAAGCCCTGTCCAGATGCACTCTCTCACCTCTGACATCTGCGCCTATACGCTTCCAGTCCTCAAGCGCAATATCATCTCTGAACACAACCCCGACATCTTCCAGAATATCAAGAGATGCCTTGTCAATCATCTCTATTTGGTCCTGGCTCATCGGTTCAGTCAGAGGCAGCCTGCCAGCCAGATGAGGCAGCATAGTATGATCAGGTTTGGTTCGGGCTGCCCGTCTTTCACTGCGTCCGCCGCGCCGCGCATTCATAGATGCTTCGCTCATCTGCTTTATCCTTCAACCAGATATCTTTAAAAAAGTTCTGCCCGTTCTCTTGTTTAAAATACATATTGTATACAAAGTAAATCACTTTTATGCTAAGTCTTGTAATCACGAACACACTGACCGGCATGGGGGTGTTATGCCAGCCTCAAAAGAGTCCATTTTAACGCATTTACGAAGGCAAATCATCACGCTTGAGCTTGCCCCTGGTGCGATGCTGGATGAGGCTGCTCTCTGTGCTGAATTTGATATATCCAGAACACCCATGCGTGAAATTTTGCGCCGGCTTGACGGTGAGGGGTTTGTGCAGGTGCGTGAAAATCGCGGTGTGATTGTGGCGCCTATGGATCTCAGGTCCATGCGTCAGTTCTTTTTGACCGCCCCGATGATTTATGCAGCCATTTCACGTCTGGCTGCACAGAACGCACAACCGGAACAGCTGGACAGGCTGACTGAGATTCAAAATGCGTTCAAAAAGGCAGTTGCCTCGGCTTCGGTAGAGCAGATGGTCTATTATAATGACCAATTTCACTATCAGATTGGCGAGATGGCAGATAATCCTTATCTGCAGCCCAGTCTGCAACGCCTGTTGATTGACCATGCCCGCATTGGCCAGACCTTCTGGCGGGCAGATAAACAAGCCTCAGCCCACACCCCTGACAAGATTGCTGAGGCCTGCCGGCATCATGATGAGATGATCGCGGCCTTTGCTGCAGGTGATGAAGAGCTTGCGGTGCAACTGACGCTTCAGCATTGGGAATTGTCTAGAGCAGATATTGAAACTTATATCCATCCAGACCCGCTGGCCCTTGACAGCCTGATGACAGGGTAGCGAGCCGGATAGACGAAACGGATTTGGACGACAGGATTAAAGATGGATTTTTACGGCATTTATACACCGGTCATCACGCCTCACAATCCAGACTTCAGCATTGATGAGGCCGGTTTCGCAACCGTGATTGAACATCTTATTTCCTCTGGTGTGCATGGCATTGTGATCGCAGGCACAACAGGGGAGTATTATGCGCAGTCAATGGCTGAGCGCGAGCGCATGCTGGCTCTGGGCACTGAAATTGTTGCTGGCCGTGTGGCGGTTATTGGCGGAACAGGCAGCATCCGGCCTGAGGAATCTGTCCATCTGGCCGGAGTGGCGAAATCAGCCGGGGCAGATGCGATTCTTGTCACCACGCCGCCCTATGCCGCCCCAACTGGCCGCGAAAACGCGCTGAACGCGCTGGCGATTGAGCGGGCAGCTGGCTTGCCGGTGATGTTATATAACTATCCTGGCCGGATGGCGGCAGAAATGGATGAAGAGTTTCTGGACCGGGTGGGCCAGTCATCAAATTTCAAGGCCATTAAAGAAAGTTCAGGCGATATCAACAGATTACATCTGCTGGCCCGCCGGTATCCGCATATCAGCCTGTCTTGCGGCATGGATGATCAGGCCCTTGAATTTTTTGCCTGGGGGGCGCGGTCCTGGGTTTGTGCGGCCTCTAATTTTGCGCCGTCAGCACATCTCGCCCTATGGAGGTCATGTGTCGTGGATGGTGATTTTGCCACTGGCCGGCGTATTATGAGCGCAATGCTGCCGCTGATGCAGGTTCTGGAGCAGGGCGGGAAATTCATTCAATCAGTGAAATATGGGGCAGAGCGCATGGGGCTGCCTGCCGGTGTGCCCCGACCGCCCCTGAAACCGCTGAACAAAGATGAAAAACGAACACTTGATCAGGTGATAGATCGGATGAACGCAACCATTTCCCATATTCTGGATGACAAGCAGGCTGAACCAGCGTCTGCAGAAGGAGCCTGATGATGGCAGATATGCTCAGCTTTGATGATTACACAGCATTGGCAAAACAGATTGACCTGCCTGACGCTTGTCATATTGAGGGCAGTTATCACACCTGTTCCGGTCCGGCATTGCCGGTTCACAATCCGGCATCTGGTGAGCTGTTATGTACCATCAGCATGGCAGATGATAAGGATGTGGATTTCGCCGTGTCAAAGGCCCGCGAAGTGTTTGACAATGGTGACTGGTCAAAGGCCCATCCGGCAACGCGCAAGCAGGTTCTGATAAAATTGGCAAAATTGATGCAACGCAATCATCATGAATTGGCGGTGATTGAATCTTTAGATTCAGGCAAGCCGATTTCTGATTGTGCCCAGATTGATATCCCGGAGAGCATCAACACCCTTTTATGGCACGCTGAGGCTATTGATAAGATCTATGATGATGTGGCCCCGTCAGGTGAGGATGCGCTGGCGGTGATTGTGCGGGAGGCTGTGGGTGTGGTCGGTTGTGTGCTGCCCTGGAATTTTCCGTTATTGATGCTGGCCTGGAAGCTGGGCCCGGCCCTTGCCGCCGGAAACAGCGTGCTTGTCAAACCGGCAGAACAAACACCTCTTTCAGCCCTCTATCTTGCTCGTCTTGCTGTTGAAGCTGGTCTGCCCAGAGGCGTTTTCCAGGTTCTGGTTGGTGATGGGCCAACCACTGGTCAGGCTCTGGGCTGCCATGAGGATGTGGATATGGTCAGCTTTACAGGCTCAACACAGACCGGAAAGCTGTTTTTAAGCTATGCTGCCCAGTCCAATCTGAAAAAGGTAACGCTGGAATGTGGCGGCAAGAATCCGGCGATTGTTCTGGATGATGCAGAGGATCTGGAGTCTGTTGCCCAGCATATCGTCACGGGCGCATTTTGGAATCTGGGGCAGAATTGTTCGGCGATCTCTCGGCTGATTGTTCATGAAGCTATAAAAGATAAGCTTGTTGAGAGGCTCAATGCCCATATCAAGGACTGGCGTCAGGGTGAGCCTCTGAACCCGTCAAACAGGTTAGGCGTGCCTGTGGATGCAGCACATGGGGCAAAAATTCAAAGCTATCTGGATCAGGCCAAGGCCCAGAAACTTGACGTTCTGGCCGGGTCTTTAGAGGGGCCAATCTGTCCGGTGATTTTGGAGGTTCCGCAAACAGGCTCTCTGCTGGCAGCTGAAGAGATTTTTGGCCCGGTTCTGGTGGTGCATACGGTAAAGTCGCTGGATGAGGCCATTCAATTAGCCAATGATACGCCCTATGGCCTGAGTGCCGCCGTGTTTTCAGCCAATCTGAAAAAGGCTGTGCGGGCGGCCCGCGCGATAAAGGCAGGTACAGTCACCGTCAACAGCTATGGGGAAGGGGATATAACAACTCCCTTTGGCGGCTATAAGCAATCCGGTTTTGGTGGGCGTGATAACGGGCTGGCGGCCCATGATCAGTTCACCGAAACCAAGACCATATGGCTTGATCTGGCGGATAACGCACCGGATCAAATCTGATGGCTTTGTCCCGAACGGTTGCCCGGCTCCCTGTTGATCCTGGTCCTGCCGCCTGGGATGAAATTCTGGGCCCTGGCCGCACCTATCCTCAGGCAGATGGACGTTTCAGCACAGACTGGCTGGTTATTGGTGGCGGATTTGCTGGCCTGACCGCGGCCAAACGTCTTCTGGAACTGCGCGGCGGTGATAAGATTGTCCTGTTGGAAGCCGCCAAAATTGCGTCAGGGCCGGCTGGCCGCAATTCTGGATTTATGATTGATTTACCGCATGAATTGGGTGCGGATGGCTATGCTGCCTCACAAGAGGTTGATCGCAAACAAATCACGCTGAACCGCCATGCACAGGCCTTTGTCCGTTCCTGCTTTGATCAGTATGAGATGCCCGCAGAAGCGGTCCGTTCAATAGGCCGTATTAATGGGGCTGTGAATGCCCGCGGTGAGGCACATAATGCTGACTATGCCCGCCATCTGGATACGCTGGGGGAGCCCTTTGAAGCCCTGTCGTCTGGCGATATGAAACAGATCACAGGCTCAGCTTATTACAAATCAGGACTGTTTCTGCCGGGCGCGGTGATGCTGCAGCCTGCTCTTTATATTCGCTCTCTGGCAGACGGCATCGCCACCAAAGAAAAAGCACCGGTGCAGATTTTTGAAAACAGTCCGGCGATATCATTTGAACAACAAAAGGACAGTTGGCTTGTCCACACACCTTCTGCCCGGATAGCAGCGAAAAACATTATCCTGGCGGTAAATGGGCATGCAGAAAGTTTTGGGTTTTTCAAGGGCCGCTTGATGCATGTATTTACCTATGCCTCTATGACAGAGCCTTTGAGCGATGAGCAGAGTCGCCGTCTGGGCGGAGAGGAAAATTGGGGCATCACCCCGTCTGATCCCATGGGGTCAACCATTCGTCGGCATGACGGGTATGGCGGCAACAGGCTGGTCATCCGAAACCGATGGACGTACAACCCGTCAATGACGACATCAGATAGACAAATAGATGCGTTTGGTCGGGACCAAGACAAAGCCTTTCAGCGCCGTTTCCCCATGCTGGCAGATGTGAAAATGGCTTACCGGTGGTCTGGCCGTTTGTGTCTGTCTCGAAATTCATCACCAGCTTTTGGTGAGGTTGCCCCGTCTTTATATTCAGCATGCTGTCAGAACGGATTAGGCACAGCAAAGGGTACCTTGTCAGGTATCGGGGCAGTGGAATTGGCGACCAGGTCGAATTCCGAAATTGTTACAGATTTATTGTCTTATGCCCCACCCCAGAAACTGCCGCCTCAGCCGGTTGCGACAATTGGAGCCAATCTGCTCTTGAAATGGCGGGAGTTTAAGGCAGGGCGGGAAATTTGAGTGGTCTCTGAACAGTTCTGACTGCAGCCTTGAGATGGCATGTTTCTTGACAGAGCTGGGCCTTATTAATCATTGTTAAGAAGTAGATCCAAGCTCGGCTGAGATTCAGGAAGACATGACATGACATTATCTTCAGGCCCTGAAGTGAAGGGATTTTTTGATCGAGACAGCGGGACCATCAGCTATGTCGTGCATGACCGGCATAACAAAGACTGTGCTGTCATTGATTCTGTGCTTGATTTTGATTACGCCTCCGGCACCATTGGTTATGCGCTTGCAGATGACATTATCGCTTATGTTCAGGAACATCATCTGACTGTTCTGTTACATATTGAAACTCATGTTCATGCTGACCATCTTTCTGCCGCGCCTTATTTGCAAGAAAAACTGGGCGGCGAAATAATCATCTCAGAGCAAATCACCGCTGTTCAGAAAATTTTCGGTAAAGTGTTTAATGCGGGCACCGAGTTTGAGCGAGATGGCAGTCAGTTTGACAGGCTCCTTAAAGATGGTGACACCTATTCCATCGGCCAGTTCACCGGCCAGGCCATCCATACGCCGGGTCACACACCTGCGTGCATGGCTCATGTTATTGCAGATGCGGTCTTTGTCGGCGATACATTGTTCATGCCTGATGGCGGGACCGCCCGGGCTGACTTCCCTGGCGGAGATGCGCGCACGCTGTACCAGTCCATCCAGAAAATATTAGCCTTGCCTGATGATACGCGTCTGTTTGTTTGCCATGATTACATGCCTGGTGGTCGTGAGGTGGCGTGGCAGACAACCGTAGCAGAACAGAAACAAAAAAACATTCATATTGGCGGTGGCATCAGTGAAGATGAATTTGTCGATATGCGTGAAGCGCGTGACGCCAGCCTGTCCATGCCCAGATTGATTATGCCGTCTATTCAGGTAAATATGCGTGCCGGTCATTTGCCGCCAGGCGAGGATAATGGCGAAGTCTATCTGAAAGTTCCTGTGTCAGGTTTGAAAGGATAAACCATGCAGATTAACTGGGCTGAATTCACCCCCATTTTGTCGCTCACAGGGGGGATGCTCATTGGCGCGGCGGCCTTATTGCTGATGGTGGCAAACGGGCGCGTGATGGGCGTAAGCGGCATTCTGGGCGGTCTTCTGGGCTCATCAGATACAAAAGGCTGGCGGCTGGCGTTTCTGGTAGGGGCTGTGGCTGCACCTTTGCTGCTGCTTCAGACGGGTTTGTTTGAGATTGATATACAGCCGGTGGCGAGCGGCTCATTGCTTTATGGTGCGGCATTTCTGGTTGGTCTGGGAACGGCAATTGGTTCTGGTTGTACATCCGGGCATGGTATTTGTGGTCTGTCCCGTCTGTCTTTGCGGTCTTTGGCGGCGGTATGTACCTTTATGGCTACAGCTGTAATCACTGTATTTGTGCTGCGGCATGTGATTGGTTGACAGGGGCTGTATAATGGGACGTTCTTTACTGGTTGCTCTTTTCTCCGGTCTTGTGTTTGGTGTTGGCTTGGCTCTGGCAGGTATGCTCAATCCGTCTAAAGTCACAGGCTTTCTGGATATTTTTGGCCTCTGGGATCCCTCACTTGCCTTTGTGATGGCAGGTGGTATCGCGGTGAACGCTATGGGATATTTTTTGTTTGTCAGAGGCGGAAAGCCCTTGTTTGCATCCTCTTTCAAACTTCCGGAAACTGTTCACATTGACCGCTCTCTTCTTATGGGCAGTGCGCTGTTTGGTGTTGGCTGGGGCTTGGCTGGCTTATGCCCAGGCCCGGTGGTGTCCAGCCTGCTTCTGAATCCTGTTGATATGATTATCTTCGTTCTGATTATGTGTGCAGGCCTGAAAGCCGGGGCTGTTCTGAAGCAAAAATTCTAAAGGCTGCCTCAGGTGGCCAACGCCATGAAGGCGGGCCAGGCTTCAGGGTCGATGACGGTTTTGTCACGGCATCTGGGGTTGCAGAACCCGTAAACTTTGCCTTTGAATTCCAGAAAATCATGCACAGCCTTGCCTGAATAGGGGCACGCCTTGTTGACGCTGTCTGTCCGGCTGGTGGCTTGTGCCTCCAAAGGGGCGGGGCCAGGCCAGGGCTTTTCGTGATAGTCGCGGCGGTATGTGCTTTGTTCATCAAAGGTCAGGCCAAGTGCGCGAAATTGGCGGAAATTGGTCGAACGAAGATGGGCATCAACATAGGTTTGTGCCTGCTCTGAAACAGGCAGGCTATAGCCCGCAATCCGCGCTGCCACAGGTGCGAAATAGGCATCAACGGCACTATACGCGCCAAACAACCAAGTGCCTGAGCGTTTTGACCACAGACTCTCCAGCCGGTCTAAATCTTCCTTCACCGCAGCAGAAACAGGCGTTTGTGTGTAGGCTGTTCTGGTGTTCATTGGGCAGTCAGACCGCAGGGCCAAAAAGCCTGAATGCATTTCGGCCATGAGTGAGCGGGCCGCTGCGCGTTCGGCAGGGTTATCTGGCAGCAGTCCTGATTGCGGGTGTCTTGAGGCCAGCTCTTCAATAATCGCCAGACTGTCTGTCCATACAGAACCATCCGTGCACAGAACAGCAGGTACAGTCTTCGCAGGATAAAACGGCTTTAAATCTTGGGCAAAACCTGGTTCATAAAACCGTGTGATCTGAAGATTTACAGGGATATTTGCTAAGCTGAACGCCAGCCAGCCGCGCAGTGACCAGCTTGAATAGGACGGATCGCCTATTAATAATGTGTAATCGCCCCCCATTATCGCCCCGTTCTTTCGTGCATCGAAAAAAAAGAGTTAAACAGCCCAGAAGTAAAGCACACAACACCGGTGCTAACAAGATTTTCCAGTCTGGTGTTCAAATATCTATTGACACTTTCTTGATGTCAAATTCATCCTTAACGCCCATTATATTTTGCGAAAGGCAGGGGGTGTAAAGGCGTGAAACGAACAAACCTATCCTCCATCTGGTTGAAGGGATTTCTTTTTTTATGGCTGGCAAGTCACGGTATCAGCACGGCTTATGCTGACTGTTCAGCGCCAGCGCCTGTTTGTGCCTGGACGTCGAAAATTGTCGGCATTAAAACCCCGAACATGATTGCCTCTGGTGTTCAGATCAGCCCTGATTTTATCGTCACAAACCGTCATGTGGCTGAAGACCATCAACAAGTGCTGACACGAAATCACAAAGCTGCCCTCAGGCCAGCGGTGCCGATTCCACATGATTTTGCTGCAGACCTTGTTGTGCTCAGACTGCAGGATAGTGAAGCTGTACTCCCCGCCAGAGTTGAAGTGGCCACAATCTCATCACAACAGCTCTATGTGGTTGGGTTCGATCAGGGCCGAAACGCAGCCCGTGTGTATAAACCTGCTGAATTTGCGCATTATCCCGATAGTGCATCCTTTCCTCAGGCCCGCATTCATACAGATGCCAGAGCTTTGCCTGGCAATAGTGGCGGTGCGGTTGTTGATGCGGATGGCCGTTTGGTTGGCATTCTGGCGTCAGGAGACGGCAAGCTGAGCGAGGTGATTCCGGCTGAGCATATAAATGTACTTCTTTCACGCTCGGGATCTCAGCATGAAACCGCTTTTTTCGATCAGGGGAAGGCGCTTCGTATTTGTGCGGACACTTTATATTTTGCAGCTGAAATTCCGCGGAATCCGCCGCTTCCTTTGATCCGCAAGATAACTGACAACTGCAGGAAAGCGAATAATAAACAGCTCTATGATCAGGCTGGCCAGCTATTTGGAAAATGGTGGATGTTTGTTGAATCTGAACAGTTTTTACTGCTCAGCCAGACCGCTGATCCAAACAGCCCGAACACGCTGATGTCGCTGGCTGTCACCTATCATCTGGACAGGCGGCCCGAACAGGGGCGTCCTGTTTTGAAGCGTTATCTTGAGCTGGATCCGGCGAATGCACAGGCGCTCAGGCTGGGCATTCAAACTGCCGGTTTGCTGAAAGACCGTCCCTTTGCAGATGAGGTTCTTGAGTTGATGCGCCAGCATAACCCAGCAGCGCTTCCGCTTGCGGAATCCTTCATTAGTGAGGCTTTTGCCAACTAAAAGCCGAAATCATCTGTCGGGTCTGGTATCCAGCCATAAGCTGTGACAGGGGCTGAGGTTGCAATTGCCCGTCCTTGAAGAAAGCTGATGATTTGCTGTGTGTCGGCATCTGGATTGGCCCGCAGATATCTTGCAGCAAGAGCAGCAACACGTGGCGCAGCATAGCTTGTCCCGCCGGTTTGGGTTCGCACGCCCCGGTGATCGATCACCTCTACTTGTTCTGCCGGAACCAGTATATCGACATGACGTCTGCCAAGGTTCGCGCCAGGTCCTGGCCGGCCAAATGCGTCTGATGAGCTGACAACAAACAAATTTTCCAGATCAAGGGCCGCCGGATAAATCGGTTCTTTGTCAATGTCCTGTCCGTCATTTCCAGCAGAGATGATAAAGAGGAGTGCAGAATTGCTGCGCGCTGCCTGTTCAAAACAGGTCCAGTCTTCATAAGAACGTGATCCCATCGATAAGTTCATAATCCTGATGCCTGCTTGCGCGGCCTGCTCAACAAGTTCTTGATAGCGGCACATCTCAAGAGCGGGAAAACGATAGATGACAATGGGCTCATCCGGGGCCTCTGCGGCCAAAACGCTGAACACTGTGGTGCCATGGCGCAAGGGATAATAGGGACTGCGCCTGGGGTCGATATCAAAGGGCCGGTTATCTTTATCCCAGAAATCATAACCTAATATGCCGCCATCTTCTGTTCTGGCAATATGAGGCTGAAGTTCAGGCAGCAGATAATTTACCCCTGTATCTGACAGGGCCAGAATAGGGCTGTGTGTTTGCGCAGGCTTTAAGGGCAGCGTGGCTGGCGGGTTAACCGGTTCTTCTGAAGTGATGGTTTTCAGATCCGAGGCAAGGCTGTGAAGGGATATCAGCTCACCATCGGCATTATAATGGGCTCTTCTGGCCTGCAGGATCTGGCAGGGCGCGCGAAGGCGTATCATAAATAGTGGTTTGTCTTGGCGGTCGCGAATATCAATTGTGGCAACAGACCAGTTTTGCTGCTGCGGGCGAAAGCTGAGGCGAATCTGAGTCTCGTTCTTCTGGTCATCTATCTGATACCCGCCTGGGATATCCGTCTTGGGTCCATCTGTGGTGAGCCAGTTGCAAACCTGTTCCGGCTCAGGCGCGGCGGCCAGGCTTGTGTTCACCACAGCCGCCTGAACAAGAACGCTGAGCATCATTATCAGGCAGGCCGGTTTTGGGTTGAGGCACAGCATCTGTATCGCTTTGGTGGTCAGAAGCTGGCCAACCTTTGCATATACCATTTCAGGCAGCTGCCGCAGCCGGACCAATGCGCGGCCTTTCATTGATCGGAAGATGAACAATAGTGGAAAGCAGCCCTGTACCCACGCCGACCCACCACACCACTGTGTAAGATCCAAACTGGTCATGCAGAACGCCGCCAAGCCAGACCCCTAGAAAGGAGCCCAGCTGGTGAGAGAAAAACACAAGACCATAAAGCGTGCCCATGTAACGCAAGCCAAACAGATAGGCAACAAGTCCTGATGTTAACGGTACGGTGGCGAGCCATAAAGAGCCCATCACAACAGAAAAGACCAGAACGGTGAAAGGTGTCATCGGCACCAGAATAAACCAGGCCGCGATCAGGGTCCGGCCTGCATAAATGCCTGCCAGCAGATATTTCTTGCGGTAAACATTCCCCAACGCACCTGCGGTAATTGTACCGATGATATTAAAGACACCAATCACGCCGATTGCGACCGCACCAAGAGCGGCAGTTGTTGTTATGCCCAGCTTCGCCAGCAGCCCGTCCGGAGAAATAGACGCACAGACCTCTGTAACAAAAGCCGGGAAATGGGCAGTAACAAAGGCCAGCTGGAAGCCGCAAGAAAAAAAGCCGATAAATATCATGATATAGCTGGGGTCACGGACCGCCCGAGACACAATACTGCCAAGGCTTTCTTCCAACTCTTCTTTACTGGCAACATATTGCGAGCGCATAAACGGCAGACAGAACAGACACAACAGGATTAACCCGGCAAAGACCAGAAATACGGACGACCAATGCATCCAATTCAGCAGATATTGGGCAAGGGGCGGGCCGATGACCTGACCCATGCTGCCGGCGGCGGTCGTCAGGCCGAGGGCAAGAGACCTCTGTTCAGGCGCAGCAGCTCGGCCAACAACCCCCAAAACCACACCAAAGCCTGTGCCAGCGATACCAAAACCGACAAACATTTCCAGCCATTGATGCTGAACAGGGCTGATAGAATAGGCGCTGAAGCACAAGCCGGCGGCATATAACAGTGTGCCGAGGAAAATCGCCTTTTTGTCTCCAAACCGTTCGGCGATTGCGCCGAATACTGGTGTGGCCAGACCCCAGGCTAAATTCTGGATAGCTATCGCAAGTGAAAACTCGCTTCTTAACCAGCCTAAATCAGCAGCGATCGGAATCTGGAAAACGCCAAAACTTGACCTTATCGTAAAGCTAAGGAACAGAATAAGGCTTGCCGAAATCAGAATAGGCGTAAAAATGGAAGCTTGTGGTCTCATGACGTCCTTTTTGTCTGTACGCATATAAAAATTGCGTCATTCGCCAAATAAAATTTATTGCCCTAATATAGAGCCCATCTAAAGCTTTGCAATAACAGATAACCCCATAGGCAAGACAGAGGTCTGCTCAATGCTGAAAGCGATCATTTTGGCGATACTGGTTTTGGTGGTGCTGCTGATTTTACTGCGCCGCAGCCCGGCTATCAAAGCCAGAATGAACAGCCTGCTTCGCCAACCTCTTGTCAGATCTGTCCTCATTCAAGGTCTGCTGCGCCTGATCCGGTTTCTGATTTTCAGACGATAAGGCGATCGCGCTTTAATCATCCTCTGGCGTGAAAATCGGGTCGGCGGTAAAATAGCCGCCTTGGTAAACTGCATCAGGGGCGTCAGGTCCGGGGCGCGGCATAGCCTTATCAAGCGCCGCTTCAAAGCTCAGGCCATTATCTTTAGGGTGCCAGCCGATATAAGCTGTGCCTTTGTTATCCCACCAGGCCCGGTCATTTTTGGAAATGCCATAGATAATTGGACAGCCAAGACGGGGGATTTTAAAAATCCGGTCGATCAAGGAAGTGAAGTCATCATAAGACATCCAGGTCGCCATCATCCTGTGATTTATCGGTTCAGGAAAACACGAACCAATTCTGACAATGGCGGTCTCAATGCCGAATTTGTCGTGATACAGGCTTGCCATCGCTTCGCCAAAAACTTTCGACACACCATAAATCCCATCCGGGCGGGGCAGGGCCTTATCATCCAGATAATCAGTTTGCTTATAAAACCCGACAGCATGGTTTGAGCTGGCAAACAGAATCCGACGACAGCCTGTTTTCCGCGCCGCTTCATACAGATTATAGACCCCATCAATATTTGCCGGCCTGACCAGTGACCAGGATTTTTCAACCGAAATCCCGCCGAAATGGACAATGCCATCACAACCATCAACAAGAGACAGAACCTCATCTTCCTTGCTTAAATCGCAATAAACAATCTCTTCATGCGGGGCTGCCTCACCCAGATCAGCGATATCTGAAATCCGTAATGTCTCGGCCATTGGGGCCAGCTTTTTGCGCAGAACCGCGCCGATACCGCCTGCTGCGCCAGTCATAAGAAGTCGTTTCATCATCTCATCCTTTGAATCGGGGTTGGGGAAGGCCGGCAACGCCAAGGCCAGTGATCGCAAATAAGCCGCCAGCATCAGGCTGGCTATCTTCAGTGCCCTCAGTTAAGCCAAACCCAATAGAGGTCAGATACAAAACATCTAGATTTTGCCCGCCAAACATTGGTTTGGTTGGTTTTTCAACAGGCACATCAAGCGTAAACAAAAGCTCTCCTTCAGGAGAGATACGGTAAATCTGCCAGCCCCCGACACCAGCCATCCAATAACACCCCTCTGCGTCAACAGTACCGCCATCAGGCCGGCCGGCCACCTGGCGTGTATCAAAAAACAGCTCAGCTGGTCCTGGCCTGCCGGTGGCGATATCATAGCTGCACGACCAGATGCTGCGGGTCAGCTTGTTGCTGTCTGAAAAATACATGGTCTGGCCATCAGGCGAGAAGGTCATCCCGTTCGTTGTATAGACCGTTTTATTCATGGAACTGAGGCTGAGGTCTGTATCTAAAAGATAAAACCGCCCCTGCTTCTCAGGCGTGCCGCCATCTTTCATTGTGCCGGCCCAGAACCGTCCAGCCGGGTCGACTGTGCCGTCATTAAACCTGTTTTCCGGGATATCTGCTTCAGGGTCGAGAATATGTGTCTTATGGCCTGTATGGGGATCAAAAAACCAGAAACCAGATTTCGCCGCAACCACAAGGCCCCCGCCATCACGTCTGGCGATACATCCAACAGGCTCGCCAAAACTGAACTCTTTATTCTGGCCGCTTGCCGGATCATAACAGTTGATCAAACCGCCGGTTATATCCACCCACCATAATTTCTGATCTTCACAATCCCAGACAGCACCTTCACCCAGACGTTCTGCTGCAGAGACAATCGTCGAAATTTCAACTGACACTGGAAAGTCCCCCTACCTTTATTATCCCTTGTTTGAGTTCTATCAGAAACTTCTCAGAATGTCAGTCTTGGACAAGCACATTGAATTTTTTAGCCCGGCAGATAGCGCAGCTTGTGAGGTGATGCTAGGCTGGCGCACAGACATAAGCGGTGTGAATGAGGAATATGATGTCTGGTGAAAAGCGGATCCTGGTTTACGGAGATTCAAACAGCTGGGGCTATCTGGACGACGGTTTGGGGCAACGGTTTGCGCGGCGCTGGCCAGTTGAAATGCAAAACCAACTATCTGCTGTTCAGCAAGTCAGCGTGATAGAAGAATGTCTTCCCGGGCGCACAACAAATCTGCCTGACCCAGTCATGGGAACCGCATTCAACGGACACTCACCTTTTGAGGCTGTTCTCTTGTCGCATCAGCCTCTTGATCATATTTTGATCATGTTGGGCACGAATGATCTGAAAGCACGATTTAACAGGACAGCAGATGATATTGCTGCAGCGATTGTTGGTCTGGCGCAAATGGCCCGGTCTGTTCCTGCAGGCCGTGGCGGTTGGTCTTCTGCACTGACGTCAGATATAAGCGTGATCTGCCCGTTAGTCATCGGCCAGCGGGCAGCGGATCCAAATTGGGAACGGGTAGATGAATGGGCAGGGGCCAATGAGAAATCAGCCGCACTGCCCCTTGCCTTACAGCAAGCCTGTAATACAGCCGGATTGAGGATGGTTGACGGTAATGAATTTGGCCGGTCTTCAGAACGTGACCCTATTCATTGGGGTGAAGACACGCATATCCGGTTCGGGGCCGGAATGGCTCAGGCCCTCCAGCCTTATCTGAAGTAATGACAGGCAGCCGATAAAAACACCAAGATGAGCCAGTTGAGAAAATGGTAAACCCGTACAAGTTAGATATGTATCTTGCCACGCAGACCGCGGACCTGTTTGCTGAGCTTCAGGCGGTTGTCTGTGCAGATATTGACTTCACATCTTGCCTGCCTGAGCAGGTCCGTCAGAAGCTGTATCTGGGGCAGATTTGCGGCATTGATTTTGCCAACAGCCGGGCAGATGATTATCGATATCTGGCGACCTTCTCACTCGCTGATCAGGCGGTGCCGCCAGGCTATTATCGATCTGTTCTGGTCACACCGGCTAAGGGTGGCCTTGCTTCTCTTGATGCGTTCAGCCCTGAGAAACATCTTGTCGCGATCAATGAGGCGGGATCTTTTTCCGGGGCAATTACCTTTTCGCGCAGGATGTTTGGCAGCGGCAAACACATGTTTCCGCGCTATCAGATTACCGGCAGCCACATCGCTTCTCTTGGCTGCATCGCCCGGGCAGACGCTATGCTGGCCAGTATAGATTGCCTCAGCTTTCAGATGGCTTTGCACGAGACTCCTGAAGTGGAGCAACAGATCAGGGTGCTTGGATATACAGACCCGTTCCCTGGATTGCCGTTTGTGACATCTGCCCAGATGCCGGAAGAGATATGTGAATTAATGACGGGGCGTCTGGTGCGGTTCATAAAGGGGGACCGCGCAAAATTATGGGCAGACAGGCTGGGTGTGGTTGGGATCACGTGCCTGTCAGCAGACACATATCAACAGATGCGATCAGTTTGAGCTGCCCTGAATTGATATTCATAATTTACCTGAAATCAATTCGGCGTGGATAGAGCCCTACTTCTTTCTGGACAGGATGGGGTTAACCAGTTCACTCTAAACCGCTAGCAAAAAAGCGGTATAAGAGGCAGCTATGGAAAAGCCAAATATTCTGATCATTATGACAGATCAGCTCAACGGAACCTTGTTCCCAGATGGCAGGCCAGCACCATTTTTACACGTCCCGAATCTGAATGCTTTGGCAGACAGGTCTGCCTGTTTTTCCCGCAATTACACCGCGAGCCCTCTATGTGGCCCAGGGCGGGCGTCTTTTATGTCAGGCCAGCTGCCCTCACGAACGGGTGTTTATGACAATGCTGCTGAATTTTCATCAGCAGTGCCGACTTATGCACATCACCTGCGGCGGCATGGCTGGCGGTGTTGCTTGTCCGGGAAGATGCATTTTGTTGGTCCTGATCAGCTGCATGGGTTTGAAGAGCGTCTGACGACAGATATCTATCCGGCTGATTTTGGGTGGACACCTGATTACACAAAGCCGGGTGAGCGGATTAATTGGTGGTATCATAATCTAGGCTCTGTAACGGGGGCAGGTGTTGCAGAAATTACAAACCAGATGGAATATGATGACGAGGTGGCTCACTTTGCCTGCCAGAAACTTTATCAGCTGTCTCGCGGCCTTGATGAACGCCCCTGGTGTCTGACGGTCAGCTTTACCCACCCGCATGACCCTTATGTGGCGCGGCGTGAGTTTTGGGATTTATATGAAGATTGTGACCAGCTTTCACCAGAGATAGCCAGCTGGGATTTTGACCAGCATGATCCGCATTCAAAACGTCTGTTCATCGCTAATGATTATGAAAATTACCAGATAACAGAAACGGATATCCGGCGGTCTCGACAGGCTTATTTTGCGAATATTTCTTATCTTGATGAAAAAATTGGTGAAATTCTGAAGGTGCTGACAAAAGCAAGGATGGCAGATAATACGGTCATCATCTTCTGTTCTGACCATGGGGACATGCTGGGGGAGAGAGGGCTCTGGTTTAAAATGAGCTTCTTAGACGGATCTGCCCGCACCCCTTTGATGATCGCCGTGCCGGAAACCGCGCCGGTTACCGTTCGTGAGCCGGTCTCAAATCTGGATATTGTGCCCACACTTGCTGACCTAGCTGGCCTTGATTTATCGGGTATTGCGCCATGGGTGGACGGGCAGAGCCTGTTACCGCTTATGGCCGGCGATAGGCGTGACCAGCCGGTTCTGATGGAATATGCAGCAGAAGGATCATATGCCCCTTTGGTGGCGATGGTGGAGGGCCAATTTAAATTTGTGCGGTGCCAACTTGACCCGGACCAGATGTTTGATCTGGAAAATGACCCGCTTGAGCTGGTGAATTTGGCAGATGATCCCGCCTATGCAAAACAAGCAGATTCATTTCGTGCGAAAATTGAGCAAAGATGGAATCTGGACGAATTTGACAGGGCTGTTCGTCATTCACAGGCGCAGCGTCTTCTGGTTTATGATGCTTTGCGCAACGGGGCCTATTTCCCCTGGGACTACCAACCTCTGCAACAGGCCTCAGAGCGGTATATGCGTAACCATATGGACCTGAATGTTCTTGAAGAAAATCAGCGCTATCCTCGCGGTGAATAAACACATTTGCGTTACAGGATGAACGCGAATCTGACCATGATATGATATTCCCCCTTTTGCATTTGCCCGCTACAGGATAACCTATCTCCATGATTTTATGTAAAGTTGTGACAAGAGAGAAGCATGACCACAATTTCCCAAGAGTTGTTAACCGATATCCGCTCACAATTCGCGCAAATCGATAGCTGTCCGGTCCAGGGACAGCGCGTGTTCTTTGAAAATGCAGGCGGCGCATTGACCTTAAACAGTGTGGTTGACGCCTCACGTGATTATGCGGCCATTCCCGATAATCAGGGTCGTGACAATCCCGGCTCACATGAGCTGGTCCGCGTCATTCAGAAAGCAAAAGATGATTTGCGTGTCTTTATGAACGCTCCGTCTGGCCAGTTTTTTGTTGGTGAAAGCGGCACAGAGCTTATTTTCAGGTTGGTGATGAATGCCTGTCTGGGCACAGAAGATGATGGTGTGGTCCTGGGCTCAACAGTCGAGCATCCGGCGACCAGAAGCGCATGTGCACGCTGGGCAAAAGTCAGCCGAAAGACTCATGTGCTGATTGCACATGATAATGATTTAGGCTTGGTCAAGGCTGAGGATTACGCCGCTCAGGTGACAGCAGACACTAAGGTTGCGACCATCCTTCATACCTCTCCTGTCACCGGTATGGGCATGGATGTTGCGGCCATATCAAAGGCGATCCGCGCGGTGGCTCCAGATTGTTTTATTATTGTTGATGGCATTCAGCACGCTGCACATGGTCAGATTGATATCGCATCATATGATGTGGATGGCTATGTCATCTCTCCCTACAAGATGTTCTCACGGCATGGCTATGGCCTTGCCTGGATTTCAGATCGCCTGACTGATTTGCCGCATGATTCACTGGTTGGCGGGCCGGAACAGAATTGGGAGTTAGGCACACGTGATACAGGGGCTTATGCCACCTTATCTGAAGTTGTCAGCTATCTGGAATGGCTGGGCAGCAAAGTGACTGACACATCAGACAGGCGTGAAAAATTTGTTGCAGCAGGCGCGGCCATTCACGCCCATGAAAAAACGCTGACAGATTCAATGATCCATGGCACAGGCAATCTACCGGGCTTGGCGGAAATGGACCGGGTTGAGATTATTGGCGGTGTTGATAACCCGGCCCGCGAAGGTCTGGTCTCGCTGGTCGTCACTGGCATGAGCTCAGCAGATGTGGTGAAGAGGCTGAATGAGCAGGGTATCCGCACGCATCTGCGCAAAGCTGATCACTATTCCGGGAATATACTTGATCCGCTGGGTCTTGATGGGTGTGTCCGGGTGTCTATGTGCCACTATAACAGTGAACATGAAGTTGCCCAGTTCCTGGCCGCGATGAAAACAATTGCAGCCTAACCAGACAGCCCTATATGCTTTTGTTTTGAGCGTGAGATGATCGTCAGTCCTGTTATCACAATGATGATGGACAGCATGTGATACAGGCCGAACACCTCGTTCAGGATCAACACGCCCAAAACGGCGCTGTAAATCGGCACCAGATTGGAATAAACACCGGCACGGTCAGGTCCCATCAGATCGACCCCGCGCATATAGAAAACCTGTGACATCAGTGAGGGGATCAGGGATACAAACAAAACAACAAGCCAGGCCAGTTGAGTGGCTGGCCATTGCGCTGTCCCTTGCCAGATTTCGAACAAAACAATCGGTATGGACAACAGCCAGGCGGCCCCGGCAAAAACAGCCATCATAGTCATATTATCGATGTCCGGGCGGTTACGCAGGCCAATTGTGTACCCCGCATAAAATACACAAGCCACCAACATGATCCAGTCACCTGTATTGACCTGAAGGCCCAGCAACACAGACAGATTGCCCTTACCAATGATGATAAGAACACCGATGATGGTCAGAAAGGTGCCGATAATCTGACCGCTGGTCAGCTCTATCCTGAAGATCAGAGTCACGCCCATCAGAATGAACATGGGCATTGCACATTGAATCAGGCCCAGATTGATCGCTGTGGTTGATTGAGCGGCGATATAAAACAAGGTGTTGAAAAATGACAGACCAAATGCGCCCATCATAAATACCCAGGGCCATTTTCCTTTTAATTTAGGTAAGCTGGCAGGCAGTCGTTTGCGTTGTGTCACCAACAAAATGGCAAACACGATTGTCCAGCGCATAAAGACCACAACCATCGGCGAGACTTCGCCAACCGCCAGACGGCCCGCAACCGTGTTTCCGGCCCAGCCCAAAGTGGCCAGGCTGAGCAAGAGCGGCGCAGATGTGAAGGCGGAAGACAGAAGCCTTGCAGTCATGTTCGGTCCCTCAGGCAAAGCTCAGGCAAGGTCATCATCAGCATTAATCAGCAGATGAGGCATGCGCCGCCAGAAACCCGGTGATCGCATCACATAGCGCCTCAGGCTGTTCAACACAAGGGATGTGACCTGCCCCTTTGATCAACTTAAAATCTGCATTCGGGATCAAATTGGCGGTGTTCAGGACAAGTTCAGGTGGGGTAGATCCGTCCCCGTCGCCAACAACACATAAGGTCGGCACATCTAAATTCCGGGCAGCTTCTGTTAAATCGGCATTACGCAGGGCCGTTGCTGTGCCCAGATACCCCTCAAGGGGTGTGCGCAAAAACATATTGCAATACCCGGCAAGTTCATCAGCACGGTTAGTATGAAAGTCAGCGGTGAACCAGCGTTGCATGTTCGCATCCACCAGGCCAGCTAATCCATCTGTGCGGGCTGTGTGCATGCGCTCATTCCACATCTCTGTTGTTCCGATTTTTACCGCTGTATCACACAAAATCAGGCCTTTGGTCAGATCTGGGCGAAGAGCAGCCAGCCTTTGGGCAATCATGCCACCAACGGACAAGCCGCAGATGAAGACCTTCTTTTTGCCCAGATAATCCAGCAAACCGGCCAAATCACCAACCAGCTCATCAAGCTGGTAAGGAGGATTGCCAATATCTGAAAGCCCATGGCCACGATTATCATAAGTGATGATTTCTGCCTGACCGACCAGCCTGACAATCACATCTCTCCAGATCCGGAAATCAGTGGCCAATGAGTTGGAGAAGACAACAGTCGGACAATCTTCAGGGGCGGAAATATGCTGATAATGCAGCGTGATGTCATTTACTCTTGCAAATTGCATAGTTGGTGATGGTCCTGTGCGGCTTGAAACGGTAATGGTCTTTTATTGACATACTCTCTGACGGCTGGAAAATCCAGCATGCTGCGTAAGGCGGCTGGTTTCTTTTGACAGGCGGGGCTGAGAATTGACACTCACAGGAATAGATAACAAGCTCTGAATCGCAGACAGGTGATGGTATGAATGCCGGGCGGTCCTGCAGGTGAAGATAAAGAGGGTAGTGTGCGCGAGGATATTAAGGAAACAATTTTCTATGGCCTTCTGGAAAAGGACTTTGGCGCGCGCACAAAGGCTCAAGACCTCGCCCGTCTGATCGGCATCGAACTTATGAATGAGGGGGATCGGGCAGGCGAACTCTTGCCAGAAGAGCAAAGCCTGTGCGCGCGCTACCTGGTTGGCCGCTCCATTCTGCGTGAAGCGGTTAAACTTTTGGTGGGTAAGGGCATGTTGTCTGTCCGGCGCGGTATCGGCACACGTATTGAACCGCGCCAGTCCTGGTCAGCTTTTGATCCTGAAATTTTGGGCTGGCAGTTAAGTGTCGCTGATCCCAGCTTTTGGCGTGATCTGGATGAAACACGCGCCATTATTGAATTCAGCGCTGTCCGGTTGGCCGCTGTCAGGGCGGAGGTAGATCAAAAAAACCTTTTGTCTCAGGCTGTTCACATCATGCGCGAAAATGCTGAAACTGTAGAGACGGTCATTGCGGCTCGTGCTTTGTTCCACAGCACCTTGCTGAAATCCACAGCAAATAAACTGCTTGAAGGGATGACAGCTCTGGTCTTTGCAAACCTTGTCTTTCACTTTAATTTACAGCCTCATAATGGCGAAAAAAGGCAGCTGATTGAGCACTATGCTGCCCTTTACAAGGCAATTGATCAGAATAAGCCAAAGCTGGCTGAGGATGTGATGCAAAGGCTGCTTGTATCCGGCAGAGCAAACCAAGAAAGAAAGTAGATTGTCATGAACATCAAATCTGTTGAGACGATAATTTTGAAATCTGATCTGGATACCCCGTTTGCCTTCTCACAAGGCTGGGTGGGCAAACGGGTTTGTACGCTTGTGAAAATCACCACAGATGACGGGCTGGTCGGATGGGGAGAGGGGTTTGCCCAGGGTCTTGAGCCGCCGGAGATTTGCGCGGCCACAATCGATACAGCCTTTGCCCCGATGCTGATTGGTCGCAATCCGCTGGATACTGAAAAGCTGTGGTTTGAGATGTATAACCGGTCTCGTGATTTTGGCCGCAAAGGGTCTGTAATGGCTGCGATCAGCGCGCTGGATATTGCGTTGTGGGATATTGCTGGCAAGGCCTATGGCCAGCCTGTCTACCAGCTTCTGGGTGGGGCGGTCAGAGATAAGATTACCCCCTATGCAACCGGGTTTTACCGGATTCAGGGGCAGGGTGAGGCTGAGCGACTGGCTGATGAAGCGCTTGCTCATTTTGAAGCAGGCTTTACCCATATGAAGGTCAAGCTGGGTTTTGGCGTGGATGATGATATCGCTGTGATGGCGGCGATCATGAAACAGGTTCAGGGCAAGGGTATACAAATCATGGTCGACAGTAATCATGCCTATGGCCGCCATGAGGCGTTGCGCCTGGGCTATGTGCTTGATGACTATGATTTGCGTTGGTATGAAGAGCCGGTCATTCCTGAAGATCTGGCAGGCTATGCTGAATGCCGGTCAAAGTTGAAAACACCGATTGCCGGCGGTGAAAATGAACATGGCTTGCATGGGTTCAAAGCGTTGTTTGAAAGCCGGGCTGTTGATATTGCCCAGCCTGATGTAGGTTCTTGTGGTGGTCTGACAGCTATGCGCCATATTGCTGTTCTGGCCCACAGCTTTGGTGTAGAGGTCAATCCGCATGTTTGGGGGTCGTCTGTGGCACAGGCGGCCTCTGTTCATGTTCTGGCCAGCCTTCCGGTCGCCCATCACAGCCTGTTTGCCCGCCAGCCTATTTTGGAATATGACCGGTCTGACCATCCGTTCAGACAGCATCTTGTGGCTGCGCCCCTGTCGCTTGATAAAGGTGTCGTGACCATAAATCAGAATCCAGGCCTGGGGATTGATATTCAGCAGGACTGTATTGACCGATATCGTGTAAATTAAACGGCACAGCCCGCCCATTCTTTCGTTTTGTCAGGACCATCAGATGTCAATGAGCACAGAAAAACCGGCCTTTATTGGTGTTGACTGGGGCACCAGTTCTTTTCGAGCCTGGCTGTTTGGCCCGTCAGGCGAGGTTCTGGAGAGTACGCACGGGTTCTGGGGGATTTCACAGATAGCCGGGGCCTCGTTCAGGCAAACCCTGCTGGAGGCTGTTGGAAGCTGGCTGGCTGATCACGCTGGCCTGCCGATTGTTATGTGCGGCATGATCGGCAGTGCTCAGGGCTGGCATGAGGCGGGATATCTTACTGGTACTGTCGGTGTGGATGAACTTGCTGCCGGAGCTGTCAATGTTCCTGATCCAGAACTGGCGCTGTATATCATCCCTGGCATTAAAGGGGTGTCTGCAGATGGCCATAATGATGTCATGCGCGGCGAAGAAACCTTACTGGCAGGGGGGCTGGGCAATATAAAGGCTGATCAAACCTTCTTCTGTCTGCCGGGCACACATTCAAAATGGATTTTTGGCGAGAAGGGCCGGATTGAACGGCTGACCACCTTCATGACAGGTGAGCTGTTCCATTTAATGAAAGCGCACTCTATCTTAGCGCCGCTGATAGACGCTGACTCAGAAGTTGATCTGAACAGCCCTGCTTTTGCTGATGGTCTGGCTTTGGCACAGAGCCCGTCCGGTCTGTTGCATCATCTGTTTGCCATTCGTGCTGGTGTGCTGACAGGGCGGTTTGCGCACAGTGATGTGCTGACGCTGTTATCTGCTGTTCTGGTGGGACATGAATGTAAAACTATGAACCTGGCCTGTCAGGCAGATGACAGATCGCCAGTTATTCTGATGTCATCTGGCGCACTGTCTGCTGTCTATCAGCAGGCATTTGGTCTGCTAGGCATCCCGTATCAGACGGTGGATTCAAAGACCGCCGCCCAGGCAGGCCTGTTTGCCATTTTCCAGCGGTTGCAGGATGCTTAAAGCAGGCCGGTTGCGATCAGCCGCACTCCCAGAATCAAAAACACGCTAAGCACGATCTTGCGGAACAGGTCCTGAGAGATATAGCTCCGCATCATCTCGCCCACACGGAAGCCGATGATGACTGCGGTCAGGCCCAGAACTGACTGCATCGCCGCTTCAAAAGTTAATACGCCAGACAGGATCAAGCCGGCGGCCAGGGGAAAGCAGCCAGCAAGAAACAAAAACCCTGATGCCCCGATAAATTCTTCTTTTGACACATTGCGGGCCAGCAGATACATCGCCACTGGCGGCGACCAAATCGAACTGAGCCCGCCCAATATGCCAGAGAATACCCCTACGCCAACTTGCCAGCCCAGATGGCCGGATATCGGCAAAGTAACACCGAACAGCAGATTGATCGAAAACACCACCATCGCCACACCAATTGCAACGGTCAGAAGAGAAGTTGGGTAAGACGCGATAAATAAAGATGTTGTGAAAATGCTGATCATGATCGCCAGCGCAAAATAGCGGTATGTATAGGCGGTTTTACGCGGGGCTTCTGACCGGAAATACTGCATCACATTAGCAAAAATAATCGGCAGAACCATCAGTGAAATGGCCGTTTTGGGGTCGATAAAAATGGTCAGCATGGCCATTGCTGCTGCGGGCAAACCAATACCCAGAAATCCTTTGATCATACCGGAAAACAAAAAAGCGATCAGAATGATCGGCATATAATGTACCGGCAGGCCCGGCAATAAAAACAGCTGAAAAAATTCGCTCACATTACTACCTGTCAGCCTTACATCTTGCGGCCTTACTGATCATCATAAACCAGATCGTGAAGTTTCAAACGCTGTACCTTCCCTGACGGCCCCTTCGGCAGATCATCAAGAATATGTATTTTATCTGGTGTTTTAAATTTACCCAGCCGTTCTGTGCAATGCTGGATAAGGCGGTCTGCTGCTGC
Organism: uncultured Alphaproteobacteria bacterium; assembly: GCA_937988715.1. Classification (GTDB taxonomy): domain Bacteria; phylum Pseudomonadota; class Alphaproteobacteria; order Puniceispirillales; family Puniceispirillaceae; genus JADHLI01. The sequence continues at coordinate 4,779 of CALKIF010000087.1, read as the reverse complement.
TTGCTTGCCGGGTTTGAACCGGATACAGGCCTCAACCCGCTGTCCATAATTCTCACAAGGTACGGCAAAGGCGGCGGCTTCTAAAATGCACTCATGCTCAAGCAAGGCTTCATCAATTTCACGAGGGGCAATATTCTCACCACCCTTGATAATCAGTTCCTTTATCCGGCCGGTCACAAAGACATAACCATCTTCATCCATATGCCCCAGATCGCCTGTCCGCAGCCACCCTTCAGCTGTTATTGTTTTGGCTGTCTCTTCTGGCTGATGGAGATAGCCCTGCATCACATTGGCCCCGCGGATCAAGATTTCACCAGTGATACTAGCTGCAGCAGGGTTCAGCTTTTCGTCAGCTATCATCACCTCATTACCGACTGCCTGCCCGGGGGAGCCGATTTTTCGTTCCCCTGGCGGAAGAGGATTTGACAGGATTTGTGCGCCGGTTTCGGTCAGCCCCATGGTTTCGATAATGGGAATGCCAAAGCGTGATTCAAACCGTCTGTGGGTTTCTGGCGGCAAAGGCGCAGAAGCTGAACGGGCAAAGCGCAGCCTGTCTGCATTAATGGCGGGTTCGCTGTCATCATTCAGCAGATAGGCAAATAAGGTCGGTACCGCACTGAACCAGCTGACATCATGCTGTTTGACCTGTGACCAGAACGCAGAGACAGAAAATTTATAAGGCATCACCAGCCCGCTGGCTGACACCAACGTGCCCATAACGGTCACGCACATCCCATTAATATGATAAATTGGCAGCACACAAAGGCCGGTATCAGCACAAGTGATATGATGAGCGGTCACCACATTCCCACCTGCCGCCAGCAGATTGGCGTGGGAAAGTACAACGCCTTTTGGATTGCCTGTTGTCCCGGATGTGTACATCAGCAAGCCCGGGCTGTTTGCGGCGGGAGCAGCATTTTCTGTTTGCGCAGCGCTGCTCAGGCCTTCAGGCCATACAGGCCCGTCTTCAGGATGCAGGACAATGACCTGAATATCTTCTTTCCGGTTACTCAGAACCTCATCAATCAGGGCTCTGTTTTCTGGTGCACAGAACAGGATTTTTGCCTGGCAGTGCCCAAGGACATAAGCCATGGCCTTTGTGCCGGAAACAAGGTTCAGCGGTGTGGCAACAAAACCAGCGCAAGTCACAGCAGTGAACAGTAATGTGCTTGCGATACAGTTATGCGCGGCAATGGCAACCGGTTCACCAGGGGCGAGGCCCAGTCTGTTCAGCTGGCCAACCAGGGCCTGAACCCTGTCTTGAGCGTCAGCCCAGGTCACTGTAAGGCCAGTTTCAGGAGAGGTCAGCCAAACAGACCCGCCATTAGACGCTGCGTTTTCGGCCAGCTGTGCCGGAATTGTTCTGGTCATTTGCCAAACTCATCCCAATAGCTGGCAAATATGTCCTCCAGCTCAGGTTTATCTTCTGGGATGACACGCACAACATTGACGTGATTGACAAAATGCGACCAGTTGAGGTTTTCATCAATTGAATTGCCCCCCCAACTGCCGCACCCCATAGACAGAGAAAAAGGCATGCCGTTATTGAAAAAGCCGCCGGTTGCAAAGCAATGTGCCTGATTGACAATGACCCGGCAGGTTCGGGCATGCATGGCCAGATGCCGTGCCCGGCTGTCCTCTGAAGAATGCAGACCCAAAGAATGCCCCGCCCCTTGATAATTCTGGATTGTAATTGCTTTTTCGACAGCCTGATCAAAGTCCCGTGCCCGATGCAGGGCTAAAAAACGGGCCATTTTCTCGCCGGTAAGCGGATTATGCGGGCCGATATCTGTCTGCGGCAAAACCAAAAAGCGGGTATTTTCAGGAGCATCTCCGGCAAGGCCCGTTGCGGCCAGAACTTTGTCGATATCCTGAGCCAGCAAAGTTGTTGTCATCTTGCCATTTTGCCAGTGAATATCCTGTACGGCCTTGCTTTGCTGATCCGTCAGAAGAAACCCGCCTTCTTCAGCCAGAGCTGCCATCATCTGATCATAAACAGCATCAACCACAATGACCGAATTTTCAGAGGAACAGGAGGTGGCGTTATCAAATGTCTTGGACGCAGCGATTTTTGCCGCCGCTGCGTTAAGATCAGCTGTCTCGTCAATGATGGTGACCACATTACCTGCCCCCACGCCAATTGCTGGTGTGCCTGACATATAGCCTGCCCGCACATTGCTTTGCGAGCCTGTCACCACCACCAGATCAGCCAGCTGCATCAGCCGCTGTGTCTTTGGCTTTGACGGTGGGGCAGGTACCATCTGGACCAGTTCAGCAGGCACCCCAAGCTTGGCCAGAGCATCATGGATGTAGCCCAGCAGAACAGTCGCCGGTTTCACCCCTTTCGGGCTGGGGGCAATGATAATCGCATTACCTGTTTTCAGCGCGTTGATGATGTTATTGACTGGTGTGGCCAGAGGGTTAGTAGAAGGCACAATAGCCGCAATAACCCCTTTCGGCCGCAGATAAGTTGACAGGCCTTTTGCCGCATCATCACTGATGTGACCAAAGCTCTGTACATCTTTTAGATCTCGCATCAGGCCAAGGGTTTTGTTGTGGTTTTTCCTGATTTTATCTGCCACATTACCCAGCCCGGTCTCAGCAACAGCCATTTTCGATAATTGCTCGTTGCGTGCCGGCTCCATCAGCACCCAGGCAACAGCCTGACAGGTCCTGTCAAACAACTCCTGAGAGCCATTCTGTTCATAGTGCTGCTGGGCCGCCCTTGCGGCGGACACCAATTCATCTATGCATGTTGTATCGTCTGCACCGGTCATTTTATATCTTATCCTTGCGTTCAGAAGGTCAGGTTCAGGCCTTTTTATCCGGAGCCCGAAAGGCCTGATAAACGCCGACGCCGAGTGTGAGGACACCAGCCAGAATCAGCAGTGAGCAAATCGGGCGAGACAGATAGGCCATCAGGTCATAATGAACCATCTGCATGCCTTGTGCAAAGTTCTGCTCTCCGATTTTGCCCAGAATAATGCCCAAGACAATTCCCGGAATAGAATAACCAGACCGGCGTAACAAAAACCCGACAATGCCAGCGATAAACATCACCACAACATCCAAAACCAGCCCGCGCCCGATATAGGCCCCAATACTGGCCAGCAGTAAGATCAAGGGGGCCAAGAACTGGAACGGAATTTTCAGCAAATATAGAATAGTCTTTGTTTCCAGTATGCCGACAAACAGAATTGACAGATTGGCATAGAACATCGCTGCAAACACAACCCAGATCAGGTCAGGCGAATTATAGAAAACCAGCGGGCCTGGTTCCAGATCATGCATCTGGAACACAGCAACCATCATTGCTGTCAGCGCGCCACCAGGAAGACCCAAAGCCAGAAGCGGAATCATCGCCGCACCTGTTGCCGCATTGTTGGCTGTCTCAGACGAGATCACCCCTTCAATATTGCCTTTGCCGAAACTTTCTTTGTCCTTTGACCATCTCACCGCTTCGCCATAGCCCATAAAGGCCGCCAACGTTGCCCCGATGCCAGGCAGAATCCCGCAGAAAAACCCAACAAGAATTGACCGCACAACCGCAATTTTCTGCGCCCATAATTCAAACAAAGTGGGAAAGGACATACCCACTTTCGGGGCATTAAAGGTGCCTGTGGCCCGTTTTTCCGCCTGCACGAAAATTTCAGATACGGCAAAGAAGCCCAGGATCGCTGGCACAAAGGCAATACCCGCAGCCAAGTCAGCAAAGCCAAAATTATACCGGTTGATGCCCCCTACCGGGTCCTGACCAATGGTCGCGATCATAAGACCGAGCAAGACAGACAACCAGCCTTTCCAGATGGTGCGCCCGCCCACAGATGAGGCAACAGCCAGACCAAAAAACACCAGCGCAAAAATTTCAGGCGGGCCGATATTTCGGATAGCCCAGGTGGCCAGAGGCTGGGTGGCGGCCATCATCACCAAAGCAGATGCAACACCACCAATGGCCGAACAAAGCACAGCCGCGCCGACAGCTTTGCCGGACTTGCCTTGCTGGGTCATCGGATAGCCATCAAAGGCGGTTGGCGCATTTTCAGGCGCGCCAGGAATGTTAAACAGAATCGCGGTAATGGCACCGCCATAAGTGCCTGTACAATAGATAACCGCAAACAGCATCACCCCTTGGGCAGGCGATAAATCAGACGTAAACGGCAGCAAAATCGCTGCCAGCGTCAGCATGCTCACGCCCGGAATGGCGCCGAACAGCATGCCGCCGATTACCCCGAAAAAGAAGATGGCCAGCGTAAACGGGTCACCAAAAAGGGCTGCACTGCCCGCCAGGAAATTTTCAATCATATCAGCCTACCACAATTGCTGAAGGTCATTATTCAGGCGCAGAATGAACGCACTATAATCATAAAAAGGAGAAACATTCCCCTGCGGAAGAGGGGCATTCAAAATCACCATGAACAGCCCAAGCAGCAACGCATATAAAAGTGCAGTTATACCCAAAATCCACGTCCAGCGGCGTTCACCGAAGATGACGATAATCAGAGCAATGAAAAACGGTGTGGCAAAATAAAAGCCAACAGGTTTCAAGGAGAGCGCAAATAAAAACGGCGTGCCCAGAACAGCCAAAACTTTGATGACAGCTGAAAGACTGTCATAGCTGCCTGCCTCATCTTCATCTGCAATACCGACACGCCCTGTCTGTATCGCTGAGCCATGTTTGTATTGATGATAAAAATTACCGATCGTGACCAAAAGCATAAGACCGATCACCACACGTGGCCAGCCGGTCGCCCCGAAAATGTAAATTTCAATCGGTTGATT
>CALKIF010000086.1:0-27422 GCA_937988715.1 uncultured Alphaproteobacteria bacterium | reverse complement strand
GACGCAGCGCGACCGGGGCCGGATGCACAGCATGCACAATCGAATTTTCAGGTGCAGTGATCTGGAACGGGGCCAGCGAAGCCGCGTTATTCGGAATATCCGGGGCAATCGCACATTTCAGCGCATAACAGGCATAAGCCTTGGTATAGACCAGAGGCACATTAATGCCTTTTTTATCCACCCCGGAAGTGCCGGCCCAGTCACAGATAATCCGGTCCTGTTCAATCGACAGGCTGACCCGCAGATCAACAGGGGCGGAATAGCCGTCTATGCGCATATGGCCTGAGGCCTTGCCCGGGGGCAGCGCGTTAATCCGGTCCAGTGTCGCCTGGCGGGAGCGGGTCAGGATAAAGTCTGAGACAGACGAAAGATCGGCAAGAGAAAATTCAGCCATCATATCCATCAGCCGTCTGTGACCAATTTCATTACAGGTGGCCAGCGCATAGATATCGCCAATCAGCTGGTCAGGTTCACGCACATTCGCCCTGATGATCGCCAGCAAGGTCTGATCAAATGCGCCTTTATCCGCCAGCTTCATGATCGGGATATATAAACCTTCTTCATAAACAGAATTGGCATCTGCCCCAAAACCGCGCCCGCCAATATCCACAATATGCGCTGTACAGGCAAAAAACCCGACCAGACGGCCATTAAAAAAAGACGGGGTGACAAGGGTGATATCATGCAGATGGCCGGTCCCCTGCCAGGGATCATTGGTGATATAAATATCGCCTTGCTGCATATTGGCACGGCCGATTGTGGTGATGAAATGCCCGACCGCATCCGCCATCGCATTGACATGACCAGGTGTGCCGGTAACCGCCTGGGCCAGCATCTGGCCGGCTTCGTTATAGACACCGGCAGACAAATCGCCTGCTTCCCGCACAGAGGTTGAAAAGGCGGTCCTGACCAAGGCCTGGGCCTGTTCTTCCACCACAGAAATCAGCCTGTTCCACATCACCTGAAAAGCAACCTGAGAGACGTTTGTCATGATACAGCTCCCTGTTTTCTGCAGACATCAATTGTCCCGTCAGCATAGGCCACAGCATCCCGGCTGGAGGGGATGATGATTGTGGTTTCGTCTTCAGTGATGAGGGCCGGACCGGAAAGATGGGTGCCCGGGCGCATATCGTCACGACTGGCCACAGCAGCGGTGACAAAGGCAGATACAGACGGGTCAAACAGCTGGCGGCTGGCCGCAATTGTTACATCAGCCTGCCGGGCAGCCGGGCTGACCGCCTGTGAGGCCGGCCGGTCAGTAAAGGCATTGACAGACCAGACCGTGATTTCAATTTCCATGCCCGCAACGGTTCTGGCAAACAGCTGTTCATATTCACGTTCAAAACAGGCGGTAAAGACAGCCGCGTCCGGCTGGCTGACCTGTTCTGCGGTCAGCGGGACAGGGATTTCCCAGCCCTGACCGGCATAACGCATATAGACCTTATGTTCTGTATTGATCTCAGCTGTGGCATCACAACTGCGCACGAAAGAGGCGGCTTCGTCTTGCATGCCGGCAAACAGCTGTTTCACCTTGTCCGGATCAAAAGCCGACAGCCGCATAAAGACAGAGGAATTCGCCTCAAAGCTGAACGGGGCGCGCAGGAACCCAATGGCTGAACCCACCCCTGCGCCCTGCGGGATAAGACAGCGGGCCACACCCAGCTTCTCGCACAGGCGGGCCGCATGAAGCGGGGCCGCCCCGCCAAAAGCGATCATGGTGTAGTCTGCTAAATCTTCGCCATTTTCAACCGCATGCACACGTGCTGCATTGGCCATATTTTCATCGACCATTTCGGCCACCCCCCAGGCGGCCTCAGTCGCCTGCATATCCAGATGCTCAGCGATATGATGGGTCAGGGCCTGTTCTGAGCGGTCAGGATAAAGCGGGATGGTTCCGCCCGCAAAGGCCGCCGGGTCAAGCTTGCCCAGCAGCAAATCAGCATCTGTGACAGCCGGGGCTGTACCCCCGCGCCCGTAACAGGCTGGCCCGGGCTCAGAACCTGCGCTTTCCGGGCCTACCCTGATCTGGCTTAAGGCATCAACCTGGGCCAACGAGCCGCCCCCTGCCCCGATTTCCACCATATCAATGACCGGAATGGAAATCGGCATGCCAGAGCCTTTTTTGAACCGATAGGTGCGCGCAACTTCAAATGTGCGGGCGGTTTTCGGGGTCTGGTTTTTGACCAGACAAATCTTGGCCGTTGTGCCGCCCATATCAAAAGACAACACCTTATCAAGGCCATGCGCGGCCGCAATATGGGCCGCAAACACAGCCCCGCCTGCCGGACCGGATTCAACAAGGCGGACCGGAAAATCAGCCGCATGTTCAAGGCTGATAATACCGCCACCTGAATGCATCAGAAAAACAGGACAATCTGCCCCTTCGGCGGCCAGCCGGCCTTTCAGACGCCCTAAATAGCTTTTCATCAGCGGTTTGATATAGGCATTGGCAATCGTGGTGTTGAACCGTTCATATTCACGCATCTGCGGCGAAACCTCAGAGGAGAGCGAGATCATCAGATCCGGCAGGCGCGCGGCCAGAACCTCTTTTATCCTTTTTTCATGCACATCATTGGCATAGGCATGCAGCAGGCCGACAGCCACACTTTCATAACTGGCCGCCGCCAGCCGGTCCGCCAGATGGTCAATTTCTGCCTGTTGCAGCGGGATCAGGATATTGCCTTTGGCATCTACCCGTTCTTCAAGCACATAACGCTGGTTACGCGCCAGAAGCGGATCAGGCAGGGCCAGATTCAGATCATATTGTTCAAACCGGCTTTCGGTGCGCATTTCGATCACATCACGAAAACCCTTGGTGGTGATGAGAGCTGTCTTTGCCCCGCGCCGTTCAATCAGCGCATTGGTGGCCAGAGTGGTGCCATGGATAATCTGGCTGATCTGGTCCGGCCGGATAGCGGCCTTGGCGCACACGTCATGCAGGCCTGTTACAATCGCCTCTTCCGGCGCCTCATAGGTGGTCAGCACCTTGGTTGATGCCGCTGTGCCGTTGCCGCCTTCCAGAACAACATCTGTAAAGGTCCCGCCAATATCCACACCCAAACGATAAAGCTCAGCCACATTATGCTCCTGAATTGCCAGAACGATCTGAAGGGGCGGCCAGAGCGGCCAGATCCGGCAACAGCTGTTCAACATTGAGGGTTTCTTTGATATCCCGGCGGATACCAATCCAGCGCAGGTGAAGCGAATTGCGCATAATCTCTTCATCCAGCGCTTTGAATTCATCTGTCACCGGGGCCCATTTCATAAAGGCCTCTGCACTGGAAGCAAACGCCAGCGCGGTTGTGGCCGCTTCTTCCCAGGCCATCACTTCAGCCCGCTGGCGGGTGCGGTGCACAATATCAACAAAGGCAGACGGGTCGATGTCATCCTGCTGGTGGTTCAGCAGCACGCTTTCAGCAATATGAACCGCCAGCCGGACAGCCTGATCAGCAGACAGCCGCGCGCCGGTAAACATGCGGGCAGCGATAAATAAAGATAAATCCGCCACACAAGCGGCAAAAAAATGTGACCGGGCTGTGCGCAGGGAAATCAGATAGGTGTCATCTTCAAATAATTTGGGCCAGCTGGTCCCGGCCCGTGTCTTGATATAACCAAACAGAGTGACCTGGCTGACATAAGCTGATTGTTTTTCGGTAAAATCAATAAGCACAGGTACCGAATTCAGAACCGGACGCGGGGCCAGCCCCAGCTTGTTTCTCAAAGTCAGAAAGAAGTCTTTAATCACGTCTTGCCCCAGTTTTATTGTTTTTTTTGACTAACACAGTTTTTCATCATATGATAACGCAACGTCTTTAGGGGGGAAATTGTAAAGACGCAAGGACAGCATCAGCCAGATATGGTTTGGTGCGTCTGTTGTATTACATGCCCTCTTTAGATTTGTCGCAACAAGTTTTTGAGGGGGAATTATGTCTTCAAAAAAAGATGAGCATTGGGCAAAGACCAAATCGCTTACGTTTACCACATTGGTAATCTGGGCGATTGTGTCATTTGTCATCCATTGGTTCGGGGAAGGTCTGAATTCAGATGCCTTTCCGGGGGCCTACTTCATGGCGGGCATGGGCTCACAGATAGCCTTTGCTGTATTGGTGTTTTGGTTTTCCAGCCGTCAGAACCAAATCGATGAAGAATTTGGCTTCGGCGAAGACTAGGAGGCATAAATGTTAAAACTAGATGGTGGTTTTATCCAAAATCTGGGCCGGGTGTACGGCTTGTACACGCTGGGCTTCCTGGGTTTTGTAATTCTGATGGCCATTCTTGAAGCAGCCGGTGTGTCAAACACAGTTATCGGCTGGCTTTTTGTGGCCTTCACCGTAGGTATCTATGCCATGATCGGGGTGTTGTCCCGGACCATGGAATCCAGCCAGTATTACGTTGCTGGCCGAGAAGTACCTGCTGTTTATAATGGTATGGCAACAGCCGCTGACTGGATGTCAGGCGCGTCATTTATTGCGATGGCCGGGGGGATTTACCTCAAAGGTTATCCATATATGGCCTTCCTGGTCGGCTGGACAGGCGGTTATGTGCTGGTGGCGTCTCTGATTGCGCCTTACCTGCGCAAATTCGGCTGTTACACTGTGCCTGACTTCATCGGTACACGTTATGGCGGCAACCTTGCCCGTTTGTGTGCGGTGATCATTCTGGTGGTGGCCTCATTCACTTATGTGACCGCACAGATTAACGGTACAGGTACAGTGGCGGCACGTGCCCTGCAAATCCCGTTTGAATTGGGCGTTTGGATCGGTCTTGCCGGTATCCTGTTCTGTTCAATGCTGGGCGGTATGCGGGCGGTGACCTGGACTCAGGTGGCGCAGTATATCGTGCTGATCATTGCCTATCTGATCCCAGTGTTCTGGATGTCAAACAAGCTTGGCTATGGCCTGATCCCACATTTCGCCCAGTTCGGTGCTGTAGAGCGCGTTCAGGAACTGGAAGGTCTGCTGGGTGTCGGCACATTGCTGCCAACTGCTGAAGCTCAGGCTGAAGCTGGCAAGCTGGCCGCGCTGAAAGTTGGCATTAATGACGCCAGTGATTCGCTGATGGCGAAGTGGAAGTTCTTCACACTTGTGCTGTGTATGATGGCGGGTACGGCGTCTCTGCCACACGTGCTGATGCGGTACTTCACCACATCTTCAGTAAAGGCTGCGCGTCAGTCTGTTGGCTATTCACTGTTGTTCATCTGCTTGCTGTATCTGACCGCCCCTGCGCTGGCCACATTCACCAAGCTGTCTCTGCTGGACCCGACTGTTGCCACAAGCATCATCGGCAAGTCTGTTGCTGAGGTAAGCAGCCTGGAATGGATTCAGCAGTGGAGCAATGTTGGCTTCCTGAAGGTTGTTGACGGTAACGGTGACGGCATTGTCCAGATCAATGAATTCTTCATGCGCGGCGATATCGTTGTGCTGGCAACACCGGAAATGGCCGGTCTGCCTTATGTGATTTCAGGTCTGGTTGCTGCCGGTGGTCTGGCCGCAGCGATGTCAACTGCTGATGGTCTGTTGCTGGCGATTGCGAACGCCCTGTCACATGATCTGTACTACAAGATCATTGACCCGAAAGCAGATACAAAGACACGTCTGATCGTGGCCCGCGTTCTGTTGCTGGTCATCGGTGCAGCAGGTGCCTTCGTGGCCTCTATGAAGCTGACAGGAATTCTGGGCGCGGTTGCCTGGGCGTTCTGTTTTGCCAATTCCGGTCTGTTCTTCCCGCTGGTCCTTGGTGTCTGGTGGAAACGGGCAAACCGTGCCGGTGCTGTTGCCGGTATGGTTGGTGGCTTCGCCGCAGGTGCATGGTATCTGTATATGGTTCAGTTTGCTGGCATGGCCCCATGGGCCGGTATTGACGGTCTGCGCTTCGGCATGATCGGTATGCCTGTCAGCTTGATTCTGATGGTTGTTGTCAGCCTGATGACTGAAGAGCCTGATGCAGAAACCCAGAAGATGGTCGAAGAAATCCGCGTTCCAAGCGGTAAGACTGTCGTACAGTAAACAGGCCTGAAGATCTGTCCGGCCCGGGGGCTGAAAACACAGTTTCCGGACCGGCGATAAAAGCCTTTACGGAGCGGGAAATTTCCCGCTCCGTTTTCTTGACAAAACAAACAAAGCTTTATTCACTTTACCCTGATCCTTCACACTTCTATTGGATAAGCTGACATGAGCGCCCAGTTCCCGTTATTCATCATTATCATTGATTATCTGCTGGGCATGATTATGTGGACGCTGATCGGCCGGTTCGGCATGTCTATTTTCATGCATGAAACCTCCGATTTCTTTTTCATGAAAGTGTTTGTGAAATTCACCAATCCGGTGATTTTCCTGTTCAGGCCGGTAACGCCCGGCTTTTTGCTGGACAAGCTGCATCCGCTTTATGTGGCCTGGTTTTTTTATATGATCAGATTTTATGTTGTGCCGTTGCTGATGGGCTACAGCGTGATGGGGGTCCTGTCGTTCCCGCTTGAATCTGAAATATCGCTGGCGATTTATGAGATTGGCAATTTCCTACTGACCAAAAAGGAATAGGCTTTCCTATCCCCCAAACAAAGACAATTGCGTTTTCGCGGGCCGGGTGCGGCGTTGCGGCGGCCGGTTGCGGCTGCCCAAGCGGCGATAGACCTGGCGGGCCATATCAGCAAATCCGTCTGTCTTGCGGGCTTCTGCCATACGGGTGCGGGCCTGTTTCATCGCCGTTTCATTCTCGACCAGAGGAAAAGGGTAATCCTGGCCCACCCGGCAGGAGGTGTGATGATGCAGATCAGAAGACAGCTTCCAGGGTTCATGAATCCATTGCGGGCTGAGGCCGGCCAGTTCAGGTACCCATTTGCGGATAAACCGGCCTTCAGGGTCCTGATCATAAGATTGTTTGACCGGATTATAAATCCGCAGCGTGTTGATACCGGTCACACCTGACTGCATCTGCAGCTGGCTGTAATGAATGCCGGGTTCATAATCTGTGAACTGGCGGGCCAGATGCGGGCCGAACCGGCGCCAGTCAAGCCACAGATGATAGGCCGCAAAGCTGACCAGCATCGCGCGCATACGAAAATTCAGCCAGCCAGTCTGTACAAGTGAGCGCATACAGGCATCAATAAACGGATAGCCGGTCTGCCCCGCACACCAGGCGGTAAAAAACGCTTCATTATGATGCGGCTCGCGCAGACCTTCAAAAGCCTGATGCATGCAGTGCTGATCCAGATCAGGCTGGTCTTCCAGCTTCTGCATGAAATGACACCGCCAGACCAGCCGAGAGGAAAAGCTGGCCAGGCTGCGTTTAAAGATCTGATCCTGCGGGCCAAGCTGGGCACGCCGCTGGCTGACAGCCTGTTCTATCTCTCGCGGCGAGAAGGTGCCCCAGCTGAGGTGAGGCGACAGGCGGGAGCAGACCTGTGCAGCGGTCAGAGGAGAGGACATGCCGCGCTGATAGGTGTGGGCCCGCTGAACAAGAAAGCTGTCCAGCAGCACAAGACCTGCCTGACGGCCGCCTGGCTGGACAGACCCGGGCAGTGGCGGGCCGAACAGCCTGTCTGTTTTTGCCGGAATCGGCCCTGCCTCAACCCCGTGAACAGGCCGCAAACCCGCCGGCGGCGGCAGTACGGGCCGGGTCATCCGCTGGCTGCGTATCCCGGACCATTTATCCCGATTGGATAAGCCCCTGACAATGCCGTTGAAGGGATAGTCAACCAGCTCAATCTGACGGGCCCGGCACCAACCGGCCACCACCTTGTCCCGTGCATAGGTCCAGCTGTTGCCGGTTTCCTGATGAGTATGGATAGCGGTGATGTCGAGCCTGTCTGCCAGGCCAGCGATTATATCTGTCACCGCGCCTGTGCGAACGACAAGCGGCTGGCCAAGACGGGCGAGGTCATTGCGCAATTGCTGCAGACAGTCATGGATAAACCCCCATTGACGGCGAGAGGCAAAAGGCTGGACCCAGTAATCAGGTTCAACAACATAGAGCGGCAGCACAGCACAGCCAGAGGCGGCGGCCGCGCGCAACGGGGCATGATCTTCTGCCCGCAAATCCCGTTTAAACCAGACCAGATGAACAGGGCCTTGCTGTGTTGTTATCATCTTATCCGCACCTGAATGCCGCATGTCTTTACTGAGATAATCTGATTCTGTGTAAAGTCACCTGACGGGGGGCAGCGAATTTAAATTGACCTGGCCCCGGCAAACAGGAACACTGGGGCCAGACCTGCTGGACTGTTCATTCACATCTGGCAGGCTGTTTTGATGACCCCAGTGAAGAGTATAAATCCATTTCCAAGCCGCAACGCCCATGGGCAGATCAGATAAGCCAGCCGACCCGTTCTGATAATCTCAGGGGGCTGATTTATATGGCGGTGGGAATGTTTTTATTCTCAGCTGTGGACACGCTGGCAAAATTTCTGACTGATTCTCTTCACCCCTTGCAGATTGTCTGGATCCGCCAGCTGGGTCTGGTCGCCGGCACAATCTTGTTAATGGGGATTTATGGGGTCAGGATTTTTATAACCGCCCATCCGGTTCTGCAGCTGGCAAGAGGGGTTCTGGCGGCCGGGTCTGCCACCTTATTTATCATCGCCATAAGCTATGCGGCACTGGCTGATGCGATTGCCGTGACCTTTATCGCGCCGCTGATTGTAACGGTGCTGAGCGCGGTGCTGCTGGCCGAAAAGGTCGGGCTGCACAGATGGAGTGCGATCATTGCCGGTTTTCTCGGCACGCTTGTTGTGATCCGCCCGGGCTTTGAGAGCTTTCATCCTGCTTTGTTATTGGTTCTGTTTGCCGCCACCTTATTTGCCGGCCGGCAGATTATCTCCCGCCTGCTCAGCGGCAGTGACAATGCCTATACCACAGTGGCCTATACCGCGCTGGCCAGCTCTCTGGTGTTGTCTGTACCGGCGTTTTATGTCTGGGTAACGCCGCAGACCAGCCAGCAGATCCTGCTGCTGACCATCATGGCGCTTCTGGCCGGGCTGGCTGAATTTATGGTGATCAAGGCTCTGCAGATCGCCCATGCCGGGCTGGTGGCCCCGGTTCAATATACGATTCTGATCTGGGGGACTTTATATGGGTTTCTGGTTTTTGCTGATCTCCCGGATATATTTACATTTGCCGGCGCAGCCATCATTATTGCCTCAGGCCTGTATACTGTGCACAGAGAACGTCTGCGGGACCGCTAGGCCGAAAAGGTAACAAGAGATACATCACATGAACAAACTGAAGATCACATCAGCAGAAATGGTCCGTGCGGCCCGGGCAAGAATTACAGAAATTGAAACAGATGAGCTGATCCAGCAGCTGGATGATCCCTCCCTTGTGATTGTTGATATCCGCGATATCAGAGAACGCCAGAAAACCGGCTTTATCCCGGGCAGCTTTCATGCCCCGCGCGGCATGCTGGAGTTCTGGGTTGATCCCGACAGCCCCTATTTCAAACCTATCTTCGGTGAGGCAGATAAACGCTATGTGTTTCACTGTGCCTCTGGCTGGCGGTCGGCGCTCAGCGTGGCCATGCTGACCGATATGGGATTTGCGGCTGCCCATCTGAAAGACGGCTTTTCAGACTGGGTCAAACAGGGCGGGCCTGTTGAACAGCCCGACACAGACAGACGCTGAGCCGGTTCTGTTTTACTGACCTCACTTTAGTTTTTTTATCAGGATAAACATTGATGACACATAAGATTGATCATTTCGCTGTTGGTACATCCAGCCTTGCCGCCGGTGTGGCCGCGCTTGAGCCAACCCTGGGCGTTACTGTTCCGGACGGCAGCAAACATACATTGATGAGCACGCATAATTGTGTGATGCAGGCCGGAAATGAGAGCTTTTTTGAGCTGATCGCGATTGACCCTGATGCCCCTGATCCCGGCCGGGCCCGCTGGTTCACGCTGGATTTCCCGGACACACAAAATAAGATTGCTGAACGGCCGCGCGCGCTCTGCTGGGTGGTCAGCACTGACAAGCTGGATGAGCTGGTGGCCAGCAGCCCTGTGCCCTTGGGTGAAATTGTCACGTTTGTGCGCGGTGAGCGATCCTGGAGGCTGACGGTCCCTAAGGACGGACATCTGCCGGAAGGCGGGCTGCTGCCGGCCTTTATCGAATGGTCCCCCGGCCCGCACCCCAGCACGGCCCAACAGGAGCTGGGCGTCACTTTGAAACAGGTCCGCCTGTCTCATCCTGACCCTGACGGGCTGCAGGCAAAGCTGGCCGCCCTGGGTGTTGCCCATCTTGCCGAGGTGACAGAAGGTGAGGCAGGTTTGAGCTTTGTTTTGGACACCCCGAAAGGAGAGGTGACCTTAGATTAGGCGACCTCTGTAAAAAAACCGTTACGGGCAGACCACAATATTGCCGACATGCGCCTTGTTGATAAAGGCGGTCTGGGCAGCGTGCAGGTCTTTCAGAGCGTAAGTGGCGGCCAGAACAGGCTTGATCGCTTTGGCCTCAATATAGCTGATGAGACGCGGCATAACCTCTGGGCTGATCACTGTTGAGCCGGTAAAGGTCAGATCACGCAAATAAAAAGTGCGCAAATCAAACGAGACGATTGGCCCGGCAATCGCCCCGGAGCAAGTATAACGTCCGCCTCTTTGCAAAAGATCGAGAAAGTCCGGCCAGTCTGTTCCGCCCACCACATCTGCAACAACAGATATGACCTCATCGCCAAGCTGGCCAGACCAGTTTGCCTCATTCCGGTCAATAATCTTATCTGCGCCTAAGGTCTTTACCGCTTCTGCTTTATCTGCAGTGGTCAAGGCCAGAACACGCGCGCCGCGCAGTTTGGCCAGTTGGACCACAGCCCCGCCCACACCGCCTGATGCCCCAGGCACAAACACGGTATCAGCCTCGCCCACATTTGCGCGGGTCAGCATGCCTTCTGCAGTAGAATAAGAACAGCTGAAGGTCGCCAGTTCTGCATCGGTGTAATCAGAATTTACGGCCAAAAGATTGCGCGACGGCAGGGCGGCATATTCAGCAAAGCCGCCATTGACCTCAGAGCCTAAATAGCCTGTTTTATTCAGATTTTCAGGTTCATTCGGATCCCGCAGCCAGTTATCCGTGATCACCCGTTCACCAATGCGGGCCGGGTCAACCCCCTCTCCCACAGCTTCGATAATGCCGCAGATATCCGCGCCCTGTATCCGCGGAAAAGTGATCGCGCTGCCGCCCCATGACGGGTCTTCTTCATGAACTTCTGCATAGCCATCCCCTGTGGTGGCTTCGGTCACCGCCTTGGAATACCAGCCGGACCGTGTGTTCACATCTGTATTGTTTAGCCCGCAGGCTTTCACCTTCACCAGAGCTTCACCAGGGCCTGCTTCCGGCACAGGCCAGTCCTCATGCCAGACCAGCTTGTCCAGATCGCCATGTCCGGTCAGCACCATTGCTTTCATGAAAATCTCTCCTGTGAATTGGTGACGGTTACCTGTCTTAATGCTGTTCGTTTCAGGCGGCAAGCCCCAACATCTGGCGGGCCTGCTCAGCTGTGGCGACAGGCCGACCGTAGCGCTCACACAGCTCTGTCACCCGGCTGACCAGAGCCGCATTTGACGGGGCAAGCGTTTGTTTGTCCAGCCGGATATTGTCTTCCAATCCGGTGCGGGCATGACCACCAGCGGCCACACACCATTCATTGACCTGGAGCTGATGCCGGCCAATGCCTGCTGCACACCACTGGCTGTCCGGCAACAACCTGTTCATTGTTGCGATATAGTAATCAAACACGTCCTTGTCTGCAGGCATGGCGTTTTTCACCCCCATCACAAACTGGACATATAAAGGCCCGGTCAGGCGGCCATCACTGCGCATCTGGGCCGCCTGATGAATATGAGAGAGATCAAATGCCTCAATTTCTGGCTTGATCTGATAGCTCTGCATTTCTGCTGCCAGCCAGTCCACCAGATCAGGCGGATTTTCATAAACCCGGGTCGGAAAATTATTTGACCCGACTGTCAGCGAGGCCATATCCGGGCGAAGCGGCAGCATGCCGCCGCGCTCTCGCCCCGCCCCTGAACGCCCGCCAGTTGAGAACTGGATAATCATCCCCGGGCAATGTTTTTGAAGCCCTTCTTTCAGGGCAGCAAATTTTTCCGGATCACTGGACGGGGTTTCATCCTCATTCCGGACATGGGCATGACAGATGCTGGCCCCGGCCTCAAACGCGGCTTGCGTGCTTTCTATCTGTTCAGATACGGTAATCGGCACAGCCGGGTTCATGCTCTTGCGCGGCAAAGACCCGGTAATGGCCACACAAATAATACATGGTTTTGACATCAGACCCCTCCTTATAAAACCGTCCCTAAAGCCTACAGACAATCGCGCACACAGACAAATCAGAACCCGCCTGACCGGACAGCACAGAAGCCTGATTTCAGCGGCTTTATCGATCATCATAAGGGGAAATTCATTTGTGAACAGGGCGTAAAAAAATTACTGTTAAGACAGACCAGTACAGGACAGGGCCGTGACCGTCGATTTCCCCGCAAGATGCGCTGAATTGTTAGCCGAACTTGGCCTGAACGAGGCAGACGCGCCATTGTCTGTTACACCCTTATCCGGCGGTGTGGCCAGTGATATCGCCAAGGTGAGGGTCGGGCAGGACGGATCATCTGATCAGAAAACCTATTGTGTGAAATTCGCGCTGGCCAAATTACGAGTCAAAGCAGACTGGTTTGCCCCGGTGACACGCAGCTTTGCCGAATATCAATGGCTGAAAACAGCTGCGCAGATATCCCCTGACACCGCCATCCAGCTTTATGGCCATTCTGAACGGCTGAACGGGTTTGTGATGTCTTATTTGCAAGGTGAGGAGACCTGTCTGTTCAAATCTGTGCTGCTGGCCGGCGACGGGCGCGCCGAACAAGCAGAGGCTGTGGGCCGGTTGCTGGGGCGTATTCATGCCGCCACCGCCGGGCCTGAGTTTGACCGCACCGCCTTTGCCAACCGTGATGATTTTCAGGCCATCAGGATTGAGCCTTACCTGCTCCATACCGCCCGCCTCTACCCGTCACATCAGGCGCTGTTTCATCAGGTTGCAGACCAGCTTTATCAGTCTGATCAGCTTTTGATCCATGGCGATGTCAGCCCGAAAAATATCCTGTTCACTGAGGGCCGTCCTTATCTTCTGGATGCGGAATGCGCAACGATGGGGGACGCCAGTTTTGATGTCTGTTTCTGCCTGAATCATTTTATTCTGAAAGCTGTGCATGTGCCGGGCTGTCTGGCGCGTTATCTGTCGTTCTGTACCCGGTTCTGGGCCGCCTATCGCGGCTTTGTGGTCTGGGAAGATGTCGCCGGTTTGGAGGCGCGTATCCTGAAACTTTTGCCAATGATGATGCTGGCCCGTATTGATGGGAAATCACCTGTGGAATATTTATCAGAAAAAGACCAAGCCCATATCAGGCAGGTGGCGCTGCATCTGCTTGATGTGCCAGCACACTCGCTTGAAGCGTTTATGCAGACAATAGAAAGACAAACACCGCAATGAGTAAAATTGTATCTGTGCAAGGCCGCCGTGTATGGGATTCACGCGGCAGACCAACAGTTGAAGCCGAAATCTGTCTTGAAAACGGGCGCACAGGCCGGGCGATTGCCCCGTCCGGCGCGTCAAGAGGCACAAGAGAAGCGCTGGAGTTAAGAGATGGCGGGGCGCATCTTGGTGGCCTGGATGTGCGCCAGGCTTGTGCAAACATAAACGGGCCTGTTACGGCTGTATTGACAGGTATGAATTCCACTCAGCAGGGTGAGATTGATGCCGCTCTTCTCAGCCTGGACAGCTCTACCTTGAAAGAGACTATCGGCGGAAATGCGCTGGTGGCGGCGTCTCTGGCCGCGCTGCATGCCGGGGCAGCCGCCAAGGCTGTGCCGGTCTGGCAGCATATCGCCGCGCTGTATGGAACCACCCCCAGCCTGCCGCTGCCTGAGATTCAGATTTTTGGCGGCGGGGCCCATGCCGGCCGCCGTGTTGATGTTCAGGATTTCATGGTGATGGTTCCTGGTGCGTCAAGTTTTGATGAGGTGATGGAGGTAACGCGTGAGGTGTATTTCGCAGCAGGCGATCTGATGGCGGCAAAAGGCAAGGCGGCGGGAATTGCTGATGAAGGCGGCTGGTGGCCTTTGTTTGACAGCAATGAAGAGGCTCTGGAAACCCTGACCCTGGCGATTGAAAGAGCCGGCGAGAGCCCGGGTAAAAATGTTGTTATCTCGCTTGATATTGCAGCTTCAGAATTTGGCAAGGACGGTATCTACCGCCTCGCCCTTGAGGACAGAGAGCTGTCCTCAGAAGCCTTTATTGACCTGCTGGGCCGCTGGCTGGATGCCTATCCTATTGTGTCTATCGAAGACCCGCTGGCAGAAGATGACAAGGACGGGATGATCGCCTTCACCAAGCGGTTTGGCGATCAGCTCCAGATCATTGGGGATGATTATCTGGTGACCAATGACGGGCTGGTCAGGGCGGCAATTGACGATAAGGCGGCAAATGCTGTGTTGATCAAAGTGAACCAAATCGGCACCGTCAGTGAAGCGGTCAAGACCTTCACAACAGCCCGAAAGGCGGGCTGGCAGACCATTGTATCTGCCCGGTCAGGGGAAACCGAAGATGCCTCAATCAGCCATCTGGCAGTGGGTCTGGGCGCGGGGCAGCTGAAGGTCGGCTCGTTCCAGCGATCAGAGCGGATGGTGAAATGGAATGAATGCCTGCGCATTCAGGATCAGCTGGGGCCGGACCAGTTTGTGGCCGGACAGCCGCTGCAGAACAGCTGGTGGGGAAAGCACCGGTAAGCGACCATCCAAGCCGGGAAGGACAGCGCTTAAGCAGGCAGATTCAGCCAGTCTTTCAGATGGCCATAAGTGTCTTGCGGGGCTTCAAGCGGCGGCAGATGACCTGCTTTCTGAACCGCCACCAGCTTGGCATGCGGGATCAGCTGGTGCATCAGCTGATGGCGTTCAGGCGGGCAGAGCCGGTCTTCTACTCCATACAGAATCAAGGTCGGGCAGCGCACAGATTTTAAGGTTTCTGTCTGATTCGGCCGGTCCCGTAGGGCCAGAGACTGACGGATAAAGGCTGCCTCCCCCAGGGACAGTGCCATATCCATACACAGATTGAGAAGAGCTGCTTTATCCGGACGGTCAGCCAGATAAAGCGGTTTCATCTCGTCTGCCATCACCTGTTTCAGGCCGCCTGATTTTACATCAGCAATTTGCCGGTTTCGCCTGATGACGCCTTCTGCGGTCTCTGGTAACGGGTTGGTGTCCATCAACGCCAGCCGGTCAACCCGGTGCGGGGCCTGAGCGATAATTTCCATTGCCAGAATGCCGCCCATGGACAGCCCGCAAAGACAGAAAGAGGGCGGGGCCGCGTTAAGCACTTGTGCCGCCAGTTCTGTCAGAGAAGACGCGGTATCTAGAGGCGGTGTCAGAACAGATATCTGGCCAGCTGTATCCTGTTTCAGACGGCCGATCTGATAGGCAAACAGCCGGTCATCACACATCATGCCGGGAAGCAGCAGCACAGGGCCGGGCAATTGCAGGCTCATCTCTGGCGGTATCCTTTACAGCGCGCGATCTGCCCCTTGCCGCAAAACGCTGAGCTTGGCCCAGGCAATTTCCGGATCAACCGCCCCGAACCCGGCAAAAGTGCCAAAGCCGCAATCGGTACCCGCCATGACGCGGTCCGGCCCGAACACAGATGTAAACCGGTCCAGCCGTTGCGCCACAACATCCGCATGTTCAACAAAATTGGTTGTGCTGTCCAATACGCCGGGGATCAGAATTTTATCGGCCGGCACTTCATCTACGCGATCTCTGAACACTGTCCATTCATGGGCATGGCGCGGGTTGGAGGTTTCAAACAGAACATATCCGGCATGTGTGTTCATTAATGTGGAAAACACCTTGTCCATAGAGATATCGCAGATATGCGGGCCTTCATAATTGCCCCAGCAGATATGTACCCTGATCTTCTCCTTGGGCAGGCCGTCCAGCGCATGATTCAGCGCGGCAACATGGCTGTCCGCAATCGCGACAAATTCATCATCACTGAGATCAGCAAACAGCATATGACGCGACAGGGCAAGGTCCGGGCAGTCAAGCTGAAGGTCAAGACCAGAATCAATAATCGCTTTATATTCTGCCCTCATTACCTCAGACAGCGCGTCCAGATAATGCTGGCGGCTGGGGTAATAATCATTCTGCAGGAACAAAGAGATCACCCCAGGAGAGGCCGCATTCATAAAGCCGCGCTCTACACCATGGGCGGCCATCGCTGTTTTCAGATTGGAAATATCCTTGTCCAGTTCACCATTATCCAGCGGCGTGATCTCGCCTGTGCACATCGGCCGGGCATAGGTCGGGGTGCCGCCGCTATCTGCCAGACGCTGAAGGAAGCCGGGGAATTGTTTGAGGTCTGCGGGCGCGTTGCGCGGGCTGTCCCCTGAAAAGCCGGAATAACGATCTTTGACATAAGTCGCATAAGAAATTTTTGAGGTTTCCCCATCGCTGACCACATCAATGCCTGCCTGCTTCTGGCGCGCCACCAGCATATCAACATGGGCGGTCATGGTCTCATCAAACTGACTTTGATCAAATGGTTTGCCCTGTTCTTTGGCAAATAACAGATCAGTTACCTCTTGCGAGCGCGGCAGAGAGCCGACATGAGTTGTTAAAATCCTGCTCATAACATCAGGTCCTTTCCCACCAGCTGGGGCCAGCCGGATCAGTTGTGTTGCGGATACGGTACACGCCAGCCTCACCAGACATGGCCGGGGTCAGCTGATAGGCTGTATCAGGCTGCAGAAACGCGGTGTCCCCCGGCCCGATATGGCTGATCTGATCGGCCTGGTGCAGCTGCCAATACCCTTTGACAGGCATCAGCACAGTGTAATGCGGGCCAGAGGTTACAGATGTCTGTGACTGTGCAGACAGAAAATCAACCGCAAAGCCCGGCCGGTCAAAAATAAGGCCGGTCTCGCCAATGACCTCAACCGGCTCATCCCGAGATAAGGCCAGCAGATCCAGATAGCGGGCCACCCAACGCGGCACAACCTCAGCAACTGATGGTTCTGCCATCAGGGCCAGATGGTCATCCGCCATAACCGGCATAGCGGCAAGATTGTCAGGCAGGGTTTCGCCTTTTTTGCTGTCATAGAGCTTGCCATTTTCAGCTAAAATCAGGCCATGGGCCTTGGCATCTTCTATCACCTGCGGGGCCCAGACTACACCGCCGCCCGCATCATCACCGCCAAGCACAGCCATAATCATTCCATAATCTGCACCGATATTCTCAAAGCCTCTGAACATGCCGGTAGGGATATTGAAAATATCGCCCGGCTCAAGGATCACCTCACCAGCATCCCCCCAGCGGCCCCAGAAAAACCGCCACCGGCCGGAGAGAACAAAAAACACCTCAGCGGTTTTATGCGTATGCAGCGAATTGCGGCATTTCGGCGGCTGGCCCGCCGCGCCGATATTAAACCCGGGCGTATCTTTGATATGTACATGCTGATCAGCTGATTCAGACACGCCGCCGCCAATAATGGTAAAATTTTCTTTCTGATCTGACCCTGGTGTATGGGCATCAATAAAGGCTGTGCGGCAGGGCACAAGTTCAGCATATCTGACAATCTGCACAGGCTTTGTCATCACAAGCTCCCGGTGTGAAGGTGGATCTGTTTCCAGACAGCAACATCATCTATCAATGTATATTCGCGGCGCAGGCCCCATGGCCCGAATTCAGCATGGCTGATGCCCATGATATAAACACCTGCCCCTGAAGGCGCACCAAACCGGCCGTGACCATCATGCCGTCCGGACAAAGACCATCTGATCGCAGCGCGCGGCGGCATCAGCGGATCAGTGCGGCCGATCTGGTGATGGATGGTGAAGTCTGCAGACGGAAAGCTGGCCCGCAGCCCGGCCCAGAACGCGGTGATTTCTGCGTAGCCGTGAGCGGTCTGATGAAGCGGGTAGGCCGCCTGGGCGGCCCGGTCATAACGCGCATGCACAACTGAACTGTCGCCGGCCATAAGTGAGGTCAGGATATCTGCATAGGCCTGTCCCCATTCATCATCATTGCCTGTGCCCTGATAGGGGCCGGTGATATCTGTTGCCGGGCTGAACGGTTTGATACAGGCGTCCGGCCCGCCTTCATCTTTAATTTGCTGGCGGGCATAATCAGCCTCATCCCAGCCAAGCTGGCGAACAATCGCGCCCAAATCCCTGATCAGCCATTCATCATTGATCTGGTTACTGATGGCATGACAATCCGCCATCACGCGGTAGACCAGCTTGGTGCCTGTTGCCTTGCCGAACGCGCCGTTTCCTGAATGTGTTGCGGTTGATAAAATCCGGTGAGAGGACAACATGCCAACCTCTGGTGTGCCTGACCAGATCACATCCTCACCCAGCAGCTGGCGATCTGGAAATTCATCCAGAGTGGCATAGGTGGCCTTGATCACCGCCTGATTGCCCACCACAACAGAAGACGGGGACCGCACCACAATATCATCAGAATAATAATGGTTCAGGGTTTCAACACCGCGCTGTTCCCAAATTTCATGTGTAATCCCCAGAATATAGTCGGGAAATGTTTTGAATTTGTTATCAAACCCGTGCATGTCACCCTCTTTTTTGTAGTTGGCTGGAGCTTCTGATTTTCAGCTCTCCTGAAACAATGACCTGGCGCGGTGTTGTTTCGTTTTGGCTGACATGATGCATGAGAACATCAACTGTTGTTGCAACCATTTCATCAGCAGGCTGGCTGAATGAGGTCAGATCATAGCTTGGCCAGGACGCCGGCGGAATATCATCATACCCTACAATCGCGATATCATCAGGCACGCGAAGCCCGGCTGTATGACGCACAAGATCCATCACCACCAAAGCCATCGCATCATTCGCAACAAACACAGCCTCTGGCCGGTCCTTTGCGCTGAGCAGCATCTGGGCCGCCTGATAGGCCTGTTCGGTACGGAAATTGCCCACCGCCCGAAAGCCCAGATCAAAGCCATGATCTGCCAGACCGGCGCGGAATCCTGCCTCTCTGTCCCGCTGGGTTGACGCCCCTTCCCAGCCCGCAATATAGCCGAAACTGGTATAGCCCTGGGCGATCAGATGACAGGCCACCTCTGTGCCGCCTTTATAATTATCTGTGGTTACAGAGGAAAAGCGGGACTGTTCCTGAACCCTGTTAAACTGGACAATCGGAATCCCGGCAGACTGGCATCTGTCTGCCAGTTCAGAGGAGAGCGCAACAGAGGCTGTGACAATGGCATCAACCTGATATTCCAGAATTTCTTCGATAACATCATCAATATTATCTGCTGTCTGGGCGGCCATGAAGATCAGCACATGATAGCCCTGCTGCTGGAGGGCCTTGGAGAGCTTTTCAAGCACTTCCGGGTAGAAGTAATTATCCAGATAGGCAACCACCAGCCCGACCATATAGGATTTGCCGGTCAGCAGCGATCGGGCCAGCCTGTTCGGCCGGTAGCCCAGCTGTTCAGCAGCGTCCCTGACCTTGGCAGAGGTTTTTGCTGAGGCTGACGCGCCATCGGTAAACACACGGCTGACCGCTGACTGGCTGACCCCGGCCAGACGGGCCACATCAGCTGAGGTGATCCGGCCAGACGCCGCCTGCCGTTTCGGCAAGGACGGAGATGTTCTGCCCGCCCCGGTCATCCCACTGCCTCTTGAGATGTACAGGCCTGATTATGCACAAGGGCCGTATAGCCAGGCTGAGCAGAGGCCAGCTGTGTCATACGCGCCAAGACATCCACGCCAAGTTGTGCCCACACATCCAGCAGGTCAACCAGCACCCAGTTTTCCCTGATCAGCCCGTCTTCCAGACGCCAGAAATCCAGTGAGCGCAGGGTTATTTTCTGTTTTGTCGGGGCAATGCCAAGCCAGCCCCCTGATGTCAGGGTCTGTGCCATGTTCGGCCATCCGGTCACCGCCACATAAGGCCCTTCAGCAAAAAAATGGAGTGTGGTGTCTTCAGGATAGTGACCCCGGTCCGGCATAGCGTTCAGAAACGGTGTCTGATGCCAGCGGCGGAACCCGTCCACGCCGCGGCTGCTGCCGATACCGGACGGGCCGTACCAGCTGAAATGGGGATGCCAGTATTTATCCAGCTCCATCACCTCTGGCCCGCCTTGTTCAGGATAACGCTGCATCGCGGTCAACATATCCACAACATGCTGGCAGCTGGCGGCGGTCTGTTCAGGCGTGTCTGCGGCCACATTCAGCCCGTCCTGGCTGGCGGGGCCCGGTACATGCCATTCCCGGCCCAGAGACGGCCCCATCGGCCAGACCCCGGCCTGCATCATTAAGTCCGGCAGGTCCCAGACCGCCTGAATTTCAACGATGCGGCCTTCATCAAAGCGAAAAAATTCATGAAAGCGCAGATGCGCAATCTGGCCGGTGGGCGGAATCCCCCTGAACGGGGCCATAAACCGGCCAAGATAATAGCCCGCACAGCCCACCCAGTCCTGGCCCATATGATCAGAACCCGCGATACAGATCAGATCACGTCGTTCCATATCCGGCAATGCCGCAGCTAGCGGGGCAAACACCTCATCATAAAGCTGCGGGGCAGCAATATCGCCAACAGGATAGCCAAAATGACAGACCGCCTCTGCGGCCAGCAGCTGATCCAGCTTTTGCCGCACCGCCTGTTCATCAAAATTATAGAGCTGCCTGCAAAGGGCTCTCACCGCGGCTTTGTTATGATGATGCGGGTCTGTCATCTCTCACCCCCGTTCAGGGCGCGGCGGTACCTTCCGGCCCTCATCATAGGCTTCCCATCCTTCACCATCAAACACATCAACACCCAGCTGGGCCAGAACATGCGGAAAATCGACCATCACCCAGTTATCAACAATCTTTCCGTCAACAACTTTCCAGAAATCCATATAACGGATTTCCACTTTTTTTCCGGTCGGCGCGACGCCCATGAAGGCACCGGAATGCACCGCTTCCTGACGGCCAAAGGCGGCCGCCCATTCCCCCATATACAGCCGCGCCTCATCAATACAGACCTTGTCTGAAAAAGCGGCCTGGAACGGGCGTTGCCAGTTATCCTGAAATTCACGCAGGCCGGATTTCGTGCCGCACCCCTGATTGCCCAGCCACCGGAAATTGTCAGCAAAGAAAGCGCCGATATCATCAATACGATGATCATTCAGCCCGTCAACCATGCCTTCAATCACGCGGCGTGTGTCCTCAGTCCTGGACATATCTGTATCCCGGCTGAGGGCGGCCTGTTCTGGGCGGGTTCCTTTGACCATCAGCCTATCCTTTCACCGCACCGGCGGTCAGCCCAGAGACAATCCGGCGCTGGAAAAACATCACCAAGACAAACAGTGGCGCAGTGGCAGACACCACAGCGGCAACAGCAAACATCACATTGCCTTCGGTGTAGGTGGTTCCCAAAAAGGCCGCGATTTTCGGTACCATGGTCCGGTTTTCATCAGACAACAGCATAGAAGTCACCGCAAAATCATTATAGGCCAGCAGGAAAGAGAACAGCCCGGTGGTGATCACGCCCGGCCACATCACCGGGATGATCACAAACCGGAACGCCTGAAACTGGGTACAGCCATCAACTTTTGCGCTTTCATCCAGCTCTTTTGGGATGCTCTGGAAAAAAGAATGCAGCATCCACAAGGTAAAGGGCTGATTAATGGCGACCAGCACAATGATTGTGGTCGGCAAAATACCCCATAAATTCCATTCAAAAAACGGCAGCAGATAGCCAGATACCAGAGTGATAGGCGGCATAGCCCTGAAAATAAGCGCGGTGATCAGAAGCCAGAATGTATAGCGGTAGCCCGAACGGGACAGGGCATATCCGCCCAGTGTGCCAATGGTCAATGAGGTGCAGACAACAAAGAAACAGACAATCGATGTGTTGATCGCCGCACGCCAGAATTCTTCCTGAACCCAGGCCCCGACATAGCCGGTATCGGTAAAGGACGAACCATAGGTGTTTTTGGTGTTTTCGCCGGTCAGCGCGTTTGTCCAGTCAGCGATTGAAAAGAAATCCAATTCAACCTTGAACGATCCCCACAAGGTCCAGAAAAACGGAAACGCGGCCATGATGACCCACAACGCGATAAAGCCGTAAATCAGGGCTTTCAGATGTACAGGATACCGGTTGGCGACAGAGCTGCTCATCACGATTTCCCCTTAAAATCCTGCCAGGTGCGCCACAATACAGGAGACAGCAACACAGCCACCCCGAAAATGGTCAGCATGGAAGAGGTGGCAGCCGCGGAAAGCTGGCGCGTCTCGCCCCCCAGATCATTAAAAATAATCCAGCTGAGTGAGGTGGCATGAGCTTCAGCATTAAAGCCGACAATCGGTTCAAAAACGCGGAAATTATCCATCAGTTGAATCAGCGCAACAAAGGTGATCAATGGCATCAGATGCGGGACGATCACATACCGGACCTGCTCCCACCGGCTGGCCCCATCAATGCGGGCGGATTCAATCTGGTCCATCGGCAAAGTCTGCAGGCCGGCATAAAACACCACAAACGCAAACGGGGCTGAATGCCAGACGCCATAGACAATCAGCATCAGCCAGGTCAGGCCTGTTGAGGCTTTCAAGGATAAATCCGGATCCGCCGCCAGCCATTGAATGGCGTTCCCCAGAATGCCGCGGCTGTCGATCATCCAGAACAGAATAAGAGAGCCGATAAGAGGTGTGACAATCATCGGCAATAAAGACACGAAAATCACAAGGCCTTTGATTTTCTCGCTCAAGGCGTTCACACCGAGCGCGATCATCAGGCCGAAAATAATTAATACCGGCGTCACCGTAAAGGTGAAGGTCAGGGTAAAGGCCATCGCCCGGTAAAAGGGCAGATTGCCTAATGTGCTGAAAAAGGCAGACCAGCTGTCTGTGCTCGCCCAGGCGTCTTTCACCTCAGCCACAGCCAGATGCCCCCGGTCAAAATAAATATCCAGGCCCACAAACCGGCCCAAAGGTTCTGCATCACGCAGAGCGCGGGTCGCGTCCTGATCAATCGTGGTTTCCTGTTTACAGCCAAACGGCCCGCAATTTTCAACTGTGACCAACACCGCCTCATGCGGGGTGTGCACAGATTGCAGAACAACCGACACCAGCG
Source organism: uncultured Alphaproteobacteria bacterium (assembly GCA_937988715.1). GTDB lineage: Bacteria > Pseudomonadota > Alphaproteobacteria > Puniceispirillales > Puniceispirillaceae > JADHLI01. Next base: position 4,298 of record CALKIF010000086.1, on the reverse strand, counting down.
GAAACGCGATGAATAACAGCATCGCCAGACCTGTTGGCATAAAAAACCAGAAAAACGTTGAATGTTTCATAACAAACTATCTGAAGACGGGGTTCAGGAAGGGGGAAAATTTCCCCCCTTCCCGAGGGTATTCAGCTTCCTACAGGAAGCCCTTTTCTTTGGCCGCTGCAATATAGGCAGCTTCCACATCAGCAAGTGCCTGTTCTGCAGATTCTTTGCCCTGCATGAAGTCAGACAGTTCCGCCCCCAGGGCTGTATGCAACAGACCCATATACGGCAGCATCGGATACGGAATTGTGTTGGCCTGTGCGGCTGCAAACACGCCGCGGGCAGCATCTGTCGGGGTGTAGCCGTCGATCAGCCAGACCGCCTGTTTGCGGATGTCTTCATCTTTGATGATAGAGGGGTCAATCCCGTTCATCATCGCAATGAAGGTGGCTTCAGCTTCAGCATCGCTGATATTCTTGGCCACTGTCCAGCCATCCCACCACAGGGTAGAGGCCGGGGTGTTGCCGCCGCCAACTGTCATCGGGCCAGCGATATTCATGCCGTTTTTCACCTCATCACTGACGCCGTCAACATCAACCAATGTGGCCGCCCGGCTGCCCCACATATTCATAATGGCAACATTGCCCGCGCGGAATTCAGCATTGGTGGCGTTACTGTCATGGGTGAGGAAATCAGGGTTCATATAGGCTGACAGAGATTTCATCATGTTCAGCGCATTCACACCAGCCGCAGAGTTCACATTTGGCTGGGCAGAGCCGTCCTTAAAGTGGCTGCCGCCATAACCAAGGAACATATTGTTGAATTCCTGAGCCAGGTTCCAGCCTGCCTTATAAGCGCCGCCAACAGGGTTCTGCATGATCCCGGCTGACCGGATTTTTTCTGCTGCCGCCAGCATATCTTCATAAGTCTTTGGTGGCTGCATGCCGATTTTTTTCAGCACATCTTCACGATAGACCAGATGCTGGGCATTCGCCATGAAGGCAACAGCCATGACTTTGCCATTAATGGTGATCAGCTGGTTCTTTTTCAGATCCTTGCCATGTTTGGCAACCAGATCATCAAGCGGCCGGATCACATCATTATTCATCAGCGCAACAATTGATGAGTTGGCAATAATTGCTGATGTATATTCAGCCGGATTGCCGCTCATGCCTGCCACATTGATTTTCTGATGATCGGCGGTCAGGTTGGTGGATACCTCAGCCCCGCTGCAGGCCTGTGCCCCTTTGCCAACGGTCTGGATGGCCGGGAATTCATTGCCAACAACACTGACACGTGCAGATATCTGACAGGCCTGTGCTGCCGTGCTCGCCATAATGGCGACAGCAGAGGCCAAAGCTAGTTTTCTTAAGGACATTTGTCTCTCCCTGTTTTTATGAGGACAGATAACTCTGTCATGGTTGTCCCGGTTAAACGGGTTTGATGAGATCATGCAGAAGCGTCAGCCTCCCAATCTTTCACCTGTCTGGCTGTCAAACAGATGACAGCTTGCTTCCGGAACAGAAATATGCACTTCACTGCCGATTTCTGTACGGAATTCCTTATGCGCCTTTACCGCGACAAGAGCATTTCCGGCGATCACCGTGACCATTGTCGCATCCCCCAGCAATTCCATTGCATAGGTCGGTGCTGTAATCTGTGCCGTGGCGGGCGTATCTGTAATTTTGGCATCTTCTGCGCGGAAACCCAGCGTGGCGGGCCCGTCCTTCAGCTTCAGCCCCTTAACAGTTATATTGTCTGCAGAAAAACAGCCCTTCTTGATCTGGCCTTCAACCAGATTCATCGCCGGATTGCCGATAAAGCCCGCCACAAATAAATTCGCCGGCCTGTCATAAATTTCGGTTGGCGTGCCGATCTGCTGTATCAGCCCTTTATTCATCACCACCACACGGTCAGCCAAAGTCATGGCCTCGATCTGATCATGGGTGACATAGATGGTGGTCACTTTCAGTTCATGCTGAAGATGTTTGATCTGGGCCCGGGTTGAGACCCGCAATTTGGCATCAAGATTTGATAAGGGTTCATCCATCAAGAACACATTCGGTTCGCGCACAATGGCCCTGGCCAGTGCCACACGTTGCCGCTGACCACCAGATAATTCAGCTGGTTTGCGATGCAGAAATTCATCAAGCTCAACCATAGCTGAGGCCCGCCGGACCCGCTGATCATGGCTGGCCTGGTCAATTTTCCGTACCTTCAGAGGGAAGCGGATATTTTCATACACATTCATGTTCGGATAGAGGCCGTAAGACTGAAACACCATGGCGACATCCCGGTCTTTGGGTTCCAGATCATTCACCCGTTTTCCATCTATCAAAATATCTCCTGAGCTGGCCTCCTCCAGCCCGGCAATCATCCGCATAGTGGTGGTTTTGCCACAGCCTGACGGGCCAAGCAGAACAAGGAATTCATTATCGGCAATGGTTAAATTGAAATCATCTACCGCAACGAACTGGCCCCAATGTTTATGGATATGTTTAAGCTCTATCGAAGCCATTTCTCTTGCGACCCTACATGACGAAAACGCATTTTGCATACCTATGCAAAAATGGTAGGAGGAGAAACGTACCTTTGACAAGCCTAATCTTCACACAGATGTGTATAACAGGATAATCAGCATGAGTGATGATATTCAGCAGGCCAAAAGCCTGGTTCTGAACTGGCAGAAATCAACAGACAGCGCGGCCTTGTCTGATCTGGCGGCGGTTTTGCCTGACTTTACCACAGAGGAATATCTGTGGCGGGGGATGCATCCGTTTCATGATCAGACCGGAGCTGATTCTGTGATCAGCGCTTTTTATACACCGTTCAGGACCGCCTTTTCAGCTGTGCAGCGCAGGCAGGATATTTTCTTTGCGGCCAGAAACGAGATTGACGGGTTTTCGTCTGTCTGGGTGGCCTCAATGGGGCATTTTCTGGGCCTGTTTGACAAGCCCTTTGTCGGCATCCCGCCAAACCAGAAAATCGCGATGATACGCTATGCTGAATTCCATAAAGTTGAAAACGGCAAGCTGGTTGAAACCGCTCTGTTCATTGATCTGCTTCATCTGATGGCGCAGGCCGGGATTACGCCCCTGCCCCAGCAAACAGGCATGCATCTGGTCCAGCCGGGCCCGCGTACCCATGACGGGTTGTTGTTTGCCCCGCAGGCCAGACAAGAGGGTGAGGCGACCCTGGCCCTGATTAACCGGATGATCGGCGACATCAATCATGGCCAATATGCCAGCCCGCAGGATGAGCTGAGGCAATGCTGGCATGAAGATATGTTGTGGTGGGGGCCGACAGGGATTGGCGCGAGCTATACCATCGACAGATATATCCAGCAGCATCAACGCCCGTTCAGAACCCAGAATGAAGGCCGCCGGTTCAACGGCCATATCTGCCGCATGGCTGAAGGCCAGTATGGCGGGTTTTTCGGCTGGCCCAATCTCAGCCTGAAACCGACAGGCGGCTATCTGGGCATGCCGCCTTACCCTGATTATGCAGATATGCGGGTTGTCGATATCTATCGGCGGGAAGGCGATAAGCTGGCGGAAAACTGGATCTTCATTGACCTGCTTCATTTTCTGAATATGCAGGGCCAGGATATCCTGAACCAGATTTAGAGCCCTGTTGCCTCAGGCGTCAGACAGGGCCTTTACCGCCGCGGTAACCGCCTCATCTGTCTGGTCCAAATCAGCATCTGTTATCGCCAGTGAAGGGTAGAGCTTTGACGGGGATTTCAAAATGCCGTGCTGGCGCAAGGTAAGATTATACAGCCCGGCACGTTCAGCTTCAGCATGTTTTGTGCTGCGGTAATCGGTACAGCTGTTCTGTGTGAACAACACATCAAACAAGGTTTCATCCCCGACAATCTGATGCGCGATACCGGCTTTGTGCAGCTTCTCAGACTGCATGTCCTGCAGGCGTTTTCCTGTCTTTCGCAAGGCCTCATACTGGCCTGGCCGGCGCAGGATCTCCATTGTTTTCAGACCCGCAACAGACGCTACCGGATTGCCTGATAAAGTGCCCAGCTGCATCAGCCATTTATCCCCGCCGACAACCGCCTTGTCGAAATGTTTCATAATCTCACGACTGGCACCAAGGGCAGCCAGAGGAAAGCCGCCGCCAATGATTTTGCCCAAAGTGCAGATATCCGGCGTCACCCCATAACGTTCCTGGGCCCCGCCATAGGCCAGCCGGAAGCCGGTCACAATCTCATCAAAAATCAGCAGCACATGATGGGCATCACATAACGCCCGCAACCCGGCCAGAAACCCGGGCTGAGGCGGGATAATGCGCTGGAGCGG